>JANXOV010000035.1 GCA_025357635.1 Pseudomonadota bacterium
CCGAATAGCTGTATCCGCCCAGCACACGCATCGCGTCCATGCTGTTTTCAACCGCCGCCTCGGAGGCGAATAGTTTGGCCATGCCGGCCTCCAGATCGCAGCGCTCGCCGGTGTCGTACTTGTGCGCGGCCTGCTGGACCAGCAGCCTGGCGGCCTCCACCCGCGTCGCCATGTCGGCGAGCTTCAGCTGGATGGCCTGATGCTGGCAGATCGGCTTGCCGAAGGTCTTGCGCTCCTGCGAGTAGCGCAGCGCATCCTGAAACGCGCCTGTTGCAATGCCCACGCCGCGCGCCGCCACGTTGATGCGGCCCAGCTCGAGTCCGCCGACGGCGTGTTTGAAGCCGCTGCCCTCGACGCCGCCGATCAGTTGATCGGCGTTCACGAAGAAATTGTCGAGGATCAGTTCTGCACTGTCGATGGACTTGTAGCCGAGTTTCTTGATCTTTTTGCCGACGCTGAAGCCGGGGGCCTTTTCGCACACGAACATGCTCATGCCCGTGTGTCGTGGTTCGGCCTTTGGGTTGGTCTTGGTGAGAACGGCGAAGTGCGTGCCGTAGACGCCGTTGGTGATCCAGGTCTTGGTGCCGTTGATGCGGTAGCCTTCGCCATCGCGCTTGGCGAGCGTAAGAATGCTTTGCAGGTCAGTGCCGGCATTGGGTTCTGTGAGACCGATGCCGCCGCGCCACTCACCGCTGGCGAACCTGGGCAGGTAGCGCCGCTTTTGCGCCTCGGTGCCGTTGCGTTCGACGCAGGCCGCCATGATCAGGTGCGAATTGAAGATGCCGGTGGGCGCCATCCACGCGGCGGAAATGATGGTCACGATTCGAGCATACGTCGCCGCCGACAAGCCCAGGCCGCCGTATTCCTGGCCGATGGTCGCGCCGAACAGGCCCAGGGATTTCATCTGCTCGACCAGATCGGCCGGATACTCATCCGCGTGATCGAACTTTCGGGCGATGGGCTTGACCTCGCGCGCGGTCCAGCGTTCGATGGTTTCAAGTATCTGCGCTTCTTCGTCGGCGCTGGCGCCGGCGCGCGATGATTGTTGTTGCGACATGGGTTGCACGCTTCAGTAGTTGGCCCGGTCTTCAACGCTGTGGCCCTTCTTGGCCACCAGGATCGAGCGGTCAAAGACGCATACGATCTTGCCGTCCTGGTTCTTTCCGGTGGTGCGTACGCCGACGATGCCGGCGGTGGGGCGGGAGGCCGACTCGCGCTTCTCCAGCACTTCGGATTCACCGTACAGCGTGTCACCCGCAAACACCGGGTGGGTCAGTCTGATTTCCTTCCAGCCCAGATTGGCGATGGCCTTTTGGCTGACATCCGTCACGCTCATGCCCACGAGAATGGATACCGTCAGCGGACTGCAAACGATACAGCGACCAAACTCGCTGGCTTTGCCATACTGCTCATCGAAATGAAGCGGGTGCGTGTTCATGGTCAGCAGGGTGAACCAGGTGTTGTCGGTTTCGGTGATGGTGCGCCCGGGACGATGTTCGTACACATCGCCCACCTGGAAGTCCTCGAAGTGGCGGCCGAATGTCTCCCGGTATCGCTGCGGGCCGACTTGTTTGATAATTTGCACCATGATGCCGGCCTCGCTTTCCAAAAATAGGGCAGTTGTCCGGACAAATGCTATGCGCCTGGCCACCGGTATGTCAATTCAATAGAACATGAGCACACGAAGAAGAAACCTGCCTGTTGCCGTCCCGCGCTACCGGTTGCTGGCCGACCGGTTGATCGAGGACATCCGCTGCGGAACGCTGGCCGTTGGCAAGATCATCCCCGGGGAAGTGGAACTCTCGGCGCGCTTCAAAGTGAGCCGTCATACCGTGCGCGAGGCGCTGCGGGTGCTGGACGATCTGCGGCTGATCGACCGACGGCAGGGCATCGGCACCGTGGTGCGCGCCCGCGAATCAAGGCAAGCCTATGTGCAGACCCTGACCTCGCCGGGGGAACTGATGCAGTATCCGCCTGACGCAAGGCTCAGCGTGCTCGACGCGCAGGAGATCAGGGCGAACCGCCAGCTGGCGCACATCCTGGGCTGCCGCAGCGGCACTCGCTGGCTGCGTGTCAGCGCAGTGCGTAAATTCAAGGACGACCGTCTGCCGATCAGCTGGGTTGACGTGTATCTGCTGCCGGAGTTTGCCGCCATCGTTGCGTCCATCGGCAAGCGCGCCAGCCGCGTCTATCAGCTCATTCAAAGCGAATTTGGCGTCAGCGTAGCGCGCGTCGCCATCGACATCCGCGCCAGCCTGATCCCGCCGGCATTGACCGAGGTGTTGAAAGTGCGCCCGGGTACGCCGTCATTGACCGTGGTGCGCCGCTACACCAGCGAGGATAAGCGCTTGTTTCTCGTGTCGGTGTCCGAGCATCCGGCCGATCGTTACAACTATTCGTTGCAATTGTCGCGAGGCTGGCAATCCGGCGGCGCAGAGAACTGGACCTGAAGATCCGGCCGCTTCACGCAGCCGTTTCGCTTGCGCGTCCGGCGCGCTTGAGTTCGAGCACCAGGATGCCGATGATGATGAGCGCCGATCCTGCCAGTTGAATGCCGTGCAGCCGCTCGCCCAGCAGCGCCGTGGCCAGCACCATGGTGGCGATGGGTCCGATGGTGCCGGCCAGCGCAGAGCGCTGCGCGCCGATGCGGCGCACGCCTTCGGCAGACATGAACATGGGCAGCACGGTGGCGAATATCACCAGCCCCGCCATCAACGTCCAATCCGGCGCCGCCATGTGAATGTTGTGCCAGCCGATGCGGACGGTGAACAGCAGGTTCAATGCGATACCGGCTGCGGTCATGGCATACAACGCGAACTGCTGGCTGCCGAGCGTGCCGACATAGCGCTCGCTGACCAGGAAGTAGAATGCGAACGTCGCCGCGCAGATCAGCACCAGAATCGTGCCGTTGAAATTGCTGCGCAGGAGACTGGCGTCGAAACCGCCGACGGTGAGAAAGATGCCGGTGTAGGTGAGTGCGATGGCAATGAGGACGCGCGCCGAGGGCGTACCGCGGCCGAGCAGCATGCCGGCCAGCACGATCATGGCGGGGTAGCTGAACAGCACCACCCGCTCCACGCTCGCCGGCAGGAGCGTCAGCGCGTAGAAGTCGATGAGCGCGCCGAAGCAATAGCAGGCAAGACCGGCGAAGGCTGCGCCGGCGATGGCCCGGGCACTGCCGGCGCGGATCGACCCCCAGCCGCGCAGCCACAACACCCAGGCCCACATGAATGGCAGTGACAAGGCTGAACGCAGCGCCACCAAAGTCTCAAAAGACATGCCGCGCGCGTACAGGTATTTGGCGAATATTCCCTTGCTGGCGAACCCGACCGCGCCGCCCGCCGCCAGCAGCACGCCGCTCCAATCCGGCTTTTTCAAGGCGCCGCGCGCCGGGTCGGATCCACGGGCCGCATGGGGTTATCGATACTGCCGGACTGTGGCATCGCTAAACTCGCCTCGCTAAAAACAAAGGGCGGAGGTGTTTGCCTCCGCCCTTCATGGTAAGCCCCGTGGCCTGCAACAGCGCGGGTCGGGCCCGCCTTGCGTGCGCTACTTGAACGCGTAGCTGACTTCCACGCCGTAGCTGCGGCCCGGTGCATCGTGAATGAACGAGCCGCCGAACTCAGGCGCCGGGATGACTTCAGCCAGATAGCGCTTGTTGGCCAGATTGCGCCCGAACGCAACGATTGACATGTTGTCGTTGCTGAAGCCGATGCGGCCGTTGATCAGCGTATACGCGTCACGCCGGGTGTTGCTGAAATTGGCGTCGAACAGAACTGGGGCAATGAAACTGAACAGCGTCGGCGCATTCGCATTGTTCTGCACGGTGTGGAACCAGGTCTTGCCGGTATACACGCCTTCCACCCGCGTCATCCAGTTCCATCCCGAGCCACCCATTGGCAGCTTCAATTCCGCCGTGGCATTGCCAGTGGCCTTGGGCGCGTACGGTACCTCGTTGCCCACCGTGTACGGACGGTTGGAATTGGCATCGATGTTGCCCTTGGTGAAGGCGGCGCCCAACCCAAAGGTCAGGTATTCGGTTGCGCGGAACTTGGCATCGATTTCGCCGCCCTTCAGGGTTGCTTCGTCGATGTTGGTGACCACGCGCAGCAGACCGAAGGGGCCGGCGAAGAATTCGAAGAACTGCATGTTGTCCACCTTGGTGTGGAACAACGTGGCATTCACCGACAGGCGACGGTCGAAGAACGTGCTCTTGAAGCCGATTTCCACAGCCTTGGCCACTTCCTTTTTGTACTCATCCTGTACATTTTGAACGGTCGTCAACGGATTGAAAGGGTTGTTGGTGTAAAACGAAGCGATGGTGGCGGCGCTGCCGAGCGAATTGAAGCCGCCCGAGCGGAAACCATAACCGTAGCTCGCATACGCCGAGAATTGATCCGTGGCTTTCCAATTGACGGTCAGCTTGGGCTGGAACTGGCTGTAGGTCTTGCTGCGATCCGGAATCGAGGTCGCCGTCGGGTTGACGTTGTAATACGGGTTGATATAGCAGTTCGGCGCCAGGGTGCAGGTCTGCAGGAACGGTGCAATGGCGCGCGGCACGTTGTTGCTCACCTCGCGCTTTTCACGGTCGTAGCGCACGGCCACCGCGACTTCGACGCGGCCTGGCAGATCGAAGGCCAGTTGTCCGAAGCCGGCAATGACCTTGCTTTTGTAGTCATCGTCATACAAGAGGTCGGTGGGGCTGGCTGATCCCGGCGCGTTGTAGGCCTGCAGCACGATGGGCTTGCCCAGGTCCGCACCCTGTTCGACAACGGCGCGGCGCTTGATGTCCACGCCATAGACGCCGGCAATCCAGCGAATCGGCTTGTCGCCGGGTGAGGTCAGGCGCAGCTCGAGGCTGGTGTCGCGCTGATCGCGTTGCTGGTATTGAAATCCGTCGCAGGTGTCTGCGCCGTAGGGCGGCGTGAATCCGCCATACGCGAATGGCGAGGGCAGCGGAGCAGCCGGCTGGGCCGCACGGGTGGCTACGCAGGTTGGTTCTGCTGCATAAATGCCAAACGCACCGCTGGTACCGTCGGCGAGCAGGAAGTTCTTTTGATTGTTGTAGGCCAGCACCGAGGTCAGTGTCGCGAAGCCCAACTCGAAGTCGCCCTTGAGAGACAAATTCAAATTGTCCTGCTGGTTTTTCGGATCGATGTTGTTGATGTAGTCGAACTTGTGATCGTTGACATTCTGATTGAAGTCCGGATTGCCGAAGGCCGCGGCGACATTCGGCAGCGCGAACGCCGCGTTGAACGCAATCGCCGACGCATCCACCTTGCTGTAGCGGGCCTTGAAATCCAGCGAGTTCTTCTCGGAGAGCTGCCAGATCAGGCGCGCCTCGCCGCCCGACTCGGACACGGCGTCCACGTTCTTATCGTTGAGATAACGGTTGCTGTAGAAGCCATCGGTCCGGTAGGTATAGGCGCCGATGCGCGCGAAGACGTTGTCGGACAGAGGGCCGCTGACATAGCCGCTGGCCTTGTAGGTCTTGTTGTTGCCCAACGTGCCCTTGGCCTGGGCCTTGAACTCGTTCGAAGGCTTCGGCGTGGTGATGATGATGGCGCCGGCGGAGGCATTGCGTCCATAGACGGCGCTCTGCGGGCCCTTCAGCACTTCGATCTGTTCGATATCCGCGAATTCCTGATTGAAGGCCGTGCGGTTTGTCAGCAGCACGCCGTCGATGATCAGGCCGAAGTTGGTCTCCGCGTCGCGGCTGGTGTTGATGCCGCGGATGTTGACCTGCATGTCGCCGAACTCGGCCGTGTTGACGATGGAAACACCGGGCGTCAGTGCGATGAAGTCATTCGGGCGTTCAATGCCGGCGTCCTTGATGTCTTGCGCCGAGAACGCTTGCACGGTGGCCGGAACGTCGGAGATTTTCTCCGATCGCTGTCGGGCCGTTACAACGATCTCGCTGATTTCGGTCACCGAGGGGTCCGCGGCGAGCGCAGAAGACGCGCCCAGCTGCGCCGATACGGCGGCTGCCACCGCCAGCAGAGAAAAGCCGTGCTTCGAATAATTCATGAGCATCCCTCAAGGGTTTGTATTGTCCGGACAACGATAGCATTCCGGTCGGCCGCATCGCAATGCGTTTTAACTGTTGTTTTAGTGATACAGGGTGCCGGGCGGCTGGTTTTGCTAGTATCGCGACGTGTCGATGTACCGCCAAAGCATTCAGTTCCCGGCCAAGGATTCCGCCCTGCGTGAGGACGTCCATGCCTTGGGGGCCATCGTGGGCAACGTGGTGCGGGAGCAGGGGGGCGATGCCTTTTTCGAACTGGTCGAAGGCGACCGGCAGGCCGCCATCCTGCGGCGCGAGGGCGATGCCGCCGGCGCGGAGGAGCTGCGCCGCCGGACGCAGGGACGCTCGCCGGAGGCGGCCCGCGATCTGACGCGGGCATTTTCAATCTGGTTCCAGGCGGTCAATACGTCGGAGAAGGTTCACCGCGTGCGCCGGCGCCGGCAGTACCTCAACGATTCGAGCACCGCGCAACCGGGCGGCATCGCTGATTGCCTTGCGCGATTGAAGCGTGAGGGCCGGGATCTGCCGCAGGTCATCGCACTGATCAGCAGCTTGAGCATCGAGCCGGTTTTCACCGCGCATCCCACCGAGTCCACGCGCCGCACCATTCTGCGCAAGCATCAGCGTGTCGCGCAGGATCTGCTGGACCGCCTCAATCCGGCGATGACTCCGGGTGAACTGCAAACGCTATGGGCAAAGGTGCATCTGGAATTCACCACCATCTGGCAGACCGAAGACCATCCGCGGGAGCGGCTGACGGTGGCGGATGAGCGCGAACACGTGTTGTTTTATCTCGTCGAAGTGCTCTACCGCGTCGTGCCGTTATTCTACGAGGAACTGGAAACCGCGCTGGCGCAGACTTTTGGCGTGGCGGCCGATACCCTCGATCTGCCCAACATTCTGCACTTCGGCTCCTGGGTGGGGGGAGACATGGACGGCAACGCCGATGTCCACGCCAAGAGCATCCGGGAAACCTTGTCGCGTCATCAGCGCCTGATCATCTCCACCTACTTTTCCGAGTGTCAGAAGCTGGCCGAAGTGCTCAGTCAGAGCGCCAGCCGCGTCGGCATCGATCCGGCGCTGATGCGCCGCGTGGAGCAGTACGCCTCGCTCCTGCCGGGGGCGCAGTCGATCACGCCGGCGCGCCACGACCGAATGCCGTACCGCGTGTTCTTCGGGCAGATTGCCGAGCGCCTGAAGACCACCTACGACGGCCGGCCCAATGGCTACGAAGGTCCGGCGGAACTGCTTGCGGACGTGCAACTGGTGGCGGACAGCCTGCTCGCCAACCACAGCCGGCACGGCGGCTATTTTCTGGTGCGGCGTTTGATCCGGCGCATCCGCACGTTTGGATTTCATCTGGCGACGCTGGACGTGCGCCAGCATGCGCACGTGCACGATGAAGTCATCGGTCAGGCCATGGCCCGATCGGACTGGCTGCAGTTGAAGCCTGAGCAGCGGCTGACTCAGCTGGCCGAGTGGCTGCAGCGCGATCAGGGTCCGCTGGCGCCGCTGGATGCGGTCGGGCGGCGCACGCTGTGGGTGTTCGAGGCGATCGCGCACGCGCGCCACAAGTTCGGTGAGCACGCGGTGCGCAATTACATCGTGAGCGGCGCCAATGGCGCGCAGGACGTGCTGTCCGTGCTGCTGCTGGCACGCTGGGCGGATATCGTCGACAAGCGCAGCGGGGAGTGTCCGTTGGACATTGCGCCGCTGCTTGAAAGCATCGACGCGCTCACGCGTGCCGGGGATATTCTGCGCGACCTGATGAGCGATCTGGCCTATCGCAGTCATCTGGCCGCGCGCGGCAACCGTCAGGTCATTCTGGTCGGGTATTCGGACAGCAACAAGGAAGGCGGCATCGTCGCCTCGCGCTGGGCCTTGCAAGTGGCGCAGACGCAGATCGTGGACGCGGCCGCGGCCGCCGGCATCGATCCGACGATTTTCCATGGCCGTGGCGGCACGCCGGCGCGCGGCGGCGGGCAGACGGAGCAGCTGGTGGAAAGCGCGCCGCGCGGATCGATTCGAAACGCCCTGCGGATGACCGAGCAGGGCGAGGTGGTGAATCAGAACTACAGTCTGCGGCCCATCGCGATGCGCACGCTGGAGCGCTCATTTGCCGCGCTGGCGCGAGCCACGGCGCACGCGGACGATGGTTTCACGCCCAGCGAGCAACAGCGGTCGGCGATGGCGCTGCTGTCGGATCGAAGCTTCGCCGCGTACAGAAGTCTGGTATTCGAACCTGCCGATTTCCTGGCCTACTTTCGCAGCGTGACGCCCATCGATGTGATCGAACGCATGCACATCGGCTCGCGGCCGGCGGCGCGCGCGGATGCCGAAGGCTTGAACGCGCTGCGAGCAATGCCGTGGGTGTTCGCCTGGACGCAGAGCCGGCACACGCTTCCGGGATGGTATGGCATGGGCAGCGGCCTGGCCGCTTCGCTTGAGCATCACGGCGAGGCGGTGATCGGCGAGATGCTCGTCCGCTGGCCGTTCTTCGGCTACCTGGTCGATGATGTCGAGTCGATGCTTGCGCGCACGGATCTGCAGATCGCGGCGATCTACGATGAACTGGCGCCCGAGCCGCTGCGCCGATTCGGCCTGGACATCGGCGCCGAATACGATCTCACGGTCAAGAACGTGTTGAAGCTGCGTGGCAGCGCGCGGCTGCTGGACAGCGATCCGACGCTGCAGCGTGCAATCAAACTTCGCAATCCCTACATCGATCCGATGCACCTGATGCAGGTGGACCTGCTCAAGCGCTGGCGCGCCACGGACCGCACTGACGCGGCGTTGTTCGGCGCGCTGCTCGCCACCATCAGCGGCATCGCGCAGGGGCTGCAGGCTACCGGATGAGGGCTCAGCACTCGGGGACGTTGACCGCGAGTCCGCCCTGCGAGGTTTCCTTGTAGATGACCGACATGTCGTGGCCGGTCTGGCGCATGGTGGCGATGACCTGATCGAGCGACACCTTGTGCGATCCGTCGCCGCGCATCGCGAGCCGCGCCGCGTTGATGGCCTTCACCGAACCCATGGCATTGCGCTCGATGCAGGGAATCTGCACGAGACCTGCAACGGGATCGCAGGTCAGGCCCAGATTGTGCTCCATGCCGATTTCCGCGGCGTTTTCCAGCTGCTCATTGGTGCCGTTCAGCGCCGACACCAGCCCCGCCGCTGCCATCGAGCAGGCCACTCCCACTTCGCCCTGGCAGCCCATCTCGGCGCCGGAGATGGACGCGTTTTTCTTGTACAGGATGCCGATTGCCGCGGCGCTCAACAAAAACCGGATCACCCCGTCCTCGTTGGCGCCGGTCTCGAAACGCATGTAGTAATGCAGCACTGCGGGCACGATGCCGGCTGCGCCATTGGTCGGTGCGGTCACCACCTGACCGCCGGCGGCATTTTCCTCATTCACGGCCAGCGCAAACACGTTCACCCAGTCCAGTGCGTGCATCGGATCTTTGGAATCGCCGCTTTGCAGAACCCGGTGCAATTTCGGCGCGCGCCGGCGCACGGCCAGCACGCCGGGCAGCAGGCCGCTGGCTTCAAAACCGCGGTTGACGCAATCCTTCATTACCGTCCAGATGCGCATCAGATCGGCGCGGATCTGCACATCGCTCTTCCAGACGCGTTCGCGCGCCAGCATGAGTTCGTGAATCTCCAGGCCATGCGCGCGCGCCTGCTCGAGCAGGCTCTGCGCCGAGTCGAATTCGAACGGCGCCTGGGCGCGCGCCTGCTCGGCGCCGCCCGTGCTTCCGGCCTGCACCACGAAGCCGCCGCCGACGCTGTAATACTCCTCCTGAGCCAGCACCGTCAGAGCCGAATCATGCGCCGTGAAGCGCATGCCGTTGGAATGCCCGGGCAGAATCTGATCGTGATGAAACAGCAGGTTCAACGGTTCGTCGAATGCAATCTCATGCCGGCCGAGCAGTTTGATCCTGGCGCTGCCGCGGATGCGGGCCAGCGTCGGCTCGATGCTGCGCGGATCGATGCTGTCGGGACTCAATCCCTCCAGCCCCAGCAGGATGGCGCGATCGGTGCAGTGACCGCGGCCGGTGAGCGCGAGCGATCCATACAAC
>JANXOV010000026.1 GCA_025357635.1 Pseudomonadota bacterium
GATCGGCCGACCGGGCCGGCCGCTGAACGGGGGGGGACATGCAGATCAGCTCATGGTTGCTGCTGGGAGTGCTGTGCACGGGACCCGCCCTGGCTGAAGAGTGGATCGACGTGATCCACAGCAGTGCCGGCACCGTCTGGCACGCCGACAAGGCGTCGATCCTGCCCGCCAAGGCCGGTGTGCAGGCATGGTTCCGGTTCAGCGCGGACCACAACCTGCTGCCGAGCAGTGGCGCGGACTACCGCTCCGGCCGGACCCAGCGGCTGTTCGACTGCCCGGGCGGCCGCTCCGCCGAGGTCGCCTACGACTGGTACGTCGACGCGCGCTGGACGGGTGCGGTCGCGTTCACCGAGCGTGGCGATCCGTCAAACCCGAAGTGGTCGCTGCCGCGCCCGGGCAGCATCGAGAACGCACTGCTGGTGTTCATCTGCGATTTCGCGGCTCGCGCAGGCATAACGGCGACGCCCTAACCTGATCTGATCGTGGCCCGGCCACCTGGGGAGGATGCTTGGACGACTACATGACCGCCGACGACTGGGCGGCGCTGGCGCGCCTGCAGGAACGCGCCAAGCGCGGACTTGCCGCCGCGACGATCTCGGCTGCGCAGGCGGACAAGCTCGTGCGCCGCGGCTACGTGGCGGACAACGGCCACGGTGTCGTGGTGACGCCGGCGGGACGCACCGCCATTACCAACTGGGAACGCAGCCGCCGCAGCTGAGCGGCCGGCTCACGCGCCGCCAGCCTGCGCCTGCGCGTAACGCCGGTCCGGGACCAGCCACGCTAGCGCGACCAGCGCGTACAGCGCCTCGGCGCCGGCCGCCGACACGAACGCGGTGCCCATCGCCAGCGCGTACACCAGCGGCGACAGCTTGCCCTTCCAGTCGTCGCCCACCGCGCGGCGCAGGGGCGAATCGCGGCCCTGCGAGCGGATGATGGCCCGCTGCAGCACGAAGAACGCGATCCCCGCCATCAGCAGCACCAGCCCATACAATCCCGCCGGCACCGCCGCGTGCCGGTTCGCGCCCATCCAGCCGGTCGTGAACGGGACCAGCGACAGCCAGAACAGCAGGTGCAGGTTGGCCCACATGATGCCGCTGGTGACGCGCTGCACGCTGTGCAGCAGGTGGTGATGGTTGTTCCAGTAGATGCCGAGGTAGATGAAGCTCAGCAGGTAGCTCAGCAGCACCGGCAGCAGCGGCCGCAGCGACAGCGGTGAGCCGCCCTCGGGAATCTTCAGCTCCAGCACCATGATCGTGATCAGGATCGCGATCACGCCATCGCTGAACGCTTCCAGCCGTCCCTTGCCCATCGAACGTCCTCCCTGAGCTGCCCGCGGCGAGCTCGTCTGCAGGCTGAACTTTGCCACGGATGGCGCGCCTGCGGCGCCCGGTCAGGAGATCCGCCTGCGCCGTTGATCGATGCCGGTGGCGGCGGCCATCGCCACCCGGGGCGAGCTCGCCCGTCACGTCGCCACGGGTCTGCACGGCGGGCTCGCGCCCAGGCCGGCCGCGTCGCGGGGTTGGCCGCGCAGGGGCAGTCCAGGCGGCCCGGTCGGCATATCGGCGGAGCGGGCGCCCGGGCCCGCCGGCGCCCGCTCAGCGATAGCGGGCCATCAGCTTGGCGAGTGTCGCCGCACCTGGGTTGAGGCGCTCATACGGCATGCGGTTCAGCGGTGTGGCCGCCGTTCGGTTCACCGCGTGCAGCTCGTGCTCGGGCGCGTCCTGCGCGTGGATCAGCCCGGTCACGTACTCACCCTCGTGCAGCTTCGCGTCGATGTAGGCGTAGGCGTTGGCGCGGTTGCGCGTGTCGAAGGCAGGCTCCAGCTTCCTGAGCCTGACCTGGCTGCCGTCGTGCAGCGGCACCAGCAGCGATTCGCCGGCCGGATAGTCGACGGCGATCGCCTCGGCGCGCGGTACGTAGTCGGCCTCGACGGCGGCGTGGTAGTGCTCGCGGGTATAGGCGTAGCTCTTTGTCGAGCCCTCGTGGTCGTTGAAGGTCACGCACGGCGAGAGCACGTCGATCAGCGCGAATCCCGGGTGCCTGAGGCCCGCCTGGATCAGCGGCACCAGCTGGCGCTTGTCGCCCGAGAAACCGCGCCCGACGAAGGAGGCGCCGAGCGTGAGCGCGAGCTGCACCGGATCGATCGGCGGCTGGCTGTTGACTTCGCCCTTCTTCGCCTTGGTACCCACATCGGCCGAGGCGGAGAACTGCCCTTTGGTCAGGCCGTACACGCCGTTGTTCTCGATGATGTACACCATGTTCAGGTTGCGACGGATCGCATGGATGAACTGCCCGAGGCCGATCGACAACGTGTCGCCATCGCCCGAGACGCCGATGTAGTGCAGCTTGCGGTTGGCCGCGTTGGCGCCCGTGGCCACCGAGGGCATGCGGCCGTGCACCGAATTGAAGCCATGCGCGCCGCTGACGAAATACGCCGTGGTCTTGGACGAACAGCCGATGCCCGAGAGCTTCACCAGGTTCTGCGGCTGGAGCGCGTTGGCCCAGCAGGCCTCGACGATCGAGGCGGTGATCGAGTCGTGCCCGCAGCCGGCGCACAGCGTCGAGTTAGAGCCCTCGTAGTCGCGGCGCGTGAGGCCGAGCGCGTTGCGCGGCAGTTCCGGATGGGCAACCTTGGGTTTTGCCATGAAGGTCATTGCAGGCTCCTCAGCGCACCAGTTGTGCCGCGGGGCGCGCGCGATCCTGCACCGCCGCCATCACGCCATCGACCACGTAAGCGGCGGCCAGCGGCATGCCGTTGTAATGCAGGATCGAGCGCATGCGGCCTTTCTCGACGCCGGTCTCGAGCAGCAGCAGCGCGCGCAACTGCGCATCACGGTTCTGCTCAACAATGAAACTGGTCTTGTGCGCGTTCAGGAAAGTCTCGACTTCCTCGCCGAAGGGAAAGCCGCGCACCCGCATGTAGTCCACGGCCACACCCTGCGCACGCAGGCGATCGATCGCTTCGCGCACCGGCGCATCGCCGCTGCCGACCGTGACGATCGCGAGCTCATTGGTACCATTTCCCTCGCCTTCGATCGGTGCGCTGTTCTCGATGATCGCCTTGGGCACCAGCCTTGAGGCGGTGATCCACTTCTTACGCAGGCGGTCGAGCACAATCTGGTAGTCGCGCGAATCCTCAGTGTAGGCGCCGTACTGCGTGTGCCCCGAGCCGCGCGCAAACCAGGCGCCCTTGGCGCTGACGCCCGGAAGCGTGCGCTGCGGAATGCCATCGTCGTCGTGGTCGTAGTAACGCCAGAACTTGTCGATCTTCGAGAGCTGCTCGGCGTCGAGCAGCTTGCCGCGATCGGGCTGGTAGTTCTCGTCCCATTTGAGATCGGGACACATCCAGTCGTTCATGCCGATGTCGAGGTCGGAGAGCACCAGCACCGGTGTCTGCAGGCGATCGGCCAAGTCGAAGGCCGTGGCCGCGAAATAGAAGCACTCCTCCGGATTGGCCGGATACAGGCACACGTGCCGCGTATCGCCGTGCGAGGCATAAGCCGCCGAGCGCAGGTCACTCTGTTGCGTGCGCGTCGGCATGCCGGTCGAGGGGCCGACACGCTGCACGTCGAATACCACCGCGGGCGTTTCGGTGTAGTAGCCGAGGCCGAGGAATTCCTGCATCAACGAAATGCCAGGGCCCGATGTGGCGGTGAACGCGCGCGCGCCGTTCCAGTTGGCGCCGATCACCATGCCGATCGAGGCGAGCTCGTCCTCGGCCTGGATCATCACGTAGTTCTTGCGCCCGTCGGGCGTGGCACGCAACCGCTCGGCGAAACTCTTGTAGGCATCCATCAGCGAGGTGGAAGGCGTGATCGGATACCAGGCGCCCACCGTGGCGCCGGCATACACACAGCCCAGGCCGGCAGCGGTGTTGCCATCGATGATGATGTGGCCCTTGGTGGCGTCGAGCTTGGCGACGCGCAGCGGCAGCGGGCAGTCGAACGCCTTGCGCGCGTAGTCGTAGCCGAGCTGGATCGCCTTCATGTTGCTCTCGACCAGCTGCGGCTTCTTCGCGTAGGTCTCGGCCAGCAGACCGCGGATCACATCCAGATCGAGATCGCACAGCGCCGCCAGCACGCCGGCGTAGCAGATGTTCTTCATCAGGATGCGGGTGCGCACGCCCTGGAAGTTCTCGTTGCACAGGCGCGCCAGCGGCACGCCCAGCACGGTGACATCATCGCGCCGCAGCAGCGCGGGTCGCGGCCAGGTGCAGTCGTAGACGAAATAGCCGCCCGAGACCACTTCCTGCAGGTCGCGCGCGTAGCTCTCGGGGTTGAGCGCCACCATGATGTCGACCTGGCCGGCGCGCGCGCGATAACCGGCGCGCGTCACGCGGATCTCGTACCAGGTAGGCGCGCCCTGGATGTTCGAGGGAAAATAATTCTTGCCGACCACCGGCACGCCGCTGCGGAACACGGCCTTCATCAGCAGGCCGTTGGCGCTCGCGGAACCGGTACCGTTGACGGTACCGATCTTGATGACGAAATCGTTTACGCGCTCTGGCGCTGCTTTGGGCGGCATGCGGTTTCACCATCTCCGGCGTGGGGCCAATGAATCGTGGACTTCTGCATATCCCAGGCCGCCGTCGGGCAACGCTCGGCGCACAGTCCACAGTGCACGCAGAGGTTTTCATCCTTGACCATCACACGGCCGGTCTGCGGCAGCGCACCCGACACGACCAGCGGCTGCGCGGTGACGCGCGCCGGCGCCCGCAGGCGTGTGCGCAGGTCGGCCTCTTCGCCACCATGGGTGATGGTCAGGCAATCGGTCGGACAGACATCGATGCAGGCATCGCATTCGATGCACAGTTTGGCCGTGAAAACCGTCTGCATGTCGCAGTTCAGACAACGCTGCACTTCAAGCGCGGCCTGCTCGGCGGTAAAGCCCAACTCCACCTCGACGTTCACCTTCTTGAAGCGCTCCACCAATCCCACATGCGGCACCAGCCGCCGTTCGGCGGCGTTGTATTCGTTCTTGTACGACCACTCATGCATGCCCATTTTGCGGCTGCTCAAGGTGAGGCCGCGCGGCATGCGCGCCGCCACGGATTCACCCTGACAGAACTTGTGAATCGAGATCGCGGCCTGATGACCGTGTTCCACTGACCAGATGATGTTCTTCGGTCCGAAGGCCGCATCGCCGCCGAAAAAAACTTCCGGACGCGTCGACTGGAAGGTCGTCTTGTCGACCACCGGCACGTTCCAGCGATCCAGGTTGATGCCGATGTCGCGCTCGATCCAGGGAAAGGCGTTTTCCTGGCCGATGGCGAGGATGACGTCGTCGCAGGGATAAAACTCATCGCCCAGCACGCGCGTCGCGGTGATCTCGCCGCCGCTGATATCGTACTCGAGCGCCTCGAACATCATGCCGGCAAGCTTGCCGTCCTTCGTGACGAAGGATTTGGGGGCGCGATTCACCACAATCTGCACGGTCTCATGTTCGGCGTCTTCGAGTTCCCAGGCCGAGGCCTTGAAGAACTTCCGCGGTTTGCGCGCCATGACCTTCACGTCCTTGGCGCCCAGACGCATCGAGGTGCGGCAGCAATCCATGGCGGTGTTGCCGACACCGATGATGAGCACGCGCTCGCCGATCTTGTCGATGTGATCGAAGGCCACGGATTCAAGCCATGCAATGCCGATGTGGATGCGATCGGAGTCGCGCCGCCCGGGAAGTTCGAGTTCCTTGCCCTTGGGTGCGCCTGAGCCGACGAACACGGCGTCGAACTCCTTCGCATCGAGGAGCTGCTTCATGCTCCTGATGGGCGAGTTCAATCGCAGGTCCGCGCCCATGGAAACGATGTAGCCGATCTCTTCATTGAGCACATTCGCAGGCAGACGAAAGGCGGGGATATTGGTGCGCATCAGGCCGCCGGCAACGGCAAACTGCTCGAATATCGTGACCTCGTAGCCCAGCGGCAGCAGATCGTTGGCCACGGTGAGCGAAGCCGGGCCCGCACCGATGCAGGCGACGCGTTTGCCGTTTTTTTGTTCGGGCGCACGCGGCAGCAATGCGCTGATGTCATCGCGGTGATCCGCCGCGACCCGCTTCAGCCGGCAGATCGCGACGGGTTTGTCCTCGATGCGCCCTCGGCGGCAGGCCGGTTCGCAGGGCCGGTCGCAGACGCGGCCGAGGATGCCCGGAAAGACATTGGAGGCGCGGTTCACCATGTAGGCATCGGTGAACTCTCCCTGGGCGATGAGCCGGATGTACTCGGGGACGTCCGTGTGGGCGGGGCACGCCCACTGGCAGTCCACGACCTTGTGAAAATAGTCAGGTTCCGCAGTATCGGTCGGCTCCATGTTTCCTCTAATTGCAGCGCACCGCCAAAGACGCGGCGAAGTATAGCGACAGCGGTAGCATTGTCACCCCGAGCAGACAAAATAATGCAGCGCAGTAGCCCTAGTGTAGCGGCGCAGAGCCCGCGTACTGTAGATCCGACAGCGATTCCAGGAAGTCGATCAAGTCTTGTTTCTCGCCGACCGCGAGATGGAACGTGCGCAGGCGCGGGTCGAGTGTTTCGCCCGGCGCCCGGTCGCGTTCGATGTGCTCGTAGTGATCGAGCACCGAGCGAAGATCGACGAACCGGCCATCATGCATGTATGGCGCCGTGAGCGCGACATTGCGCAGCCCCGGCACCTTGAAGCGTCCCTGCGTGCCGGTGTCGGCAAAAATCGGCGCCGGTGGCGGCTTGCCGGCAATGGCCGCAGGGCCGGCCAGATTCAGCCCGAAATGGCATTGCGCGCATGCCAGGCGCGGCCCGAAGAACAGCGCCATGCCACGCTTGGCGGCCCCCGTCAGTGCCGACTGATCATCGTCAAAAATATAGCGGTCAAAGACCGATCGGGCGAACACCAGCGTGCGTTCGTAACAGGCGATCGCCTGGATCAAATGCCCGAGCGATATCGGGTTGGCGGACCCCGGAAACGCCTGAGCGAATCCCGCCCGCACGGCCGGATCGGCCGCCAGTTCGCGCAGCAGCGCCGCTTCGCGCCCGCGCAAGCCGATTTCCACCGGATGCTGATTGAACAGCGGTCTGCGCATCTGCGCCTCGAGGGAATCAAACCCTGCGTTCGTCCATCCGAAACTCACGGCGTAAGCGACATTGACCAAGCTCATGGCGTTGTGGTTCAGGCGCCGCCCGGTGGCGCCGACGGCGCGGGCGCGGCCATCGGTGAAGGCCGACTCCGGGCGGTGGCAACTGGCGCAGGAATACTGGCCGGTGACGGACAAGCGCGTGTCGAAGAACAGGCGTTTGCCCAGAACGGCCTTGGCCTCGCTCATGGGATTGCCGGCCGGGACCCGGGGCGGCGGAAACCCCGGCGGCAGATCCCATCGGTAGGCCGGTGGCTGTGCAGCGGTGGCAGCGCTGCCGGCCAGCACCATGGCGCAGCTCCACGCAGCGACCCGCCTCAAGCGCTGTCGCACAGTCCGCGGGGACAGCCTCGCGTTACTTCCAGGTCCTGACTGCGTCGCCGGACCCGAGTGAGGCGGTTTGCCTGGCAACCGTTGCGCGTTCACCCAGCCACAGTTCGAACGCATCGATCTGCGCCGCGTCGAGGCCCTTGCCGTCCAGACGACGATCGGCGACCCATTGCTGCATGGCCACCAGGAGCTGGTCCGACAGGGGCCGTGCGTCGCGGAACAGGTCCATATAGGCCGTCTTGGCATCGTCGATGCGATTCAAACCCAGATAGGCTTCGCCGCGATACTCGACCGCCTCGAAGTACTTCGGATTCAGCGACAACGCGTGATCGTATGCCTCCAGAGACTCCGCGTAAGCGCCGAGATGGCGGTTGGCAAAACCGATGTAGTTCCAGGCTTCCACCATGTCCGGCTTGTTGGACGCCGCGTCGGTGAACTGCTCGAGCGCCTTGTTGTACGCCTTGCCGGCCTTTTCCATCGCCTTGGCCTTTTTCTCAGGTGTCGATGCCTTGGCGGCATCGGCTTCATAGTCCTTCGCTTTCTTGATGGACTTGATGCCGGCGTTGTAGGAGTTCTTGGCTTTTTCCTCCGGCGGCACCTCTCGCGGCTCGAAATTGGACACCGACGGTCCGCTGGGCATAGCACCACCGCCCGCAGCAAGACTCCACTGTCCGACCAACAAGGATGCAATCGCAACCACGCCCGCGCGCGCTAAACTCATGGCCATGTCTCCTCCAATTCGCAGCTAGAACTCTACGGGATACTAATCTTATGTACCGCCAGTGCAAGATTTGGCCGCTCGCCGCAGCGATTTTTTTTTCGGCGCTGGCCGCCGCCGCACCGCCGCCAACCACCAGCGAGGTGATCGCCACCGCCAAGCCCGCCGACTGGCGCGCGGTGGATCCCCAGAACACCCTTTATCTGCAACTCGATGCCGGACGGGTGGTGATCGAACTGGCACCGGCGTTTGCGCCGTTGCATGTCGAGAACATCAAGCGGCTGGCGCATGAACATTATTACGATGCGCTGTCCATCGTCCGCGTTCAGGACAACTATGTGGCGCAGTGGGGCGACCCCGACAACCGCCACGCCACGCCCTCTTCCAGCCAATCGATGCCGCCGGAATTCGAGCGCCCGTTGAGCGACGAGGTGCCCTTCGCGGCATTGCCGGACGGGGATGTGTATGCACCGCAGGTTGGATTTTCAAACGGCCTGCCCACCGCGCGCGATCCGCAGCAGCGGCTGCTGTGGCTGGCGCATTGCTACGGCATGGTGGGCGTGGGCCGCGACGCGGCGCCGACCAGCGGCAGCGGCGCCGAAATCTACGTCGTCATCGGCCATTCACCGCGTCACCTGGACCGCAATGTGGCGCTGGTCGGGCGCGTGCTCAAGGGAATGCCGTTGCTGTCGGGCCTGCCGCGCGGAAGCGGCGCGATGGGTTTCTATGAAAAGCCCGAACAGCAGGTGAAGATCAAGAGCATGCGGATGCAGATCGATGTGCCCGCCGCCGATCGCGAGCATCTGCAGGTGATGCGCACCGACACGCCCACGTTCAAAGCGCTGGTGGAATCGCGGCGCAACCGTTACGACGGTTGGACCGTACATCGGGCCAACCGCGTCGAGCTGTGCAATGTGCCCTTGCCGGTGCGCGAAGCGGCGCCATAAGAGCCCAAGAGCCGTTGCGGGCAGGCTGCTGACTAGCTCTTCGGTTTTTCCTTGATGGCGTGACCGCCGAATCCCTGGCGCATCTTGGCCAGGATGCGTGCGCCGAAGTCATCCTTGCCCTGACTGGCGAACCGCGACAACAGGGCCAGGTTCATGACCGGCGTCGGCACGCCCTGCTGGATCGCCTCCAGTACCGTCCAGCGGCCCTCGCCCGAATCCGCAACGAAAGGTTCCACCGTCGTCAGCGCCGCGTCCTGTTTGAGAAACTCGGCCGTCAGATCCAGCAGCCAGGATCGGATGACGGTGCCGTGGCGCCAGCTCTCGGCGATCTTGGCGATGTCCAGCTGCATGTCAGCGCGCGCCTGCATGAGCGCGAAGCCTTCGGCATACGCTTGCATCAGTCCGTACTCGATGCCGTTGTGAACCATCTTGACGTAGTGTCCCGCGCCCGCGGGGCCGCAATGCAGCCAGCCGTCGGTCGGCGTCGGCGCCAGAATTCTGGCGATCGGTTTCACGCGCTCGACGTCGGCTTCAGCGCCGCCGAGCATCAGACCATAGCCGATGTCCAGGCCCCAGATGCCGCCGGAAACGCCCACGTCGACGAAGCCGACGCCGAGCGCGGCAAGTTCACGCGCGTGACGTTGCGAGTCGGCGAAATGCGCATTCGCCCCGTCGATGAGCACATCGCCGCGCGCCAGCAGAGCGCGCAGTTCGGTGATGGTCTGCTCGGTGGGTGCGCCCGAGGGCAGCATCACCCACACCAGGCGTGGCGCCGTCAGCGCCCCCGCCAGCGCCGCGAGCGACTCCACGGTCTTGATATGACCTTCTTTTGCAAGCGCGGCGCGGCCCGCAGGGTCCCGGTCAAAGCCGATGACCTCGATGCCGCCGCGCGCCAGCCGGCGCGCCATGTTCGCGCCCATGCGCCCCAATCCAATCATTCCGATCTGCATTGCGTGCTCCTTCAGGAGTGCGGGTTGGTGTGGCCGGTAGTCTGAGTCTCGGCAATGATGCCGATGCGCAGCGAGTCGGTGGCGATCCGCACCTCGATCAAGAATTCCAGCAGCGCAGCCGCCATGGTGAGCATCGTGCCGATGAACATGATGGCAATGAATCTGGACAGATCCCAGTGCAGGAATGCGTTTAGAAACAGCATGACCACCACCAGGGCGATGAGCAGGGCCGCCAGGGTGATGAGCGTGATGGCGCGGTTCATGTGGCGCGCGCGCCTCGCCAGCACGCGCAGCATGGCATGCAGGTCTTGAATGTCGCCGGTGAAGTCCTTTTTGCGGATGCGCTCCTCGATGCTGCGTGCGCGGTCCACGATGCGTGCCAGGCGGCTCGTCATGACGTTCAAAATGACGCCCACGGCGGAGATCAGGAATATCGGCGTCAAGGCAACCTGTATGAGATGCGCGATGTCGACCGACTGCGCGATGTAGTCGCCCGAGATGCTCATCGGTCCGTGCGCACGCGGACTTGAACGGTGAGCTCGCCGGCGGCCGCGAACAGGAGTTTCAACGCAAAGGTGTCGCCATCCAGCAGCGGCTTCTTGAGCCCGAGCAGCATGATGTGCAGCGCCCCCGGCGCGGCCTTCACGGTGCCACCGGCGGGTACGTCGATGAACGGCAACTGCCGCATTTTCATCAGACCATGCTCGTCGCGCGTTTCATGCAATTGCACGGCCCCCGCAACGGGCGAGCTCAAGCGCAGCAGGCGCTCGGGCGATGTGCCTTGATTGTTCAAGTCCAGATACACCGCGCCGACCGTCGCTCCGGGCGGCGTAGGGCGCGCCCAGACATGGCCAATGAACAACCCGGTGTCGGCGCCGCGCGCGGCGCAGGCGATGAGCAGGAGCAACAAACCCCGAAGCAGGGGAGCTGGACGAGGCCGCATGGTGCGCAACAGTATACGCGCGCCGCGCGGATTGTCAGTCACCTTGCCAGTGGATCCACTGGAAATGCCAGCTCGCCAGAATGAGCACGCCGAACGCGATGCGATACCAGGCGAATACGCGGAAGTCGTGACCGCTGACGTACTTCAGCAAGGCACTGACCGCAAACGCTGCGCTGACGAACGATGCGAGGGAACCCACGCCGATCACCGCCAGATCGCCGCCCTCGAGCAGGTGACGGGCCTTGAACAGCTCGTAGCCCGTGGCCGCGAACATGGTCGGAATCGCCAGGAAAAAGGAAAACTCGGTGGCGGTCTTGCGCGACAGGCCGCGCAGTAAACCACCCATGATGGTGGCGCCTGAACGCGAGGTGCCGGGGATCATCGACAGCGCCTGCGCCACGCCCACCCACAATGCATCGGCGGGCTTGATGGCATCGACATCGCCGATGCGCGCACGGCCGACACTGCGCTCGATGATCAGGATCGCAATGCCGCCGATGATGAACGCCAGCGCGACCGGGACCGGCGCGAACAAATGGCGTTTGATGAAGCTTGCAAAGGTGACGCCAAGCAGCGCCGCCGGGAGGAATGCCAGCGCCAGATTGAACACGAAACGCTGCGAAGCCGGATCGCCGGCGAGCGTCCTGGCGACGCGGGATAGTCGCTCACGGAATTGCCAGCAAACCGCCAGTATGGCCGCGAGCTGTATGACGATCTCGAACAGCTTGCCCTTCTCGTCGTTCCAGTTCAGGAGACTTCCCACCACCACCAGATGCCCGGTGCTGGAGACGGGGAGAAACTCGGTCAGACCTTCGACCACACCCAGGATCAAGGCCTTCAAAACAATGATTGGATCCATTGACACGCCTTCGAAACAAGAACGCCCCGGCCGCCGTCAAGCGGTCGGGGCGTCGGAAGCGGCAATCTTACTTCTTGTCGCCAGCGGCTGCGTCGGCGGGTGCTTTATGGTGATGCTTGTTGCCATGATGCTTCGTCGGTTTCGGCGCATCCACGGCAGCGGCAGGAGAAGCAGCGGCAGCCTTCGGGGCATCGGCGGCCTTCGGGGCATCGGCGGCCTTCGGGACATCGGCAGCCATTGCAGCGGCAGCCAAGCCAAGGCTCAACAAGGCGGTAGAAATCAAGGCACCAGTCTTTAACATGGGATCTCCATCAAGTTATCCAGTAGAAAGAGTTCAAACTCACGGGAAAAAAGCTTACTCGGTCTAAACGCGTTTTACGGCAGATGAAGATCTTTTCACGATGAAGAAAAGTTCATGCGCGCAGCTGGCGCAGCTGACGGATCAGGTACCAGACGATGGCCAGATTGCACGCGACAACCAAAGCCGTGCCCATGCCCGGCCGGTGCGCCATTTCCCATATTTCCAGCGGTATCAATGAGCTGGTGACGATCACCGTGAGCCACTCCGCCCAGCGCTTGCCCATCCACAATCCGATGCCTTCAGCGGTGAAAACCGCGGCATAGGCCAGGGTGACGAACCCCAAGGCATTGATCCGCCCCGGGCTCAGGCCGCTGACGAACACCAGTGCGCGGCGCACCCAGTCCTGCTCCAAGCCCGACGGCATGCTCGCCGCCCAGCTATACAGGCGGGCGATCACGGACGCATCGCGAAGCCGCAAGACGCCATAGGCCGTCGCAAGAGCCAACAACACCTTGGTGAGCTTGAAGAGCGCGATTGCACGCAAAACGCCAAAGCGCGGCCTGGTCGCTGCCCCGCGCGAGGTCCCGCCCGCCGGCCTGCGCGGCTTCTTGCCCCTCGCCCTCCCCACGCGTTTTTTAGGCTCGACCGGCGGGTGGTTGAAAACCGAGGGTCGCGTCAAGCAGCGCGGGGATGTCGAACAC
The DNA here is from genome assembly GCA_025357635.1 of Pseudomonadota bacterium. Classification (GTDB taxonomy): domain Bacteria; phylum Pseudomonadota; class Gammaproteobacteria; order Steroidobacterales; family Steroidobacteraceae; genus TMP-86. The sequence goes on from JANXOV010000026.1 coordinate 12,845, forward strand.
GGCGCGCTCCTCGTCGATCAACAGCGGTGCGACGCCCGCAGCGGCGACCAGCGAGGCTGGCACTTGTATGCGCTCGCGATCGCGCACGACGGTCCAGGTTTCCAATCGCTTGTCCTTGAACGCCATGTTCAACGCGCCCCAGCGCAGCAACGCCGCCCTTGCAAGCGGCGTGTCACCGCCCCATTGTTTCTGCGCCAGTGTCATGGCGCTGGTGGGCTGAATATCGGCGTGCGGGAGCGTCATCAAATCCTGAATGTATTTGACCATTTCTTCCGGCGGCACATGCAATCTCAAATAGCGCTCCAACCCGTCGACGGCGAGCGGGGAAGTGTCCGGTTCATTCATGGCGATTGACCTCTCTACAGGCAAGGATACCTTGTTGGGGGCTGGCGGCAGAGATTTCCAGCCGAAGAGGAAGTTTTTATGAATTTGAGCGTAAACACCCGCATGCCTGCGATCTTTGCCGGCCATGGCTCACCCATGAACGCCTTGTCGGACAATCGTTACACCCAGGCATTGCGGGCGCAGGCGGCACTCATGCCGCGTCCGGCCGGCATCTTGTGTGTCTCGGCACACTGGTACACGGACTGTACGTCCATCACGGCCATGGCCAGGCCGAGGACGATTCACGATTTCAGCGGCTTTCCACAAGCATTGTTCGATGTTCAGTACCCTGCCCCCGGGGACCCGCAGCTGGCGCAGAAAGTGCAATCGCTGTTGCTGCCGATGGCGGTGCCGGCGGATTTCTCCTGGGGACTGGACCACGGCGCCTGGCAGTTGCTGGTGCACCTGTATCCGCAGGCCGACATTCCGGTGGTTCAATTGGCCATCGACGCGACGCAAAATGCGCGATTTCACTACGAACTCGGCCGGCGCCTGGCGCCTTTGCGAGATCAGGGAGTACTGCTCCTGGGAAGCGGCAACATCGTTCACAACCTGCGCGAAATGCGGCGCGGCGAGGACGCGCCGCCGTTTGACTGGGCCGCGCGCTTCGCAGCGTCCGTGCGCAAGGCCGTGCTCGCACACGACCATGAAAGCCTGATCGACTACGGCGCGTTCGGCAACGATGCGCGCCTCGCGGTGCCCACGCCGGAGCATTATCTGCCGTTGCTGTATGTGCTGGGCGCACAGGCCCCGACCGAGCACGCACGGGTGTTCGTGGAAGGAATCGAACACGGATCGCTGGATATGATGAGCTTCAGCCTTTAGCGGCCCCCGTCGTCAACCCTTCCACGACGCCGACAGCAGGGGCGGAAAGGCCTCGCGCGATACCGGCCGGCTGAAATAGTAGCCCTGCGCCTCATCGCATTCGAGCCGGTGCAGGAAATGCATTTGCTCCACGCTCTCCACGCCCTCGGCCACCACGCGCAAGCCGAGGTTGTGCCCAAGCGCGACGATGGCCTTGGCGATCGCCGCGTCATCCTTGTCCTTCAGCAGATCCTGCACGAAGGAACGGTCGACTTTGAGCCGATCGACCGGAAATCGCTTCAGATAGCTGAGACTCGAGTACCCGGTGCCGAAATCGTCCACCGAAATTTGCACGCCGAGTTTCTTGATGGCATGCAGCATCTCCAGCATGTGATCCGCGCCGTGCATGATCAGGCTTTCCGTGATCTCGATCTCCAGATATTGCGGGTCCATGCCTGATTTTTCCAGCGCGTCGGAAATAGCCCGCACCAGTCCGTCGTGCCAGAACTGCCGCGCCGAGACGTTCACGGATACGCCGATGGGCGCAAGCCCGGCATCCTGCCAGGCTTTGTTCTGCGCGCACGCGGTCTGGAGCACCCACGTGCCGATGGGCACGATCAGCCCCGTCTCCTCGGCCAGCGGAATGAAACTCCCCGGCATGATCATTTCCTGCGGCGAAATCTGCCAGCGGATCAGGGCTTCCGCACCCACGCACCTGCCGCTCAGCAGGTCGATGCGCGGCTGATAATGCAACAGAAACTGGTCGCGTTCGATGGCGCGGCGCAGCTTGCTTTCCAACTCAAGGCGCTGGGTCATCTGCGCGTTGAATTCGCGCGTGAAGAACTGGAAGTTGTTGCGGCCCTTGTCCTTGGCGCGGTACATGGCGGAGTCGGCATGCTTGAGCAGCGACTGCGCGTCGATACCATCGTCAGGATACAACGCCACACCGATGCTGCAGGTGACCTTGAATTCCCCATGCGGCGTCGACCAGGGTTCCGTCACCAGGCGCAGAATGCGCTCCAGCACAGCGCGCACCTGGGTCGCGTCTTGGTGATCGGTCAGCAGCAGCACGAACTCGTCCCCGCCCAGCCGGGCGAGCGTGTCGACGTCGCGCACGCAGGACTTGATACGTTGCGCCATGCATTTGAGCAGTTCATCGCCCACGTGGTGCCCGAGACTGTCGTTGATGAACTTGAACCGGTCCAGGTCGATGTACGCCACCGCCAGCTTCTTCTTGTAATTGGAACAGGTCAAAATCGCCTGCTCGACGCGATCGTTCAGCAGTGAGCGGTTCGCAAGACCCGTCAGGGTGTCGTAATTGGCCTGCTGCTCGATGCGCGCCTGATACAACTTGCGTTCGGTGATGTCCTCGACGGTGCCTTCATAGCCGCTGGGTTTGCCGGCTTCATCCAGCGCGATTCGCGCATTCTCAGAGATCCAGATGGCATCGCCGTTCTTGCGGTACACCTGGCTTTGAAAATCATTGATGGAGCCGCGCGCACGGATCATCTGAAGCAGCTGCTCCTGACGCTGCACATCGACGTAGCGTCGCGCGCTCGACTGGCCCATGACGGACTTGAATTCATCGACGGATTCGTAGCCGTAGATGCATGCCAGCGCAGGATTGACCTCCAGGTAGCGGCCGTCCTTCGCGATGCGGAAAATTCCTTCAATCGCATTGTCGAACAGACCCCGATAACGGCGCTCCGCTTCGCGCAGCGCGCGGTCGGCTTCCTTGCGGGCCGTGATGTCGTGGATCAGCCCCTCATAGGCGATTGCATTTCCGTCCGCCCCTGCCACGCCGATGCCGCGCTCCCACACCCAGCGGACGCTGCCATCGGCATGCACGATCCGGTATTCCAGGTCGAACGGCGTGGTGCAGTCGGTGAGTGATTCGATCGCAGATCTGGCCGATTCGCGATCCTGCGGGTGAATGACCTGTTCGAAAGACACGCTGCGGCTGAGCGTGAAATCACCGGCCGAATATCCCGTCAGCGGCAGACAGCCGTCGCTGACGAAGTCCATGGTCCACTGCTCGTCATTGCGGCAGCGGTACACCATGCCCTGGATATTGCCGACCAGGGTCTTGAGCATGCGCGCGTACTCTTGCTCGCGCGACAGACGATGATCGGCATCGAGCAGTTTCTCCAGAGCCTCCAGATCATTCAACGGCAGACTCAATGCGGCAAAGCGGCCGGTATGGCTCGTGCCGCGCGCAGCCACGGCTTGCTCATCATCGGTGATCGAGGTGGACGAAAGCGGCGGGGTCTTGAATTTATTCATTCAACACTCGCACGCAGTCATCCCCTGGCGGGAGAAGGTTCATTCCTCCTAAAGTCGGCGGGCGCCGCGTTAACTTAACCAATCCGCGAGCGGCAGAACTGTATCGAATGTGACGCAGGTCTCAGCGCGGCCGTCAGGGTGCGGCCGCATCGATGACGGGCGCATCGCCGACACCGCGAGCGACGAGAACGGTCACCGCCAGATCCGCCGTCACATTGCCGACCGTTCGGAACAGGTCCGGAATGACTTCGATGGCCAGCAGCAGCGGCAGGATATCGGTGGGCACGCCCATGGCGTAGGAAATCGGCACCGTCGTCGTGAAAAAGGTGATCTGGCTGGGCAGACCGACGATGGCGAAGTTCGTGATGACGGCCACGCCCACACCGGCAAGCACTTGTGCAAGGCCGATCTGTACGCCGTGTACATGCGCCACGAACAAGACCACGCTCAGGTTCACGATGGGGCTGGTCAGACGAAACAGCGAGACGGCCATGGGCAGCGTCACGGCGGTCACCTGCGGCGGCAGCCGCAGATCGGTCTTCGCAACGTCGATCATGGCCGACAGGCAGGCCAATGAGGATCGCGTGCTGAAGGCGAGGACCTGCACCGGCAGCACCGCCCTGGCGAAGCGCAGCAGCGGAATCCCCGCGCCGAACCGCACCAGCGGCAGGCAGGCCAGCCCCACGAACAATCCGGCCCAGCAGACGATGGCCAGGTAATGGCCGAGCGCGCCGGCCGCGGCGAATCCGCCCTGCCGTCCCAGCTCTGCCGCGAGCGCAAAAACGCCCAGCGGCGCCACCCACAGCACCCAGCGTACGATGACCAGCATCACTTCAACCACGCCTTGAAAGAACCGCAGCAGCGCCTCGCGCAGCTCAGTGGCGATGCGGGCGGTGGCGAATCCGAACAGCAGCGCGAAAATCACGATCTGCAGCACCTGACCCTTGGCCGCGGCATCGAACGGATTGGGCGAAATCAGCCCGAGCAGCCAGTCGCGAAACGGCGGCGCGGGAGTGATGGCGGTCACCGTCTGCCGCGCGCCGGCGCGCAGGGCGGCGGCGGCGCCCGGATCGACCGGAAAGAGGTGCAGCAGGAACGGCGTCATGATCGCCCCCGCAAGAGCCGAGGCGCAGAGCAGCAGCACGAACCACCCCATGCTGCGGGCCGCGATGCGGCCGCCGCTGGCGTTCTGCCGCACCGTGCCAACGCCGGTCACGAGCAGCGCAAACACCAGCGGCAGCACGGTCATACGCAAGGCGCTCAGCCACAGACCGCCGAGCGGTTCGACGGCGAACAGGACCTGCGCAAAAATCGAGCCGGGAGAACCGGCGATGAGGGCGCCGGCGCAAAAGCCGGCAATCAACCCCAGCAGGATCCGCGCCCCGAGGGACATGCTCAGTCGCCGATCTCGGCGCGCAGCCAGTCGTGGAACTGGCGCACCACATACTCCTCGGGCATGAGCACGCCGCTTTCATGCGGCGCGGCGCGCAGCCCCGCCTGATTCAGCTCGCACACCTCGGCGTCCTCGCGCATCACGGCGCCGGAGAAGTCCACGACTTTGGATACATCGAAACCGGGGTCCGCCAGCGTCTCGGGCGAGAACAGAAACTCCACCCGCATTTCCGTGCTTTCGGGTCCCAGCGGCATCAGGCGCACCAAACGAACGTAGTCCGGGTGGCAGACGATGAACATCGAGGGAAGTCCGGTCACATACACATGCGCGGCCAGCCGGTCGGCCTCGCTCAGGCCGGCAAACGGCTTTCCTACCAACGCGCCATCGCTTGACCAGGTGCCCGCGCCGCGGCGCAAACCGCCCCTGTACTTGGGATCATCGTCGGCCGCGTGCTCGCGCCATTGCGGATCGTCGCGTTCCTCCATCAGCGCACGGCCGAATATCGGCACCAGTTGCGACAGCGACGGATGCACGACCGGGCAGTGCAGGCATTCGTTGTAGTTTTCCCAGAAGATCTTCCAGTTGCAGCGCATGACCGTGGTGAACGCATGCCCGATGCGCAGATCCTCCAGCGGCCAGGAGTCGAGCCGGCTCAGCGGCACATCGAAGCCGGCCGTAAATTCAGGCGGCCGCTCGGCAAGACAGGCGAAAATGAAGCCACGCCACACCTTGAGGTTCACCGGATACAGCGGGTAGTCGCTGACATCGAACCCACGCGCGACGGATTTTGATGTGGTGCGCAGCAGTGTGCCGTCGAGGGAGTAAGTCCAGGCATGGTAGGGACAAGTGATCGCCCCGCCGCGCAAGGTCCCCGACTCCTGCGTGCACAGCAGTGCGCCGCGGTGCCGGCAGGTATTGTGAAAGGCGCGCAACGTGCCCGAGTCATCGCGCACCAGCAGAATCTTCTGGTCGCCGATGGCCACGCTCTTGAAAGAGCGCGGCGCCAGCATCTCGTTCGACCGTCCCACGTACACCCAGTGGCGCTGCCAGATCTTCTTCAGTTCCAGCGCGTGATGGGCCGGGTCGAAGTAATACCGCGCCGGCAGACCCGGCACTGATTCCTTCAGCCCATTGAACTGGATTTCGGGTTGCGGAGTCGCCATCGGGATATTGTACCCGCGGCCGCCGCAGAACCCTATTTCACGTGGTTTTCGACGCTGTACTTGAGAAAGAAATCCGCCTGCTTGTGGTCCGGATACTGCGCGGTCATCGCCTGCATCGCCTCCTGCCGGGACTTGGCGTTCGTCACGATCCGGGTGTAGTCATCGATGTAGCGGACCATGTCATCGAACAGGCTCATGTCCGAAGGATCCCCGTGACCGGGATACACTGTCGGATTCAGACCCGCATATCGTGATTTGATTCGCAGCAGTTCGGCCCGCCAGGCCGCCACCCGATCCAACGTGATGTCATCACCCATCCACAGATGCACTTTGTTGTAGCCGAAGTCGGCGAGAAACAGCGCATTCAGATCTTTGCTGTAGACGGTGGCCATATGCCTGGCTTCTGTGGGCACATAGTCGGTCGTTATCTCCAGCGTGCCGCCGCCCTTCATGGTCAGCTTGTTGCCGGCCAGCACGCCGATGGTGTGCTGGTAATCAAAGCCTGACGGGTTGGCCGCCGTTCGCGGCCGCAGCGCAGGCTCCAGGGCAGGCTCGGCTCCCGTCTCGCCGCCGCTGTCCATGTAGATCGCATAGTCCTTGACGTCGCGCTTGATCGCCTCGTTGGCGACCACGATCTTCGCTCGGGGGAATTCCTGGTGAAACCACGCCATTCCGGTGAAATGATCGGTGTGGCCATGGCTGATCAGGATATGAGTCAGCGGCAGGCCTTTGGCCTTGATGATTTCGGCCAATTTTTTCGCTTCGTAGGTCTTGCGTTGCACGTCCATGACCACCAGCGACTTGCCGTTGGAGAAAATGAACGAGTTCACGGAAGCGAATCCGCCCTTGTAGACCTCAACCTGCAGTGCGGCGGCGCGCGCGGGGTGGGCCGCGGTGCGCGCCAGCAGCAGACTCGCGGCCAGCAGCACCCCGATCGATCGCACTGTCATTGGCGCCTCCGCATCACTTACCGTCTTGAAGCGGCGGCAAATCGCTGTCGAACACCTTCTCCCCACCGATGAAGGTCATCCTGACCTTGGTGTCGTGCACACGCGTCACCGGCACCTCGTAGGGGTTCTGATCCACGACGATCACGTCGGCCAGCATGCCGACCGCGATCTGTCCCACTTTGTGGTTCATACGCTCCTGCCGTGCGGCGTTGACGGTGAACAGATCCATGGCCTGCGGCAATGTGATGGCCTCCGCCTTGCCAAAGGAGTTCTTGCTGCCGCCCGGCAGCTCGCGGGTCACCAGCGTCTCGATGCCGATCCAAGGATTGACTGAGGGGACGACCGCCCAGTCGGAGCCCGGTACCACCGCGGCGCCCGCCTCGATCATTTCTCGAACGGGCCACACGCGTCGGATGACCGGATCGCCCACCGCTTCGGTGATGCTGTCATTGATGGGACTGGGCGCCCACAAATAGGGCGAGACTTCGAAGGTGGCGCCGATGGGCCGCGCACGTACGATGTCCTGCGGCGATACGAAGGTGCAATGCCCGACGTTGTGCAGCAGACCGCTGAAGCCGTTTGCCTTGCGCGCCGCGGCGATCGCATCAAGCCCCGCCCGCACGGCGGCGTCCCCGGCGGCGTGAAACTTCACGGTCAATCCCATCTGATCGAAGCGCGTAACCGCCGCGTTCAAAACGTCCTGCTTCACCAGCAACAATCCCATCCGGCTGGCCTCATCCTGGCGGCCGGCGACCTTGCCGGTATAGGGCTGGAGCATGGCGGCCGTGTGACTGTCGGTCGGCACGCCGTCGAGAAAGATCTTGACGCAATCGGGCGCCACCCGCTCACGGGCGTATTGATTGCGCGCGTCGATGATGGCTTCGGCCTCCTCGCTGCCCGGCGCCCAGGCGAGGCAGAGCGTGACCCGCTGTTTCAGAACGCCCGCGTCCGCGAGCGCCGCGTAGGTGCGCATCTCGGGCTCGGCTCCGGCGGCGAACCCCACCGAGGCCTCGGTGTAGGAGGTGATCCCATACGAGAGCATGGTCCGCAGCGACCAGGAAAGTGCAGCCCTTATGGTTTTGTCGCTGGGTTTGGGGATGAGCTGGGCCACCCGGTTGATTGCCGCATCCTCCCGCAAAAGGCCGGTGGGATTTCCTGAGGCATCACGCTCGATGATGCCGCCGGCGGGATTCGGCGTGTCCTTGGTGATTCCGGCGAGCGCCAGCGCGCGCGAATTGGCCCAGGAGCTGTGGCCGCTGGTATCGGCCAGGAGCACCGGGTTGTTCGGTGCAGCACGATCCAGCATCTGCCGGGTCGGAGATTTTCCCAGGGCCGGCGCATCCCATTGCCCGCCGGTCACCCATTCGTCCTTATCGGCCTTGGCGGCACAGGCGGCGACCTGCTTTAACGTGACGGCGCTGTTCGAGCCCTGCGGTGTTTTGCAGGCCCGCTCGGCCATCCCGCCGAACAGCGGATGCACGTGCACGTCATGCAATCCGGGAAGGACGGTGGCGCCTTTCAAATCCACGAACTGGGTCGCGCTGCCGCGCAGCGCGCTGATGGCCTGCGTGTCGCCGACGGCCATGATGACGCCGCCGCGCACGGCCAGCGCACTGGCATATCCTGCGGGCAGACGGACGCGACCGTTGACGAGTACGAGATCCGGGGCACCGTCCGGCGCCGGCGAGCACACCGCCGGCGCGCCGGTCAGGACCGATGCGCCCAGGAGCATCGCGATGCGCAGACCTTTCATCACGCCCCTAGTACCGGTAGAGCGCCGTCACGCCGATGGTGCGCGGTCTCCAGGTGTAGACCTGAAACAACGGCGAGGCGCCGGGCACACCGTCCAGCTGCTGCGAGAGCTTGGGCTTGGTGTCGAACAGGTTCTGCGCAAACAATGATACATCGAGCGCGCCGAACTTCACGCCGGCGCGCGCCGAGGTGTAGGCATTGGACAGCACGTTGAACACCGTGTTCGGATTGCCGCCGTTGGCCGGGTTCTGCCCGGGGGTCACGTCGGTCAGCGCCGCACCATACTGATAATCGATGCGCGCGTAGCCTTCATGCGATGCCACCGGGAAGTTCAACTGAGTGAACAGCGCCAGCGTCCACGGCGAGCCGCCCAGTCGGTCGCCCTCTGAAACGATCGAAAGCGCCGTGCCCGACGCCGCCGCGGTCGGGGTCGCGAAGGTGGTGCTGGTGTACTTGGCATCGGTGTAGGCAAACGTGCCGCCGAAGGAGAACGCATCGGTGAGGCGGAACTCCCCCTGCAGGTCGAAGCCCGTGCTGCGCAGCTCGCCCAGATTGGCCGTGAACTGGAAGCCGCAGTTATTCAGCGCCACGTTCTGCTGAATGTTCTTCCACTTGATGATGTAAGCGCTTGCATTCAGCAGGATCCGCCGGTCGTTGAACTGATTTTTCGATCCGACCTCGTAGCTCCACAGGCTGTCGGAACTGTACTGATCCGGAACATCCGACAAGCCATAGTTGGTCAGATCATTGATGCAGGTGGTGGCCACCTTGGGATTGGTGCCGCCGATGCGAAAGCCCTTGGCGATGGTGAGGTAGAGCAGATTGTTCGCATCTGGGCGGTACTCCAGGCCAAAACGCGGCGTGACCGGATGCTCGGTGATCTTGCCGGTGCTCCCCACCGGCGGCCCGAACAGCACGAAGCCACCGTATTGCGCGTTGCCCTCGTATTCGGTCTTCGACACGCGCACGCCGGCGATCACCTTGAACTTGTCGGTTACCTTGTAGTCCGCCTGCGCGAACAGCGCGGTCTGCTTGTCGACAGAGCTGAACGGATCCTGCCGGTAGATGTAGCCGCCGGCATAACCCGGACTCCCCGCGGGAACCCCAAAGAAATCCAGCAGATCCGGGTCATACACGTTCTCTACGGTGTTTTCCTTGGCACGCTGATAGAACAGGCCGACGGTCCAGTTCAGCTTCGCGGCCGTATCGCTGGATTGAATGCGGATTTCCTGCGTGAAATTCTGCTGGTCATCCTTCCATTCGGTGGGAGCCGGGCCCCCGGCCAGAGTGAAGAAGGGTGTGCCCAGAAAGATTGAACGGTCGAACTTGGTGTAGTCGGACGTCGCCGCCTGCTTGCGATCGAAGAACGAGGTGTTGGACACCAGTGTCACTGGCCCCAGGTCCCAGTCCAATTTGATCGCCCCGAGCGTGAACTTGTCGGAGTTGGGACTGGCGATGTAGTTGCCGGTGCGAAACGGCTCGTTGAACAGGCCGTTGGCCGGGTCCTGGCCCGGAGTGATGGACCAGAAGGCGGAAATGTCATCCACTTCGCGCTTCTGGTAGTACACGGACGGCGTGACCGACAGCTTGTCGGTGACGGCCCATTTCACCGCCAGCCGCGCGGTCACCGTCTTGTTGGAATTCGCGCGCTTGTCGGCAAGACTGCCCGTCTGCCAATCGTAACGGTCGATATAGCCGCCTTCGCGTCGCCCCGAGACGCTTGCGCGGAAAGCCAGCTTGTCCTCGATCAACGGCGTGCCACCGGCCACGCCCAGTTCGTACAACGGATCGCCGCTCTTGGTGCCGGCAGCCTCGGCGCGGGCATACACGCTGCTGCGCGTCAGGTTCGGCTCCGGTGAGATGAAGCGCAGCGTGCCGCCCTCGGAGCCGGCGCCGAACAGCGTGCCCTGCGGGCCGCGCAGCACTTCAACGCGCTCGACATCGAACAACGCCGGGTAGGCGTTGAAGGTGCCGAATGACAAATGCCGGCTTTGGATGGGCGTATCGTCGATGTACAGACCGGTGGTGGCGGCGCCGGCGCTGGAGTCGATGCCGCGGATGGAAATGTTGGAGGACTCGAAATTGTTGTTCACCGCGCCGCGCACGTAGGAGACGCTGGGTGTCAGACGCGCCACGTCGTCGATGCTGCGCGTGCCTTGCGCATCCATGGCCGCCTGGCTCAACACCAGGACGCTGATGGGCACGTCCTGCAGGCGCTCGGTGCGGCGCTGCGCCGTGACGACGATCTCTTCCAATCCAGCGGCCCCGGCCGCAGGCTCACTCGGATCGGCGGCGAACAACGGCGCCGGAGCGCTCAACAGGCCCAACAACAGAACTCGACGAAGCAGCATGGACATTGGTGACCCCTTGAATTGATTTTTCCTGCCGCGTCATCCCGACCCAAGGCGCGCGGCTCTACACCTGACTACGCATGAGCGGCGCGAACCCGCCAAAAATGGCGGTGCAGGCAGCACTGCGCGTATAGCAAACGATCACCCGTGCTGAAAGAGGGATGCCGATGAAAATGATTGCCATTGCACTTGGGGCTACCGCCCTGGGCGCGTGTCTCGCGGCTGCAGCGGAGCCTCAACCGGCCGACCTGCTCCTGACTCACGGCGCCATCTATACCGTCAACCCCGCCAAACCGTGGGCCCAGGCCGTAGCCATCGCTCACGGCAAGATCGTCTACGTTGGCGATACCGCCGGCGCCAAAGCCTTCACGGGCGCAGCGACCCAGGTGGTGGATCTGAAAGGCCGGTTCGCGATGCCCGGCATCGTCGATGCGCATGTGCACCCGATCATGGGCGGCATCAAGACGCTGTACGAATGCAATTTCCCCTTCACGGCGACCCCGGCGCAAGTCGCGGCCGCTCTAGCGGCCTGCACCAAGAAGACGCCGCCCGGCGCCTGGATCCGCGGCGGTCAATGGGGCAGCAGCTTCTTCGTGCAGAACAAGTTGGACTCCCCGAAAGGGTTTCTCGATGCGGTCACCACCTTGCATCCGATTTTCCTGAACGATGACTCCGGCCATAACGGCTGGGTCAACAGTGCGGCGCTCGCCGCCGCCAAGCTGACCAAGGCAAGTCCCAATCCGGTCGGCGGCACGATTCAACGCGGCGCCGACGGCGAACCCAATGGCGTGCTGATGGAAACCGCCGCGCGCATTTTCGACACGCTCATTCCAGCCTGGACCGACGAGCAATTCGTCGCGGCGGCGAAGGAATCCACACGTCTGGCAAATGCCTACGGCATCACCTCCATCAAGGATGCCGGCGCGCCGTTTCATCCGACGGGAAAGGCTTTCAGCACGCTCGACAAGGCCGGCGGACTGACGCTCGATGTCGCCCTCTGCGCCTCAACCCCGTACGGCGCACGCAGCGTGCCGCTGGACTATGCGGCCATCGAACGGCAGCGCGATCAATTCCGTACGGCGCATGTGCACACAGAATTCGTCAAGCTGTTCCTGGACGGCGTGCCCACCGAGGCACGAACCGCCGCCATGCTGGCGCCATACGTTGCGGACGCGGGCCACGGCAAAGACTTCAAGGGCGAATTGCACATCAATCCGACGCTGCTTGCCCGCGACGTCACCGAACTGGACAAACGCGGCTTCACCATCAAGATGCATGCGGCCGGGGATGCCTCGGTGCGCGCCGGCCTGGATGCCGTGGCTGCGGCGCGCAAGGCCAACGGCGACAGCCATCTGCACCATGAACTCGCGCACGCGGGCTATGTGGCGACAGAGGACATCGCGCGTTTCGCGCAATTGGACGTGATTCCGGATTTCTCGCGCATCATCTGGTTTCCCTCGCCCATCATCGGGTCGGTGGTCAAAGCCGTCGGGCCGCGCGGCGAGCACTACTGGCCGACGCGCTCGCTGCTCGACGCCGGCGCCATGATCGCGACGGGCTCGGACTGGCCGGCGGCGGTGCCTGACCAGAACCCGTGGATGGGCATCGAGGCGCTGGTCACGCGCAAGGATCCGCGCGGCGTGACGCCGGGACAGCTGTGGCCCGAACAAGCGGTGAAGCTTGACGAGGCATTGAAGATTTACACGCTCAACGGCGCACGCGCGCTCAAGCTGGAGCATCAGACCGGTTCAATCGAGCCTGGCAAGTCGGCACAGATCATCGTTCTGGATCGCAACTTGTTCAAGATCCCGGCCGACGACATCGGCGACACGCGGGTTCAAATGACCTACTTCGAAGGCAGGCTCGTCTACAGCGCGCATCAATGATGATACGTGGCGGTCAGGCCGATGGTGCGCGGCCGCCACGTGATCACATACAGCAGCGGCGTGCCGTCCTGACCCAGACCCACGTCCTGATTCACGGTCAGCCGCGGACGGGTGTCGAACAGATTCTGCACGAACAGCGAAACATCCAGCCCACCCCGCTTGATGCCCAGCCGCAACGAGGTCAGGCTCTGCGCCGGCACGCCGGCGAACCAGTCCGGATTTCCGCCATTGAGCGCGTTCATGGTCGGAACCGTGTCGCTCTGCCGCGCGCTGTATTGAAAATCGGCACGTCCGTAGGCATCGACAGAGGCCAGTGGATGGCGCGCTTCGGCGAACAACGTCAACGACCAGGGTGAGCCGGCCAGATGATCTGCGTCCTGCACCAGCGACAAGGCGCTCGGTGCAAGGCGCACGGTCTGCGTATAGCGCGCGTCCGTCAATGCAAAGCTCCCGCCGACCGCGAGGGATTCACCGAGACTGATCTGCGTCTGCAAATCGATCCCCTTGCTCTGCGCGCGACCCAGATTGCTGATGAACTGAAATCCGCAAGCCGTCAGCGGCACGGTCTGCTGGATGTCGTTCCATTGGATGAAATAGGCGCTCGCATTGAGCAGCACGCGCCGTCCCGCAAACGCATTCTTGCTGCCGACCTCGTAGCTCCACACGCTGTCGGCGCCGTACTGGGGCGGCACTTGTGTCAGACCAATCGATCCAAGCGCGCTGTCCGCCCCACCGTAGCAGAACTGCCCGACGGCCGGATTCGCACCGCCTATGCGATAGCCCTTCGCCAGCGTCGAATAAAACAGCGTGTCCGCATCGAACTGAAACGCCACGCCGATTTTCGGCGTGATCGGATGCTCGTTCAGCCGGCCCGCGCTCGACACCGGCGCACCGACCACGGGGCCTGCAAAGAACGCCTCGCCGTCGAAGCGGGCGCGGGTGTAGCGCACACCCAGGGTCGCCTTGAAGCGCTCGCCGATTTTCACGTCCGCCTGAGCGAACACGGCCAATTGAGTGTCGATGGACCTGAAGGGCTCCTGATAGTAGATGTATCCGCCCCGGTACTGCGGCAGCCCAAGCTGCGCCACCAACGACGGATCGAACACGTTCTCGATCGTGTTCTCGCGGGCGCGTTGATAGAAAACACCGGCCGTCCAGTTCACGCGCGCATCCGCTGCGGCGGATTCCAGGCGCACTTCCTGAGTCCAGTTCCGCTGCACATCAGCCCAGGCGGTGGGCGCGACAATGCCGGGCGGTGGATAGGGATTGCCGAGCAATACCGCGCGGTTGTATTCGGCATAGTCGGTGACGGCGGATTCGTCACGCTTGAAATAGGAGGTGTTGGAGGTCAGGCGCACTGCGCCCATGTCCCAGTTCACTTTCAGCGCCGCCAGCGCGAACGCATCCGTGCTCGGGTTGGCGATGGCATTGCCATTGCGCAGGGTTTGTTCGAATTGCCCTTGTGTCGGGTCACCCATACCAGGCACCTGCGCCCAATAGGCTGACGTATCACGCACGCGCCGGCGTTGATAGAAGAATGACGGCACCACCGATACCGATTCGCTCAGCGCCCATTTCAACGCCAGGCGCGCAGTGTGCGTGGTCGCCGTGTTGGAATCCGCATCCACCACTTGCCGGCGATGCCAATCGATGCGATCCACGAACCCGCCTTCACGGCGCACGGAGACGCTGGCGCGCAACCCCACGCGATCATTGACCAGCGGGCCGCCCGCCGCCGCGCCCAGTTCAAACGACGGATCGCCCTAACGGGTGCTGGCGATTTCCGAGCGCACATAGGTGGAAGACTCGTGCAGCTCCGGCTCCGGGGTGATGAAGCGCACCGTGCCGCCTTCCGATCCTGAGCCGAACAACGTGCCTTGCGGACCGCGCAGCACCTCCACCCGATCGATGTCGAACAAGGCTGGATACGTAGTGAACGTGCCGAATGACAGATGCCGGGATTGGATGGGCGTGTCGTCGATGTAAACACCGGTGGTCGCCGCGCCGGCGCTGGAGCCGATGCCGCGGATGGAAATCTCAGAGGATTCGGAATTGTAGTTGCGGCCACGCCCAAAGGTGACGCCGGGCGTCAGCCGGGCGATGTCATCCATGCTGCGCGTACCTTGGATTTCCATGACGGCGCGGCTGTAGGCGCGCACGCTGATCGGCACATCCTGCAGCCGTTCGACTCGGCGCTGTGAGGTCACGATGATTTCCTCCAGCGCGCCGGGCGTCTCGGCGTAGACCGGAGCAGCTGCCGCGGGCAGACGGCCCGGGGCCTGCGGCAGAACCGGCGCCACCACGCGCGCGCGGATGATCACAACGTCGGCGGTTTGTTCGATCGCCTCGAGAGGCGTTCCGCGCAACAGGCGGATCAGTGCTTCGCGTGGCGCGAGACGCTCGACGAGCGCCGGACTGACACGTCCCGCGACCAGATCTGAATCGAAGAGTATTTGCAGACTGCTGATCTTGGCCAGTGCACGCAGCGCCTCGCCCAGGCTTTGAGTGGCGATGGACAACGCCACCGGCTCATCCATTCCTTTCGCAAAGCCGGGCCCGCCGGTCAACAGCATCAGGCTCCAGAGCACGGCTGCCAAATTTGCGCATCGTATGCGGATTAAACCCGTCGGCATCCGCCTACTGTACTACGCCGCAGAATGCTCCTGCCGCGACTGCACTACAGCGTACGCAAATCCTCGCTCTCGCGCCGCAGGTCCTGCAGGTATTGCCGCAGTTCGGCAGTGCGTTGCGGCAGCAGCGCGCGGCCCGCCGGTGACAAGACCCTCGCCGGGACTTTGTCCAGATTGTCAACGAGCATCTTCACCACCGACGGGCCCGTCGGCTCCGCGCCGTTGGGGTCGGCCAGCGCCAGGATTCGCGCCACGCCGATGGCGCCCAGCCAGTCCAATGCATCAGCGTCATGCAGATACAAAGACTCCGCGCCGATCGGATCACGATCGAACATATGCGTGCGTATGGCAGCGCGCACGGCATCGACCTTGGCCAGCGGGAAGCCGGTGCCCTTCAGGATCGTGTCGACGAGCCGCGCCGCCACATCGGCATGATCCTGTTTTTCATCCTCCCAGGGCTTGAATGCCGCCATGTCGTGCAAATACGCGGCCGCGAACAAGACATCGTCATCCAGCGCGATGTGATCCGCGGCGGCCATCTGCTGCGCCAGTGCATAGTCACGCTGGCTGTGCGAATACCCCCAGGCAGGATTCTTGAAGTGTGCGGCGGCGAACTCCTGCACAGTGACGCGCCATTGGCCGGGGCCGGCGGGCGCTGCGGCATGGGCCTGCGGCACGCCAAGGAGTATTGCAGCGAAAAGACAGGCGTGCCGCAGCAGCGGCGCATCGAGATGCATCGTCAACATGGAGATCCCCCTGGGTGGCCAATTGCAATTCAGGTTACCTTATCTACGCCTCGGCCCGGCAATGCCGCCAACGGCGGTGGCGGAAGCGGCTGCCTCGAGCGTATAAATGATCAGGACTCACCCAGAACCCACCGGATTGAAAGACACCGACTCGCCACCGCAGGCAGAATCTCTCGCCGATCCGACCGAGGATGCGCAGCGGGCATTCTTGACCTTGCTGTTCAACAAGTATCGCGGCGCATTGCTGCGTCATGTGGGCCGCTTTGCCACCTCGCGCGAAGACGCGGCGGACATCGTGCAAGACACCTACCTGCGCGTGATGAACCGGGTCAGCGTCTCCCGCTTCGATGCCGAGGCGCGTTCTTATCTGTTCCAGACCGCCACTAATCTTGCCCGCGATCATTTCAGGCGTCAGCGTTTCCGCGCCCACGAGACGCTGGAGGAGGCGCCGGAAGAAAGCCTGTTCACGGGCGAACCTTCGCCTGAGCAGATGCTCGCGGCCAGTCAGGTAACCACCGCGCTACGGGCCGCGATAATCGACATGCCCGCGCAAACCCGTGCGGTGTTCGTGCTTGCGCGCACGCGTGAGATTGCCTATGAAGACATCGCGCTACAACTGGGAATCAGCCGGCGCAGGGTGGAACGACGCATGGCCGAGGCGATGGCGTTTCTGGTGAGCCAGCTGCGAGGTGCTCTGTGAGCCTCTGGCCGCTGCGCCAGCATTGGCCGGCGAGTGCCGCGCAATGGTTCGCCGCGCGGCGCGGTGCGACTGACTCGCGCCGGGAACAGGCGTTTCAGCAATGGCTGAGGGGAAATCCCGCCAACGCGGAAGCGTATGCATTGTGTGAAATCGCCTGGGCGGTTTCCGGCGATGCCGCGCGCCAGGCGCAGTCGGCGCAGAGGGTGGATGCACGCACGCTCAACCGGAGGTTGCCCTTCGCGGCCGCCGCGGCAATCGCCCTGATCGCGGCCGGTGCCGGCTTCTGGTACTGGCCGACGCCCTGGCAAGACTGGCGCACGACGGTGGGAGAGCAGCGCGCCCTGGTTCTGGAGGATGGCTCGCGCGTCATGCTCAATACCCGCACGCACATCCAGGTGCGCCTCACGCGGCAGCATCGGGACGTCCGGCTGATCGATGGCGAAGCGTATTTCGAGGTTGCGAAAGACGCCGCTCGCCCGTTCACCGTACACACTGCATTGGGTTCGGCACGCGCCATCGGCACACGGTTCAACGTCTACCTGGAGCATTCGCATCTTGCGGTGACGACGGCAGAGGGGCGTGTACTGGTCAATGGCGCGGCAGGAAGTGGTGTCTTCGTCGACGCGGGCAATCAAGCGCAGATCGACCCGCAATCATCGCGCGCTTCGGTTTCACGGGCGAATGTGTCATCCGTTTTGAACTGGCGCTCACAGCAAATCGAAGCCGATGACATGCCGCTGGCACGTGTGCTGCAGGAATTCAGCCGCTACACCGGTCTGCCTGTGCGCGCGGGCACCGATGCCATCGGTGCGCTGCGTGTTTGCGCCGTGCTGCGAACCGGTGACCTGGATGCGCTGCGAGCGACGCTCAACGGCGCGTTCGGCCTGACCATCAGGCAGCGCGGAAACGAATACGTCGTACTGCCGTAGATAAAGTGCGGCGGACAGCGGCACACCGCCGCCTGCCGCATCGCGCGCAGCCACCGTGTAGATTCCGTTGTTGGCAACCGTCACCGTCACCGGTCCGATGGCCGCGGTCTTGGAACCCGTGGGCGTCACGCTCACTTCGTAATCACCCGCGGCCAGATCGACATAGCCGGTGTCCGCCTTGAATGCGGCATTGGTGAACGCCGGGGTTGCGCTCGCCAGAGCCGTGCCGGGTGCCAGAACATACAAGTCGACGCCGCCGGCGCTGGGCGAGGCATGCACAATGCGCACGCGCGCCTGCGTGGCCACACGCCGCGGATCGTCGGTCAGGATCAGCGGTTCGATCGATGCCAGCAGACCCACGGCATAGATCGAGTACACGGCGCCCGCGGCCAGGGTCGCATCGGCGTTGATGGCGATCACGCCATTGTTGCCAACCGGCGTGACTTTGAGATTGTAGGTCGCGCCCGGCACGTCGAGAAACGGCGTCGCATTTGGAAATGCCAGCGACGGCACCAGCGGCGCGCCGAAATTGTCGTTGGCAATCACCTGCACCGCCGGCGCATCGGGCGATGCATGGATCACCCGCACGCGCGCCGGCGTGGCTTTGTCGAGCAAGCGCAGCGCACTTCCGGTTGCAGGCACGGCCAGCAGTGAGATGGGTGAAGCGCCCGGTCCGGTGTTCTGCAACGCCACCACGAGCAGATCGCTGCCGCCGGCCAGCGACACCGTTCCGGAGTCATAAACGACCGGCGTACTGGCGCCCGATGGCGTCACGCGGATCTGATAATCGCCTGCCGGAACAGTCGCCGCTGCGAGCGATTCCTTGAACGCAACGCTGCCCACGGGCGTGCTCGAGGCCAGATCGGCTCCGGGTGCCGTGACGTATACGGCAACCGCCGGCGCCGCGGGTGCCGCATGCACCACCTGCAACCGCACATTCGCGCTCGACACGGCAGATGACTCACGAGTGACCACGAGCGGTTCGATCGCAGCCACAGTATTCACCGCAAGGACCGCATACGCGCCGCCGGCAGCGAGCGTGATCTCCGTAGGCCCGATGACCGCAGGGCGTGACGTGCCCGGCAATCGTCCGCGCACGGTGACATTGAGCGCACCAGGCTTTGCCGCGACCGCGGTGGTCGCCTGGCCGTAGTCCAGATTGGTGACGGCAGGGCTGCCGTTCAGATCGATATCCACAGCCGGCGCGTCTGGGGATGCGTGCACCACGCGCACGGATGCATCAGCCGGCGGGGCAATGGTGTCGTTGCTGCCGCCGCAGGCTGCCAGCAGCACAGCGGCGAACGCGCCTGCCGCTGACAGACAAAGTCTCTTGGTTGATGGACTCATCGTGTTCTCCAAAGGGTCGGTGATCCGGCTGCTCGCCGTGGAGGGCGATATTGCCCCTGTCAACCGTTCGGAGAAAATCTTCGGCTGGATTCAACTATTTTTTTGTCAGCCGCTGTTGGCCAGGGCGGCGATGCGCGATCGATCCGACACCATCACGCCGCCGGGCCGCTCGATGGTGACCGCAAACATCAACGCAACTCCGACCTTGAGGTTGGCCTTGATCGCAACGACTTCAGCGCCACTGTCACTCTTGATATCAAAAACGCCGCCGTCTATCGGGTAGCGCTCATCACGCCGTGCATCGAAAATCCATAACTGATACTGCTCGGCATTCGGATTGTTGCGCCGCAGGCCGACGAAACGCATGTAGCCTCGCTGCGTGCGCGGGTCCCACACCACATCGCCCGACACGGTGCGCCCAGCCGGATCGTTGCCGGCGCGCCAGGAACGATGCAGAACGAAGGGATTGGCGGCCAGTAGCTGCTCGCGCGCTGCCGCCGGATCAACCAGTTCCCCCGCCGGCGCCGAGGCGCGGAGCGGCGGCAGGCGCACGGCGGAACCTGGCGCCCCGGCGGTTACGCTCGCCGGCGTCGCGGACGGATCCGCAGCCGGCGATGACGGCGGCGCAGCCGACGGATCCGATGGCTGCAGGTGCGCAACCGTGGTCGTCTGTGGAAGATTAATCCATACGATCAACGCCACGGCCAGACTGGCCGCAGCAGCCCACCAGCCGAGGTCCTGGCGCCGCTGGGCCCTCGAAGCGCGCGCCGGCAAGAGTGCATCGGCATTTGCATTGGTTTCAGTACGCCGGTGCGGCCCGAAAAATCCTGCCGCGTCGGTCGCCAATCGAATCCGCAGCCGCTCCGGCAGCGGATCCGGAGGCGCCATCGCCGCCAATTGCAGTGCCGCGGCCGCGCACTCCAGTTCCAGCAGGTCAAAACCCGGGTAGCGCTCGCGCAGATCCCGGTACTCGTCGGATTCATCCGCGGCAAGAGCGCCCATCAAGTGCTCCACAGCCAGATCCGACAGGCGCGCCAGCTCCAGATCGATGATGCTCATTGAGCCCCCCTGGCGGTGAGGGAAGTGCGGCGGCGCAGCGCCAGCAACGAGCGTACGCGCAGTACGCCACGCCGTATCATGGTCTTGATCGTGCCTAGCGGCAGCCCCACCCGCGTTGCAATTTCCCCGTGTGACAGACCGTGTACCAGTGACAGAGCGATCACCTGCTGCTGCGGAGCCGGCAGCGCCAGAAGAACGTTGCGCGCCTCCTCCACTTCGGTATCCCGCTCCGCTCGCGAACTGGCAGCGGCCTCGATTTCCAGTTCCTCATCCAACGGCGTTTCGGCGGCAAGTCGCGAACGCTGCGCCCGCATCCGGTCGATCAGGCGGCGTCGCGCCAACACGGTGATGAACACCTTTTCAGATCCCAGCGAGGCATCGAAGCGCGATGCATGCCGCCAAACGTCGAGAAAAATTTCCTGCACCGCGTCCTCCGCGTCCTCGGGTGTCGGCGATAGCCGCCGCGCAATGGACCATACGAGCGGTCCATAGCGGCGGATGCAGCGGTTCACGGCATTGCGGTCGCCGCTTGCGACGATGGGCAACAGGGGACCGTCGCCGCCGGCGAAGGAGGCGTGCATTGAGCCGGCGGAGGCCGGACTAAGGTCGTGGTCAGGCATCGATGGTCGGAAAGCCAATGGATCTCGCTGTCGCAATAGCACTTTACAACAATTCGACGTCAATCTGTTTTTGGATTCAGACCTTGAACGGCACGGACACCTCCACGCACGTACCTCTGGGCGTGCGCTCACGCCGCAGCGTACCGCCGATCAGGCGCGCGCGATACTCTGCCATGCGCAAACCCTGCTCGGCCTCGGCCGCACCGGGCGCAGCGACCCACCCGTCACCGCTGATCGACAACAGGAACCGGTCGCCTGCACCGTACAAATCGATCTGGATTCTGCGGCAATTGCCGGAGCGCGCCGCGCAATCCAACACATCCTGCGCAATTCTGTACAGATGATCCGCCTCGGTCGCTGCAATGAACTGCCCGTTGTCATGTTGGAATTTCACTTTCACTGCAAAACGCCGGGTGGTCTCCTTCGCCAGTTGACCGATGGCGATTTCCAGGGAACCGCGCGCCACGTGCAAGGGTGACAGACTGACGGCCAGCCTGCGCGCAAGATCGATGCTGCGATTGACCTGCGCGATGACGCCGTCGACGTTGCAATCAGGCGCACCCGGACTCTGCCCGCAGACGCCGTTGAGGCGCGAAACCGATCCCTTGATGCCGTCGAGTTCCAACCCGAGTCCGTCGCGAATATCGTTCGCAAGCCTCTCCCGCTCATGCACTGCAATCTCCAACACCTCACGCTCGAGCCGGCGTCGCTCGGTGATGTCGCAGATCGTGAGCACGATGCCGCCGATCGCCTCGTTGCCAAGCTGATCACTGCCCAACACGTGCAAAGTCCGCGGCGCGCCGTCCGCCGCGGCAACCACCAGCTCGATTTCTGCGCGCACCGCATGCTGCTGGCGGACTTCCCCAAGAAAATCGCGTAAACGCGCTTCGTGTTCAGCACCCAGCAGCCGTGCCGCAGGCTGGGATTGCAGATTTTCCGCCGTCTTGCCAAGCAACGCCTCCGCGGCCGGACTGACGAAACTCAACTGTCCGCACGCGTCGGCAACGGCGATCAGATCCGCAGAGCGGCGGATGAGTTCGGTCAGGTGACTCCGGGCTTCGCGCCGCACAATCGTGTCGTGCATGCGATGAATCTCGGTGCGGACGCCCTGCTGCCGGGTCGCCACCAACATCGCCCCGACCAGGACGAAGGCCAGGAGCGATATTCCCTCGTCGTCGCGCAATTCGATGCCGTATCCGCACAGCATTCCGATGGCGAGCAGCACGGACAGAATAGGCAGAAAGCTGTATCGATTGTTCTCCACAAGCGTGATTTCGGCGGGCCTGTGATGAAACCTTTCCAGAACGGCGGCCGTTCCCAGCAGGGCGTAATACAAACCGTAGCCGCCAAGATCGGACCAGACATTGTACAAATACTTGTGATCCCCATCGACGCCTATCCAGTCCAGGTCGGTGGTAAATGAGGCGACCGTCGCGGCGATCAACAACAACAGCGCCCGCTCAGCCTTCCACTCGGAGACTTGCATCACCAGCAGCGACACCAGGATGAGCAGGACGCCGTCGCCAACCGCCAGTCCGAGCAGGCTGATGAAGTTGGCGTCGCGGTCCGGATTGATCCGCAGTTGAGGTTCGAGCAAGAACAGCCAGAGTACGGCGCCGAGCCCCAGCGCCAGCGTGATCACGTCCAGCCAGACTTGACGCCGCCGGAACGATCCTCCCAGATCGCGGTAGAACATCGCAAATGCGGCGGCGGCGAGCGGGTAGTACACCATGTAAGGCAGGTCATTCCAGCCGCTATCGTGGCGCGTCGGATCAGCATCCAGATACGCCCACCAACAATTCGCCAGCACATCGCTGAAGGTCGCCCAAAAAACGAACTGCCAGCCAGTGCGCCGAAAGCCCGGCTTCAACTCTCGAATCACCGGAAAGATCAATGACAGCGCCAGGACTAGCGAAAGCAGCGGGTGCCAGGCGCCAATCCATTCAACGACCGTCGCACCGCCCCAACCCGCGGCGAGCCAGAGTGCAATGATCAGCGCATAAAGCCACAATGCGCCGACCATCAGCCATGACACGACCCGCGTCGGTGCTGGCACCGAACCTGCGCGCGAGTTTCCGGATTGGAGCGGCAGATCTGCCGGGATCGCCGCCATCAGCACACATCCGTGGCCGGCGAAAGGTGATCTTGCGCCCGCGTCCCAGCCTGAGACTGAACGGGAATGGACACGGCGACGCGCGCGCCGCCGGACGCGGATCTTCCGAGTTGCAGCGTCCCACCCATCATGCGTGCGCGATGCGCGATCATCCGCAAGCCTAAACCGGCCGTCGGCTCGGCACCGCCGCGCAGACCGGTTCCGTCGTCGCAAATGACCAGGTTCAACCGCCCCTCATCGCTGCTGAGCTCGATGTCGACGCTGCCACAGTTGCTGTGACGCGCCGCATTGTTCAAAGCCTCCTGCACGATGCGATACAAGTGCTCGGTTGCACTCGCGCTGACTACCGCGTGCCCGGGGTGGCGGCGAAAATTGATACGAAACTTAAATAGCGCGCCAACACGTGCGGCAAGCTCTCCAAGCACGGCGTCCAACGATCCGTGCCCGATTTGTAGAGGAGACAGACCGTTGGCAAGCTTGCGCGCAAGTTCAATCGTATTCTCGACGTGGTCCTTGATCGTTTGCACCGAATGCTGCAACGTTCCGCTCTGGCTCTCGCGTTGAACATTCAGGCTCTTCAGCAGCAGCGCGATGCCGGTCAGTTCCTGCCCCAGTCCATCATGAATATCGCTGGAGAGCCGCTCGCGCTCGCGCGCGGCAATGTCCAGCACCTCGCGCTCCAGACGGCGCTGATCGGTCACGTCTCGGACCGTCAATGCGATCCCGCCGATTGCAGGGTTGGCAAGCTGATCGCTGCCAACCACCCGCACGATGCGGTTCGTGCCATCGGCGCAATCAACGAGCGTCTCCATCTCGATGTGCGCCAGTCGGTGCTCGGCAATCTCATTCAGCAACGCGTGCAATCTGCCCTCATTTTTCGCGCCCAAAAGCCGCGCCGCCGGTTCAGCCTTCAACGTGTCCGGCGCCACGCCCAGAATCGCAAGTGACGCAGGGCTCACGAAAGTCAAACGTTGTTGGGGATCCGCCACAGCGATGAGATCCGACGACCGACGCACCAACTCCGACAACCGCAGTTCGGCATCCTGCATCGCAAGCGCCCGCTGCAAACTGCTCAGTTCGTAGCGCACGCCCTGCTGACGCAGGGCGATCACCATCGCCCCGACCACCACGAAGGCAATCAAGAATGCGCCTCTGACGCCGTGAAGATCCGCCCTTTCACCGAACAACAAAGCGATGGCAAGCAGGATCGACAGGATGGGAAGAAAACTCAATCGGCCACCGGCATCGGCTTGCTCTCGCGGCGGCCCGATCGGGCGTTTCCGCTCGAAGTAGATGGCCACCGCCAGCAACGAATAAGGCACGCAGGTGCCGAAGATATTGAACCAGGGTCCGAACACGAATTCGTCGCGGTTCTCGGCATTGATCCAGCCCAGGTCGATTACGAATGCAATGCAGATGCCCGCTATCAACATCAGCAGCGCCCGCTCGGCGCGCCAGTTGCAGATCCGGGTCGCAACCAGCATGGCGGCCACCATGAGCACGCCATTGCCGGCGGCGTAGCTGAGGGGAATGCAGATGACCTGCGATCCATCGGCGACTTCCGGAAGCCGCGCCCGCAGAAAGAAAAGCCATAATGTGGCGCCAATTCCCAAGCTCAGTGTGACGATGTCCAGCCAGACCGACCACTTGCGAAACGTACCACCCAAATCCTTATAGAACAGCACGGCGGCGGCGGTGGCGATCGGATAAAAGCCAAGCTGAATCGAGTCGGCAAAATTGGCATTCACCGGGATCGAAGCCCGCTTCAGATAGATCCATGTCAGATTGGCGAGCAGATCGAACATCAATGCGCCCATCACCAGCTGCCACGCCAGGCGCCGGAAACCGGGCACGTGAGATTTCAGCAATGCCCTCAGAAGCAGCAGCGCAATGCATTGCGTGGCGATGGGCGACCAGAGAATGAGGACCGGGCTCAGCGCGGGCGGGATCCAACTCAAGGCCACGGCCAGCCCGGCCAATGCGGTGAACGTCCAGATTCCGGCCACCGGAATCCAGCCGGTTTCGTGCCGGATGGCGGTCATCACCGCGCGGCAACACTGTTACATAATGTCATCGGCCCAGTACCGCCCGCAAGCAATAGCACTCACCTGATGTCTTCGGTGATCCCCCGGCAACGCCGGCCAAAGTGTAGCACGTCCAGGCGACGCGGGCGATTCGTGGGGGTTGGACGCTGCGCTACGGCCCCAGCGATGCAAGATAGTCGGCGACATCTCGCATCTTGTCGACGCTGAGCGAAGTCGTGATGCCGTGCATCACCGCGACATCGCGCAAGTTGGTGTGAAATGCGCGCAGCTGTTTGAGCAAATACTGCGAAGACTGGCCGGCGAGCCGTGGGTAGGCGCCGATGCCGGCGCCGCTGGGACCGTGACAGGTCGAACAGGCAGGAACGCCGTCCGTCGCAACGCCTTGCGCATAAATGTCGCGGCCGCGGGCCATGGCACCCGAATCGGACATCGTGCCCGGCGCGGGTCGCTGCGCGCTGTAATACTGGGCAAGGCCCACGATCAGATCATCATCCAGCGGCGCCGCCATGCCCCACATATAGGCCAGCGCGTCAGCATCGCCCCGGGTGTGGGATTTGAAATTCTTCATTTGGGCCGTGATGTAGTCCGCGTTCTGCCCGGCCAATCTCGGAAACTTCGGCGTGATGCTCCGCCCCTGCGGTCCATGGCAGGTGGCGCAGGTGGTGACCGCGACCGTTCGCGCCGCGCTGCGAATCTCCGCGCTGACATCATCCGCCCGGACGCCGTTTGCGCCCAGTGCTGCACCTAGTAGTACGATCGAGTGAAGAACGCTTTTCATGACAAAGATTCCTGTTGGTCTGGAGTGTCCACGCGGGTCGTTTTTGCAGTCGCTCATCAATATGCGAACCACACCAGCGCATACACCGTATTGTTATCCGATGCATTTCGCCCAAAACCGTCGTAGTCGTTCTTGCTGCCGTTGAACTTGCTGAACCCTGTGTACTGCAGCGACAACTTGGTATTGAGCCAGGGGACGTAATTGATCTCCGCCTGCCAGCCCTTGGTGTCCGGCAGACCATTCGCACTGGTCACGACGCCGGGCGCTGCGCCGGCCGCGTACAGGCCGACATCTGTACTGCCGGTCGTGGAGAAAAAGCCCACGGTTCCGCCAATCTTGCGACGGTAGTAATACGTTCCCCAGACACGCCAAGTGGTCAGATCATTGCGATCAGAGGCGGTGTCCCCCGCAGCGAAGCTCGCATCCAGACGCATGGTTTCATGAATGCGAGTGCCCGCCAGGGTGAACAAATGCTGCTCGGCGGTGTACTGATACTGAAAGTCCTGGGCGAAATCCTTGAACTGATTGGTGACTCCGCTTTGCAGCGTAGGCGCGGCCGGATCACCGCCCCCCGGCAGCAATTTGAAATTCGCGCCATAGACACCAGCCTCCAATGAATTGCGACCCCATTGATGCTCATACGCCAGCCGGAAATACGGGGCGGTGCCCTTGACGACATTGGAGATGCTGCCATCGAGCGGGCCGGCCGCCCCGGTGATGGGATTCGCCGCACCCTGTTTGGCGGAACGATAGACACCGATTTCTCCGTACAGCGACTCCTTCCACATCGCATACACGCTGATGCCGGCAACGTCCTGGCCCAGCGTGCCGTCGATCTGCGCGGCGGCAATGGGCGAGACGTTGGAGTTGCTCCCCGCAAACGGGAAGCCAAATGCAGGCGTACTGTTCCAAAGATCCTGAACGGTCGGATTGTTGTTGAGCGTGATGCCGTAAATCAGGCTTTCATCGCGCGGCAGCACGATGTTGTTGGCGTACCGCAAATCGGTATTGTCGATGCCGAAGGTGCCGCTGTCATTGCCGTAGGTCATTTGAATGAACGCGCCGACGTTCGGCGCAATCTTGCCGGCGTAAAATAAACTGATCTGCTGGGGGAACGCCACGGTTCCATTTTGTGCATGACCGTTGATGCCCGCGCTGTCCGGGATCTGCTTGCTTAGCCAGGACTCCGAGACCTGAACCATCAGCGAGATGGGCGGCAGGCCGGTGAGCGCGAGCATTTCCTCACGCGCCGCCGTGATGCCGCGCACCGGCTTCAGGTTATCCAGCGTGTAGCCGTTGGCCTTGAAAATACGGCCGAAGTGATTCAGCTCGGGAAAGATCGTATGGCAGGCCTCGCAGGCCATGCCGGTTTGCCGGGCGAAGCTGGGCACCGCCCGGGCTTCCGGACCGCAAAGCGCGAATGCGCCCAATAGAAACAACGCGGGTACGCCCGTTCGCAAATTCATCCGTTTCATTGCCTGCGCTCTCTTGTTCTTGTCGGGGTCTTCAACTTAACCCGGGCAGAGCGGATTTTCTTTGCGAGATACGCGTAGAAGATTGCGGAGAGTCTCTGCAAATCACTTAGAATCGGAATCGATTCGACATTTTTTAACTTCAGGAATACAGGACACGACGCCCGATGAACAGGTTCGCCATCGGCCACATTCGTCTCATCGTTTCGGTGGGCGTGGGAATCGCCGTCTTCATCGGCTCACCGCACCATTGGCCACTGGTGTCCCGTGCCCTGCTCAGCTGGAACTGCGGCGTCATGCTGTTCCTGCTTCTGATTTACCAGTGGATGAAAAGCCTGTCGGCGCAGCAGATCTGCTCTCGCTTCATCGAGGAGGACGAAAGCGCGCCGGTGATTCTGGCCGTCGTGATTGTGGCGGCGCTGCTCAGCCTGGTCGCCATCGTGGCGCTGCTCTCAACCATCAAGGAAGTATCCGCCGATGCGCGTCCGGCGCACGTCGCGCTTGCCGCGTTCACCGTGATCAACTCCTGGGTGCTGGTGCCCACCATGTTCGCGCTGCACTACGCGGACATGTTCTACAGCGCAAAGGCGGATGATCGGCCGCTGGCCTTCCCGCGATGCGACATGCCGGTATTCTGGGATTTCGCCTACTTCTCATTCACCATCGCAGCGGCCTGCCAGACCGCCGACGTGACCACGCAGCACACCTCGATCCGCAAGATCGTGACCGCTCACACGGTGATTTCATTCTTCTTCAATGCGTCGATTCTCGGATTTGCCATCAATGTCACGGCCGGGTTATTCGCGAGCCAGTGACTGTGAGGCGAAATGCTCGCGAAGCGCCGCGCACTGATCGATCGTCTCCAGCGACTGCGCCAGAATCCGCTCGCCGCCGATGATCGATTTGATCCGCGGCGCGAACCAGGCGCGCAATTCCTCGGACTCCGCACGGCTGCAACGGCCGGCCGCGGCCAGCGAAATGATCTCGCTCTGCGCCTGATCCGGCACGCGCCCCGCCATGGCGTCATAGTGCGTCTGCAGCCACCGCCAGGTTGGCCCGATGTTTTCCGACTCCCCAGCATGGCTGAAATATAAGTAGGGCATCTCCCCCACCGCCACCGCCGAGGTCAAACCGTAGTTGCGCAGCTTCTCGCCCAGCGCCGGATCGTGTGTGGATCCCAGTGCAGCCAGCAGCTCATATCTTTCCGCGGTCTGGCGATTGGTCTGCAGTTCGCGCAGTACGGCGTTGAAGGCAGGCTCCCCCGCATCCTGCACTGCCACCCGCAACGCCGCCGAGCGCAGATCCGGATCGATACGCGCCAGATCCACCACACCGCTGCCATCCAGCCCGAGTGCGATTGCGGCCTTGTCATTCAAGCTGCGCCGTACGCTTTTGTCGTGCGCAACTTGCGCGAGGAAGCGGATCAGTCGCGAACGCAGCTGGGTGACCGTATCCGAATCGGCCGGCCGCTTATCCAACCCCAGAGCCGACAGGCGCGGCGCATAGAGTCTTGCCGCGAACGCATCCAGGGCGGGCCGCGTCGCGTCCGTCGCCAGATAGCGCCGGATCCAGTCGAACTGACCGAACAATGCGCCAGCCACCTGCGGCAGATCGGACGTTGAAGTCGAGGGCATGGTGTCGAGCAACGCGCCCGGCGTCAGCGTGCCTTGATTGAACGCGCTCGATACGTCATCCGCATAGATGATCTGCTCGGCCGGAGAAAGAGCGGAAACGCGCTTGCGCAGCGCCGCCGCGTCGGCGTCTGGCATGGTGAATCGATAATACCCGGCGGCATCGGCGTTGGGCAGATACGAATCGGCACAACCGCCCGCAACCTTGAAGCTACGCTCGCGCCGGTCAAGCAGAAAGCACTGCCTCGCAGACCGGCCTCCACGATCGAAGCGCACGCATACGGGCAGCGTCCATTGGCGCGCTTCCTGTGCATTCACTCCGAAAGGCAGATAGCGCGACTGGCTCAGGGACAATGTCGCCCTCGTGTTCTCACAATGCAGCGCCGCATGCACCAGCGGTATGCCCGGCTGATCCAGAAAGCTGCGCATCGCCTCTTTCAGCGTGGCACCCTTGCCACTCACCTTGGCGATGGTATCGATCAAGGCATTCGAATCGCCGCTGCCGAATGCATGCCGGGCGAGATAGTCCCGCATTGCCGCGCGGTAGGTGGTTTCGCCCAGCCACTGTTCGAACATACGCAGCACCGCCGCGCCCTTCTGATACGTGATGCCGTCAAACGCCGTCTCGATGTCGCCGTTGCTGAGGATGGGCTGACGGATCTGGCGTGCCGACAGCAGGCTGTCGCTTTGCATCGCATCGAGCGTTCCTTCCAGCCGCGCCAGATCGCCCCGATACTCCGGCTTCAGATCCACCGTGGCCTTGCCCTGCGCCCAGGTCGCAAACGATTCGTTCAGCCAGATGTCGTCCCACCACGGCACCGTGACCAGATCCCCGAACCATTGATGCGCAATTTCATGGGCATTGACATCGAAAATCGTGCGGTAGGTTCTAGCCGATGACTTGTCATCGGTTCGCAGCAGCGCATCCCGATACACGATCAAGCCGGCGTTTTCCATTGCGCCGGCGCTGAAATCAGGGGCGCCCAGCAGATCCAGCTTTCCGAACGGGTAGGGCTGCTGCGTGTACAACTCAAAGTACTTCACGACCGCGGGAGTCTGCTCGAGTACCCAGCGAAACTGCGGACCGGTGCCGCGCGGTCCGATGGCCCGCAACTGCACAGGCTCCTTGCGCACCGCATTGGCAGGAATGACCGGACCGGCGACCACATCCCAAGGCCCCACTGCGTAGGCCACGAGGTAGGTGGGCAACGGCCTGGTCCTGGCGAACTTCAGCGTCTTCCATTTGCCGTCGGCAGACAGCTGCTCGCTGATCTGCAGCGTATTGGCGACGCCCACCAAGTCCTTGGGCACCTGCAGAGTGATATCGAAGGGCGTCTTGAATCGCGGTTCGTCAAAGCACGGAAACGCATACCGTGCTGCGGTCGGCTCCATCTGCGTCACCGCGTAAGGATCGTGACCGACCTGGACCTTGTACAAGCCCTGCAGCTTCGCGTTGAACGCCGCGTTGTATTCGATGGCGAGTTCAGCATCCTGCGCGGCGATGACGCCGCCGATCGCCACCTCGGCAACGCCCGATGGGTCGCGTTGCGTGAGCGTCGCCTCATGCGTCTTGCCCGATGCGTCGATGAGAACCATCTTGCTGATCTGTATCTCGCTCGCATGCAGCCACAGATGATCGGTCGGCTTGGTCAGCCGCAAACGGATGCGTACTTCACCACTAAAACGGTCCGCGTGCGGATCGATTTTCAGGTGCAGCGCGTAGGCCAGCGGCCTTACGTCATCGGGTAGTTTGCCCGTGGGAGGCGCCTCCGCCCGCGCATTCTGAAGAAGAGCTGCAGCAGAAAGCAGGAGGCCAAGAACGACATTTTTGTTGCGCATTGCATCCATTCCGCGATTTTGAATCGCCGATGGTAAGCATTCGAGGTCGCCCATTGCAATCAATGCCGACGCGGAGTTGATTTGCTAGGAACGACCGGCACTGGCACACTGCCCGCCCAGCGCGCCCGTAGCTCAGCTGGATAGAGCATCTGGCTTCGAATCTCCGATATGCGATGTTGCATTCCGTTGCAAACTGTCGCAAACCCCTTAATTTATGGCCTTTTGGCAATTCTCGCTATAGATTGCGACAGAACGCAACGGGGGCTTTTATTTGTAATTTATTTGTAGAGCGGCGTTATGGCCAGATGGACGCAGGATCGCGACGTTCCAAAACTGAAGTATGAACCAGCGCTGGATCCGAAGGGACGCGGCTGGCATTACCTGTGGGAAGGCGGTGGGTTTGGTATGCAGGTCTTTCAGACGGGAAGG
Source organism: Pseudomonadota bacterium (assembly GCA_025357635.1). GTDB lineage: Bacteria > Pseudomonadota > Gammaproteobacteria > Steroidobacterales > Steroidobacteraceae > TMP-86. Next base: position 44,149 of record JANXOV010000026.1, read on the forward strand.
CGCAAATGGATTCAATGCGGCTCACGCAAAAATGCGAGGACCGCCCGCTGGACGTCGTATTTCCGTGCCCTGGGTGATGTGGAACGGATCAAGCTGGCTGACGCCCGCGCACAAGGCGAACGTATCCGAGTTGAGTCGCGCGAGCTCCGTGATGATCAGGCGTTGGCTGCCGAGCAGCTGGCGAAGCAGGAAATCGCCGCCCTGGCCAATACCTCACTGCGCGACGCATTGACTTATTACCTCGACAATCGCAATTGCGCGCCAGTCAGCAAGTCTCAATTGTCGTCCACCCTGACCCGTCATCTCTCGGACTGGATGAAGACTCCTGTACTGGCCATCGATGCGCCGATGCTCCAGGAGCGATATCACCGCGTTCTGGCTAAGTGCAAAGCTCGCTCCGCGGTCTATGCTGCGCGGACCCGTAAGTTCGGCCCAGAGCAGCGTTTACTTCTAGCGCCAGAAGGGTATTTCAGCGGCATCAAGGTCTCCCACGACGTCGTGGAGGGATTTGGTAGGGTTTATCGCTATTGGGTCATCAAACACCAGGCTCGCCTGCAACGAGGTGGCGTGCTGGTGCCCGCCTGCCCGACCGCGGCCCTCGTGGACGACCTCATTCCCCAACCGCAGCGGGTCAAAGGTCTCCCCGCCTCCATGCTTCGCGAGCTCGCCGGCAGTTTCCCGACGTACCCGGACAACGAATTGCACCCGCTGCTGTTGAGGTTTCTGCTGGCCACCGGCATTCGCGTGGGAATCGCGGTGAACTGCAAGATCGAGTTCATCCAGAAGGACCGCATCGTGATCCCAGCCAGCACCGAGAGGAGCAAGGTGAGGTGGCGCAAGCGGCACTTGGAGCACATGGCCTTCGTCATACCAATTACTCCTGAGATCGAGGCCATTTTCGATGAGATTGAACGTGTCGCCCCGTATTACGGCGATGCGGAGACGTGGCTCTTTCCCTCCATGACATCCAAGTCAGGGCATATGGAGGAAGAACGGGCCGTTACCCTTCGGCTTCGCAAGCATTCCGGCGTGCGGTTCAACCTTCACCAGCTCCGTCACAACGTTGCCAGCGCGGCTGAGGAGCTGGGGTTCCCCAAGTCGGATATCGCAGAACTACTCGGGCACACCCAATCGACGGTGACGGACCGGTACATCGATGAGCGCGTGAGACGGCATCGCACGATGCTGACCGCCATCAACCAGCATTTGGGCGGGTTGGTCGCGGATGGGCTTCTGGTTGAAGCTCCCTCGGTTGCCAACGATCCCAGGGCTGATCGTCAGGCGGCCGCGTAGCATGATTTTGAAAATTGGTGCGCCCGGAGAGATTCGAACTCCCGACCACTGCGTTCGAAGCGCAGTGCTCTATCCAGCTGAGCTACGGGCGCTCGGCAACGCAGTTTGCCAGTGCGGGGTGTCGGGGGCAAATGCGTTGAGTGGCATCGTCGCTATTTTTCCCGTTTCCCGTCCTGAGGGAGACACATCCAAGGTCAGGAGGTGATTGTGGCATCGCACTTCTACGTCGGTTCAGTGTCCATTTCCGCGCCCAATTCGGGTTCATCGTGATGACATCGGCTGTCGTTTCCGAGGTATTGCAGGATAGTCAATCGGTGATTGACTGACTCAAAGCGGACCCATGAACAAGGGCGTGCACGTGATGAGTTGGATCACACCGGAGGTGAAGCGCCGCTTCACCGATTTGGCGCGCGCGCAAGGAATGTCAGAGTCGGCGTACTTGCGTCAGGTGATCCATTCGCTGGTTCGAGCGAATGATGGCCTGTCCGAGGACGCGCTGATTCCTGCTGCCACGTTGCCGAAAGACCTGCGCATCGCCATTCGTTTGCGGCCTGACGATCACCGGCTGTTGCGTGATCGAGCTTGCGCTCGATCCATGCACACAAGTGCTTACGTGGCGGCGCTCGTTCGATCCCACCTGCACCACCTGACACCCATCCCCAACGCCGAACTGGATGCATTAAAAGCGGCCACCGCGGAACTTTCGGCCATCGGTCGCAACCTTAACCAGATTGCCCATGCGGTGAATCGAGGCAGCATGTCGAGTGGCCCGAGCATCGGCGACCTTCGCGGTTTGCTCCAGGCGCTCACCGTGCATCGTGACCGCATCAAGGGCCTGATCCTGCGGAACGCCGAAAGTTGGGAGGTGGGCTATGAGCAAACGGATAAGACTGTCGGACGAGCGGCCGATCCTGGACATCGCTAGTGTAGTGTCGCTTAAATAGCTATGCATTCAAGCGACCTTCTTCCCGCGAGGCAAAGTCGAGCCGGGTTTGATCTGCTCGAGCTTCGCTCGGGCGCGGGCAATCTTTTGGACGATGCCCTGGACCGTGGCCGTCCAGA
>JANXOV010000119.1 GCA_025357635.1 Pseudomonadota bacterium
CCGAGCCATTTTGGTTCCGGCGCTCTCGGACGTTTGGAGCGGATTTGCGGTCGCGTCGGCAATTGGGAACGGATTTGCGGCGCGGTTGAGTAAACTCTTCGGTATCCATGGCGGCACCTGTATTGCTGATGTGGCTAGGCCATCGTCGGCGCACCAACGCCGACCTTGGCCGCTTCGTGAAAGTGCGATCACGTACACGCACGTAAACCCTCGCACACACCGACTATGCGCGCTGATTTGACCAAAATGCAACTCGGATGCAACTCAGCGGTGTTTTTGAGGTAGGCCGCCGTTCAGAGAAATTGCCGAAAAACTCTATTTTTCTAGGCTGGTGCCCCCGCCCGGACTCGAACCGGGATGGCTGTTAACCGACGGATTTTAAGTCCGTTGCGTCTACCAATTCCGCCACGAGGGCCGGTTCGATGTGAATGTGGAGGCTAGGGTCGGGATCGAACCGGCGTACGCGGCTTTGCAGGCCGCTGCATGACCACTCTGCCACCTAGCCGGGTCTTCGAAATAAATGGAGCGGGAAAGGAGGCTCGAACTCCCGACCTCAACCTTGGCAAGGTTGCGCTCTACCAACTGAGCTATTCCCGCCCTTCAAGCGAGCCGCAATTGTAGGGCCGCGGCCGGCGGAGTCAAGAAGAACAGGTCGGAATTCACGGCTAAAGCCTTGAACTGCCCCGCAATTCCGGCCATGCGGCGCGCAAGTACAAGTTCATGGACCATAGGGTAAGGACCATGGCGACCACGCTGAGCGCCAGGCCCATCCGGTAGACCGGCAACCCGAACAAGTCCTGGCGGTACAGCATCATGGACAGGCCGACGATTTGCACGATGGTCTTGATCTTCCCCCATCCGGAGACGGCAATCCGGCCGCGAGCGCCGATTTCCGCCATCCACTCGCGCAAGGCTGAAACCGCGATCTCGCGGCCGATGATGACCACCGCCATGATGACGACGAACCAGCGCGGGTCTTTGCTCACGATCAGCACCAGCGCGGCCGCGACGATCAATTTGTCGGCCACGGGGTCCAGGAAGGCGCCAAGCCTCGAGGTCAGCTGCAGTTTTCTCGCGAAGTACCCGTCCAGGGTGTCGGTGATGCCGGCGAAGGCAAAGCCGGCGCAGGCAGCCGGATCCGCCCAGGCGTAGGGCAGATAGAACAGCAGGATGATCGCCGGCACCATGACGATGCGCAGCCACGTCAGTGCATTGGGCAGGTTGATTGGCGATTTGACGTCAGCTGCCCGGGTGGAGATGTTCATAGATCACTTTTGCAAGCTCCGATCCCACACCGCGAATTCCCGACAAGTCGTGAATTCCCGCCCGCAGGATTCCCTGCATTCCGCCGAATTGCTTCAGCAGTTCACGCCGCTTCACCGGACCCAGTCCGGGAATCGTTTCCAAAATCGACTGGTTGTGCCGCTTTGCACGTTTGCGGCGGTGACCAGAGATTGCAAAACGATGCGCCTCATCGCGAATACGCTGGATGAGATGCAACGCGCGCGAATCAGAGGCCAGTATAATCGGGGTATCCCGGTCCAACAAGAAAAGCCGTTCCTGCCCCGGCCTGCGATCGGCGCCCTTTGCGACGCCCGCAATCAGCATGCCGTGCACCTGCAGTTCATTCAGCACCGCCTTCGCCTGCGCCAACTGGCCTTTGCCGCCATCGATGAGCAGCACGTCGGGTGCGGCAATTTCGCCCTCTCGTATGCGCTTGTAGCGCCGCATCAACGCCTGAAACATGGCGGCGTAGTCATCGCCGGGCTCGATATCGGAAATGTTAAATCGGCGGTAATCGGATTTCAGGGGACCTTCCGGACCGAACACCACGCATGAGGCAACCGTGTCGGTCCCCCCCGTATGGCTGATGTCAAAGCACTCCAGCCGTTGCGGCGTTTTTTCCATATTCAGCGCTGCACGCAGGTCTTCAAGAGATTCCTCGATATTGGACTTTGCCAGCGCACGCATTTTCAGCGCTTCGGCAGCGTTGGTCTGCGTCATCTGCAGCCAGCGCAGGCGGATGCCGCGTACGGCGGTGGCGATGCGCACCTTGTGTCCCGAACGCTCGCTGAATGCGGCCTCGAGCAGCGCAGCCTCCTCCAGTGCAAACTCGACAATGATTTCCGCGGGCGCGTCGCGCTCCAGATAGTACTGCGACAAGAATGCGGCCAGCACTTCGGGGCCCTCCGCGAACGCAGCCGAGGGAAAGAAGGAGGTGCTGCCCAGACTGTGACCGGCGCGCACAAACATCAGCGCAACCGCGCATTCGCCGCCGGCCGAGGCAACGGCAACGATGTCGGCGTCGTGCCGTTCCTCGGAGGTTATGGCCTGCTGCGCCTGCACGGCCTTGAGACTTGCCAGTTGGTCGCGGATGCGCGCGGCCTTTTCAAATTCCAGCGATTGCGCGGCCTCGTCCATGTGTCTGCCCAATTCAAGGTTCACTTCCTGGCTGCGGCCTTCGAGAACTTTGACGGTGATGTCGACATCTCGAGCGTAGTCTTCGCGCGAGATCAGTCCGACGCAGGGCGCTGTGCAGCGCTGAATCTGATACTGCAGGCACGGGCGTGAGCGGTTGGCGAAATACGTGTCCTCGCAGTTGCGCAATCGGAACAGCTTCTGCAACTCATGCAGGGTCTGGCGCACGGCGCCGGCGGACGGATACGGTCCGAAATACCGGCCGGGTTCCTTGCGCGAGCCGCGATACAGCGTCAGACGCGGAAACTCCTGGCTGGTGCTCAGGCGCAGATACGGAAAGCTCTTGTCATCGCGCAGCACCACGTTGAATCGCGGCCGGTGCTTCTTGATCAAGTTGTATTCCAGCAGCAGGGCTTCGGTGTCCGAACGCGTGATTGTGACGTCCATGCTGGCGGTCAAACGCAGCAGAGCCTGCACTTTCGGGATGACGTTGCTGGGTAGAAAATAGGATGAGACGCGGCTCTTGAGGTTGCGCGCCTTGCCGACGTAGATCACTTCTCCGGAGGCGTCGATCATCCGATACACACCGGGCTTGCCGGGCAGTGAATCGACGAAGGACTTGGAATCGAATGCCGCCGCTGCTTCACTCATCGTTAAATATCAACTCAATTTGAGCGCGCGCGCCATGATTGATTCGAACATCGCCGCAGTCAGGCGCCGAGTCTGGGTGTTGTAGCGGCTGCAATGGTACGAATCCACCAGGATGCGTCCGTCCCCAAGGGCATGCTCCGCGCCATGGGCGAACTTGTGAGCCGATGCGCGCAGCGAGAGCGCTTTGAGAACCGCCGCATGTGCCACCAGACCCAGCGCAAGAATGACGCGACCCGTGGTGAAATCCGCCAATTCTGCCTTTAGATACGAGTTGCACGTGGCGATTTCGGAATTCTCCGGTTTGTTCGCCGGCGGCAGGCATTTCACCGCATTGGTGATGCGGACCGCGTGAAGCTGCAGCCCATCATCCGCGGCAACGGAAATTGGCCGGCTTGCCAATGACAGGCGATGCAGCGTTTCGTATAGCAGGATGCCGGCGAAGTCACCCGTGAATGGGCGTCCCGTTCGGTTTGCGCCATGCAACCCCGGCGCAAGGCCCACGATCAGGAGTCGGGCAGCAGTGGCTCCGAACGCGGGGACCGGCCGGCAATGGTAGTCCGGGTGCTGCGCCTTGACGCTGTCGAGGAATGAGGCGAGCCGCGGGCAGCGGCGGCATTCGGGATCGAAACGGCTGTTCATACTGATGGCGGCAATAAAAAACGGGCTACGCGAATGTTCGCGTAGCCCGCCGTTGATCGCGCTGGACTTGGACTAACCCGAGCGCAACCGAACACCGACCTGTGTACTAGCCGTGCGCTTTTTGAAACTGCGCTTCCTCCGTAGATCCTTTCAACGCGGTGATTGACGAGGTTCCCGCTGTGACGGTCTGGGTGACATCGTCAAAATAGCCCGCGCCGACCTCACGCTGATGCTTGGTCGCCGTGTATCCATCTTTTTCGGAGTCGAACTCCGCCTGCTGCAACGCAACATAGGCGGTCATCTGGGATTGCTTGTAGCCTTTGGCAAGCTGGAACATTGAATAGTTCAATGCGTGGAAGCCGGCCAGAGTCACGAATTGGAATTTGTATCCCATGGCGCCCAGTTCTCGCTGGAACTTGCCGATCTGCTCATCGGAGAGCCTCTTTTTCCAGTTGAACGACGGCGAGCAGTTGTAGGCCAGCAGCTTGCCGGGAAACTGCTTGTGAATGCCTTCGGCGAAATGCCGGGCTTCTTCGATGTCCGGCACGCCGGTTTCGCACCACAGCAGGTCGCAATGCGGCGCGTACGCCAGGCCACGTGCTATCGCCTGCTCGATGCCGGCATTGACGTAGAAGAACCCTTCGGCGGTGCGCTGCTTGGACTGGATAAACGGCAGGTCGCGCTCGTCCACGTCGGCGGTCAGCAAATTGGCTGACTCGGCATCGGTGCGTGCGATCAGCACCGTGGGCACCGCGCACACGTCGGCAGCAAGCCGCGCGGCGATGAGCTTGTTGACGGCTTCGGCCGTGGGAACCAGCACCTTGCCGCCCATATGGCCGCATTTCTTGGCCGAGGATAACTGGTCCTCGAAATGCACACCGGCCGCGCCGGCATCGATCATGCTCTTCATCAGTTCAAAGGCATTCAACACGCCGCCAAATCCCGCTTCGGCATCCGCGACGATGGGCTTGAGCCAATCGATCGAATCATTGCCTTCCGCATGATGCAATTGGTCGGCGCGCAGCAGCGTATTGTTGATTTTGCGAATGACCTCAGGAACGGAGTTTGCGGGGTACAGTGACTGGTCGGGATACATCTCACCGGCGAGGTTGGCATCGCCTGCCACCTGCCATCCGGACAGGTAGATGGCGTCCAAGCCCGCTTTGACCTGTTGCATGGCCTGATTGCCCGTCAAGGCGCCCAACGCGTTCACAAAAGGCTTCTCGTTCACATAGCGCCAGAGCTTCTCCGCGCCGAGCCGGGCGAGCGAGTGTTCGACCGCTACGGTTCCGCGCAGACGCACCACATCCTCTGCTTTGTAGGCACGAGCGGTCCCCTTCCATCGCGGACTGGTTTCCCACTCTTTCTTCAGTTCAGCAGCGGACTTCGACATCAACGTCTCCTAGGGTTAATCAACTAATTTGCCTGTACGCAACCAGCGTCAGGAATTCGGAAAACTCGGCGCCGGCGGTGATTTCATCCAGAAGTCTGGCGGCCGCTTCGAACTTGCCGGCCCCGAACGCAGCGGCATCATACTGCGCGCCGATCTGCGCCAGCTCCTCGGACAGAATTTTGCGGAACATCGCCAGCGTGATGCGCCGGCCATCGACCAGCACTCCCTTGGGATGGCGGATCCACTGCCAGACCTGCGCGCGCGCGATCTCCGCCGTGGCCGCATCTTCCATCAGGTTATTGATCGGGACACAGCCAAGGCCGGTGAGCCATGCCGCCATGTAGCGCAGGCTGACTTCGATGTTGTTGCGCAGTCCGGCTTCGGTAATGGTGCCTTCCGGAATCGCCAGAAGGTCCGCCGCCGTGAAGCGCTGATCACCGGGATCTCGCTGCAGTTGATTGGGCTGCGGCATCACCCGGTCGAAGATCTCCTGCGCGACGGGCACCAGCGCCGGGTGCGCCACCCAGGTGCCATCATGCCCGTCGCTGGCTTCGCGCTCCTTGTCGGCGCGCACCTTGGCCATGGCCTGCTCATTGGCTTGAACGTCGTTTTTGATCGGGATCTGCGCGGCCATGCCACCCATGGCGAATGCGCCCCGGCGGTGACAGGTCTTGATCAGCAGCTTCGAATAGGACCTCAAGAAATGCGTGGTCATGGTGACTTGCTGCCGCTCGGGCAGCACGAAATCGGGCCGATGCGCGAACTTCTTGATGAAGCTGAAGATGTAGTCCCAGCGACCACAGTTCAGACCGACGATGTACTCGCGCAGTTCGTAGAGGATCTCATCCATTTCAAAGGCCGCCAGGATGGTCTCGATCAGCACCGTTGCCTTGATCGTCCCGTGCGGCAGGTTCAGTTGTTCTTCGGAAAAAGCGAACACCTCGGCCCACAAGCGGCTCTCCAGGTGGCTCTCGGTCTTGGGAAGATAGAAGTACGGGCCCGTGTGGTGCTGGCGCAGCGCCCGGGCGTTGTGGAACAAGTACAGGCCGAAATCGACGAAGGCACCGGGGATCTGCGCGCCGTCGACCTGCAGGTGTTTTTCATACAAGTGCCAGCCTCGCGGCCGCACGATCAAGGTGGCAACCCGGTCCTGCAGACGGTAGGACTTGCCTTCGGGCGTGGTCAGGGAAATGCTCTTGTTGACCGCATCGCGAAGATTGATCTGCCCGTCGATCACATTCGCCCACGACGGCGTGAGCGAGTCCTCACAATCAGCCATGAACACCTTGGCGCCGGAATTCAGGGCGTTGATGATCATTTTGCGATCGGTGGGGCCGGTGATTTCGACGCGCCGGTCCAGCAGGTCCTGCGGAATCGGCGCCACCTTCCAGCTGCCTTCGCGAACAGCGAGGGTTTGCGGCAGGAAATCCGGCAACGCGCCGGCGGCCAGTTCACGGCGTCGCAGTTCGCGCCGCTGCAGCAAGTCGGTGACGCGCGCGGCGAAACGGCGGTGCAGGTCCACGAGAAGCTGCTGCGCACCGGCGTTCAGGATTTGATCGCAGGCGGGCGAGCCCGCGCCCAGGATGGCCAGGCCCGAGGGCGCAGTGGATGGTTGGCTGGCTGCCGGTGGAGTCACGTCTACCTCGCTGGTGGAAACAGATCTGGCCTTACGCCAGTGCTCTAGTGAAGCGGACTCTTCGGTGCGAGGAGACCCATCTGCTACGCGCGTCTGCTTCGCGCGTCTGCTTCGCGCGAAAGAATAGCACCTGACCGGCCCCAGGCAAGCCGGCTTTAACTCAACATTTACTAAATTATTTCTATAAAATAGATTAAATTAGTGGTATAAGCGCATGTTTAAACGCGATTTATTCTTGCTGACTTTCCACTTGAGCGACGTGCAATCAACATGGCCAGCTCCAGCGCCTGCTCGGCATTGAGCCGCGGGTCCACCTGCGACCGGTAGGCGCGAGCCAGATCCGATTCGGCCAGACCACGAGCCCCTCCCATGCATTCAGTGACATCGTCACCCGTCAGTTCGATGTGTACGCCGCCCAGCTGCGAGCCGCATTCCTCGTGAATCCTGAACGAGGCTTCGACCTCGGCGAGAATCTTGTCGAATCGCCGCGTCTTGATGCCCCCTGCCGTCGTCTCCGTATTGCCATGCATGGGATCGCAAATCCACAGCACTTGCGATCCAGTGGCACGCACCGCTTGAATCAATTCCGGCAACCGTCGCTCGATGTCTTTCGCGCCGAAGCGATGAATCAGGGTCAGCCGGCCGGGCTGGTTCTGGGGGTTTAAAATCTGCACCAGCCCCTGCAGCCACTCCTCGTTCATGCCCGCGCCCACCTTGACGCCGATCGGATTGGCGATGCCGCGGAAATATTCGATGTGCGCGCCGTCCAGATTGGCGGTGCGCATGCCGACCCAGGGCATATGGGTGGAAAGGTTGTACCACTTTTCCTTGCGCTCGATGTAGCGGGTTTGCGCCTGTTCGGACAGCAGATGCAGTCCTTCATGGCTGGTGAAAAAATCCACGCGATTGGCATCATGCACTCGCAGACCGCTCATGGATTCAAAAAAATCCAGCGACTCTGCAATGGAATCCACGATCTTCTGATACGCCTTCTGCAGCGGCGAGTGCTTTAGGAACGCAAGGTCCCAGTACTCGGGGTGGTGCAGGTCGGTGAATCCGCCGTCGATGAGAGAGCGGATGAAGTTCAATGTCAGCGCCGCCCGTTCGTAGCCGCGCAGCAGCAGCTTTGGGTCCGGTTCGCGTTCGGCGGCCGTGAAGCCCGGCCGATTGACGTTGTCGCCGCGGTAGCTGGGCAGCGTGATTCCCTCGCGGGTCTCCGTGTCGGTCGAGCGCGGCTTGGCATACTGACCCGCGAACCGACCGATGCGGATCACGGGGCGGCGCAGGCCCTGCAGCAGAACCAGGCTCATCTGCAACAGCACTTTAAGTTTTTTTGCGATCCGGTCCGATTCGCAATCCTCGAAACTCTCGGCGCAATCGCCACCTTGCAGCAGAAAGCGCTCGCCACGCTGCGCCTGCGCCAGCTGCTCTCTCAACGCCTCGATCTCCCAGGAAACCACCAGCGGCGGCAGCCTAGCCAGGGAGGCGATGACCTGCTCCAATTCGTTCGGATTCGCGTACGCGGGCTGCTGCGTGGCTGGGCGGCTGCGCCAGCTTGCGGGGTGCCAGGGGGTCGATGCGGGTGATGAGGACATAACGGCGATGCTACACAGACCGGCCGCGGCGCGCAAAGCGCACAATTGCCCCCCGCAGTGGCGTTATCGGCGCACGGTAGGCAAAATGCCGCGCCATCAGGCCTGGGCGAGGACGCCCGCGGCCTCCATTCATTCGAGGATCCTGCCATGCATCGAGTTCTTGTCCTGGGCGCCGGAAAAATAGGCGCATTGATATCCGGCCTGTTGGCCGAATCCAAAAGCTATCAAGTCGATGTGGCTGACGTCAGCGCAGCAACGGCGGCTTCCGTGGTGAAGGCCCACGGCATTGCCGGTCTGCGAAGCTTTGGTCTGGACGCTTCCAATGAAGCCGCGTTGAGCGAGCACCTGGGCAGGAATCCGGTCGATGCGGTGATTTCCAGCCTGCCATTTTATTGCAACGTGGGCGTCGCCCGCGCGGCGCGCGCCGCGGGCTGCCACTATTTTGATCTCACCGAAGATGTGGAAGTGACGCGCGAGGTGCGCAAGATCGCCGAAGGTGCAAGCACCGCGTTCGTGCCGCAATGCGGCCTTGCGCCAGGATTCATCAGCATCGCGGCCAACGAATTGATCACGCACTTCGAAGCCGTTCGAACGGTCAAGCTGCGCGTCGGCGCCCTGCCCCAACACCCGAACAATGTGCTGAAGTACTCCCTCACCTGGTCAACCGAAGGGCTGATCAATGAGTACGGCAATCCATGTCAGGCCATCGTCGATGGCCGCATCGTTGAAGCCGCGCCGCTCGAAGGGTTGGAGGAAATCGAGATCGACGGCACGCTGTATGAGGCATTCAACACCTCCGGCGGACTGGGCTCGCTCGCCGAAACCTACGGGGCGGATGCGCAGATCATGAACTACAAGACCATGCGCTATCCGGGCCACTGCGAACAGATGCGCCTGCTCATGAACGATCTGAAGCTCAACAGCGATCGCGCCACGCTGAAGCGAATTCTGGAAAATGCGGTTCCGCAGACGTTGCAGGACGTGGTCATCGTCTATGCCGCGGTGACCGGTACCCAGGACGGCGAATTGCGTGAAGAGAACTATGTGAACAAGGTCTACCCGCAGGTCATCGCCGGGCGTCTCTGGTCGGCCATCCAAGTGACCACGGCGGCCGGCATCACGGCCGTCATGGACCAGGTATTGTCCAGGCCCGGCCAATACAAGGGCTTCGTGCCGCAGGAGAAGTTCCGACTGCCGGATGTTCTTGCCAACCGCTTCGGACGCCTGTACTCCGGCGGCGCCGGCAAGGAGATTTCCGGGCAGGTGGTCGTCGAGGGACGTGGCGGTTCGCAACGCAAGCACGCCAGGGCTTGATCATGAACGAAATCCTCAAATCACTGGGTCTGAGCGACGTCAATGCCGGCGCCTGGTCCGGTTCGCATGGCTGGAGCCAGCAGAGCGGCGGTGCGTTGATCGACTCGATCAATCCGTCGAGCGCCGAAACAATTGCTCAGGTGCGCGCCGCCACCGCCACCGACTACGATCACATTCTCGCCAGCGCCGCGCAGACAGCTGCGCAATGGCGCAACGTGCCGGCGCCCAAGCGCGGTGAGGTGATCCGGCTGATGGCCGAAGAATTGCGCAAACACAAGCATGCCTTGGGCAGCCTGGTGGCCATGGAGAACGGCAAGATCAAGGCCGAGGGCGACGGCGAGGTTCAGGAAATGATCGACATCGCCGACTTCGCGGTCGGCCAGTCGCGCATGCTCTATGGTCTGACCATGCATTCGGAGCGGGCCTCGCATCGCATGTATGAACACTGGCATCCGCTGGGAGTGGTCGGCGTCATCTCCGCATTCAATTTTCCCGTCGCGGTGTGGTCGTGGAATGCGTTTCTCGCTGCGATCTGCGGCAACGTCACAGTGTGGAAACCCTCGCCGAAAACCGCTCTGTGTTCAATCGCCGTGCAGAACATCTGCAATCGGGTCATGCAGCGGGAGAAACTGCCGCCGATTTTCCAGATGTTCATAGACGCGGGCACCGACCTTGCGACCCGCTTCGTCGATGACCCGCGAGTCGCGCTCATCTCCTTCACCGGATCCACCCACGTCGGCCGCCAGGTTGGCGTGCGTGTTGCGCAGCGCATGGGCCGGAGTCTTCTGGAATTGGGCGGCAACAACGCGCTGATCGTGGACGAAACGGCCAATCTGAAACTGGCGGTGCCGGCCATCGTTTTCGGCGCCGTCGGAACTGCTGGGCAGCGCTGCACCTCGACGCGCCGCGTGCTCGTGCACCGCTCCCGTCTGGCCGAATTGGAAATG
>JANXOV010000037.1 GCA_025357635.1 Pseudomonadota bacterium
CCGCTGCGCACGCCGCTGCGCACGCCTTCATAGCCCGGTTCTAGTTCTTTCAGGGTGGCGGTTCGCCGCGCTCGGGCGCCCCCATCGGCGCCAGCTCTCCCTCCCATTTCGCCACCAGCGTCGAGGCCACCGCATTGCCTACCACATTGGTGGCGCTGCGGCCCATGTCCAGCAGATGATCCACGGCGATGATCAGCACGAGACCTTGTTCTGGCAGCCCGAAATAGGTGAGCGTGGAGGCGATCACCATGAGTGAGGCGCGCGGCACGGCGGCCATGCCCTTGCTGGTCACCATGAGTATGAGCAGCATCACGATCTGCTGATGCAGGCTGAAGTCGATGTGAAAGATCTGCGCGATGAACAGCACGGCAAACGCGCAGTACATCATTGAGCCGTCGAGATTGAACGAGTAGCCCAGCGGCAATACGAACGAAGCGATGCGACGGCTGACGCCGAAGGTCTCCAGCCGCTCGAGCGTGCGCGGGTAGGCGGCCTCGGAACTCGCGGTGGAGAAGGCGATGAGCACGGGGGAGCGTATGGCGCTCAGTAGTTGCAGCACGCGTGGTCCGATGCTCAGGAAAGCCGCCAGCGACAGGAATGCCCACAGCACCAGCAGCGCCAGATAGAAACTGCTGACGAACTTGGCGTAGATCAGCAGCACGCCGATGCCCTGCGTGAGCACGGTGGCGGCGAGCGCCGCGAATACCGCGATCGGCGCCAGCGCCATGACGTAGCCGGTGATCTGCAGCATCACCAGCGACACCTGATCGATCCAGTCGATCAGCGCGCTGACGCGCTTGCCCAGGCCCGCAGCGGCGATGCCGAACAACACGGAGAACACGACGATCTGCAGGATCTCGTTGTTCGCCATGGCTTGCACGATGGAGGTGGGAATAATGTGATCGATGATGTCCTTGAGCTGCGGCGATGCCGCCACCGGCAGCGCGGTTGCGACCGAAGCGGGCTGCGGCAGACCCACGCCCGGCTGAAACAGCTGCACCATGATCACGCCGATGGTCATGGACACCATGGAGGCGAAGATGAACCATCCCAGGGTTTTGCCGCCGACCCGGGCAATGGAAGAGGTGTCTTCCATGCGCGCAACGCCCACGGTGAGCGTTGAAAACACCAGCGGTGCGATGATCATCTTGATCAGATGCAAGAAGGCGGTGGTCACCAGCGACAGGTTGGCCGCGGTGTTGTCGGCGGCGGCGCCCGGTCCCAGCCACCAATGCAGGAACAAACCAAACAACGGGCCAGTGAGCATGGCCAGCACCACGAACAGGGTCAAACGGCTCTTCATCTCATACTTTTATCACAGCCGCGAGCAGGCCATGCAACAGGCGCTGCAGATCGGCGGCGAGCGCCGCGTCGAAGCGTTGTGGTGCGCTCTCCGACAGATAGGCGCGCTGCGCGATCTCCAGCTGAACCGCGTTGACGCCGCGCGCGGGGCGGCCGTAGTGGCGGGTGATGTAGCCGCCCTTGAAGCGGCCGTTGAGAATCGAAGAAAACCGCGTCTGCGACTGCAATTCACTCATGACCCGCTGCGACAGGGCGCGCGAGCAGCTGCGCTCGCCTGCAGTGCCGACGTTCAAGTCCGGCAGCGTGCCGTCGAAAAACAGCGGCACCTGCGAGCGGATGGAATGCGCGTCCCAAAGGACGCAATGCCCATGCTGGGTTCGGATGGCATCGATTTCCTGGGCGAGCTTCTGGTGATAGGGCATCCAGTAGTCGCGCAGGCGATGCTCGAGTTCCGCCGGCGAGGGTTCCTGTCCCGGCCGGTACAGCGCCTCATCGGCGAAGCTGCGCGTCGGACAGACACTGGTCTCGGCCTGACCCGGATACAGCGGTGCGCCGTCGGGTGGCCGGTTCAAATCCACGACATAGCGCGAATGCTGCGCGATGAGGACAGAGGCGCCGATGTCGCGGTAGAACGCGTACAGCTGCGGCACATGCCAGTCGGTGTCTGGCACCTGCAGGGCCGCCGGCGTCAGCCGTTCGCGCAAGTCTTCCGGAATGTCCGTGCCGGAATGCGCAAAGCTGATCAGCAGCGCGGAGGCGCCGCGCTCATGCGTGAAAACCGGCATGCTCACGTGGCGCGCGAGGGCAGCAGATGCGCCGCGGGTTCGACGAAGCGTGCGCCGCTCACCCAGGACTGCGCGGTTTCGATGTCGGGGGAAAAATACCGGTCCGCGTCATAGTGCGCGACGGTGTTGCGGATCACGCCATGAATCTGCTCGAGGGTGTTGGATGACCTGGCTGGCCGATGAAAGTCGATGCCCTGCGCGGCGGCGAGCAATTCGATGCCGATGACGGCGGCGGCATTGTCGGCCATGCGGTGCAGCCGGCGCGCCGCATGCGTCGCCATGCTCACGTGGTCCTCCTGATTGGCGGACGTGGGGATGGAATCCACACTCGCTGGCGCCGCCAGCGTCTTGTTCTCCGACACCAGGGCCGCCGCGGTGACCTGCGCGATCATGAAGCCGGAGTTCAGGCCGCTGTTCTGCACGAGGAATGCCGGCAGTCCGCTCATCTTCGGGTCCACCAGCACCGCCACGCGGCGCTCCGACAGGCTGCCGATTTCGGCGAAGGCCAGCGCCAGCGTATCGGCCGCGAAGGCCACAGGCTCAGCGTGAAAGTTGCCGCCCGACAAAACCTCGCCGCTGTCCAGAAACAGCAAGGGGTTGTCGGTCACGGCATTGGCTTCGATGACCAGCGTGCGCGCGCAGTGCCGGATCAGGTCCAGGCAGGCGCCCATGACCTGCGGCTGACAGCGGAAGGAATACGGATCCTGAACGCGCGTGCAGGCCAGATGCGAGGCGCGAATCTGGCTGCCGTGCAGCAGCGCGCGGTAGGCCTTGGCCACGTCGATCTGTCCTGGCTGGCCGCGCACTTGATGGATGCGATCATCGAAAGGCGCATCGCTGCCCTTGAGCGCATCGACCGACATCGCACCGGCAACCATCGCCGCGGCAAAAACGTCTTCCGCTGCGAACAGCCCCGCCAGCGCCAGTGCGGTGGACACCTGCGTGCCGTTGATCAAGGCCAGACCTTCCTTGGGACGCAGCCTCATGGGCGCAAGCCCCGCCGCTTGCAGTCCCTGCGCGGCACTGAGGGTGTGGCCGCGGTGGCGAACCTTGCCCACGCCCAGCAGGACGGCGCTCATGTGCGCCAGAGGCGCGAGGTCTCCGGATGCGCCGACCGAGCCTTGCGAGGGAATCAGCGGATACACCTCGTGGGTCAGCAGTTGATTCAGCGCATCGACGACGGCGAGGCTGATGCCGGAATAGCCGCGGGCGAGTGAATTGATTTTCAGCGCGAGCGTCAGCCGCACGACGGCATCGGGGAGCGGGTCGCCCACGCCGGCGGCATGCGAGAGCAGCAGATTACGCTGCAGCGTTTCCAGATCCTCATTCGGAATGCGCGTCTGCGCCAGCAGCCCGAAACCCGTGTTGATTCCGTAGGCGGCATCGCCCTTGGCCACGATCCGGTCGACCAGACCGCAGGATGCGGCGACGCGTTCGCGATCGGCCTCATCCAGCGGCAGCGTGGCTGGATGTTCATAGATGCGGCGCAGCGAATGCAGTGTGAGGCGGTGGGTCATGACGTCACTCCTGCGTGATCATGGGCAGATTCAAACCTTGTTCGCGTGCGCAGGCAATGGCGATGGGGTAGCCGGCATCCGCATGCCGCATCACGCCCGACCCGCTGTCGTTGACCAGCACGCGTGCCAGGCGCCTGGTGGCGGCATCGCTGCCGTCTGCGACGATCACCATCCCCGGCA
>JANXOV010000149.1 GCA_025357635.1 Pseudomonadota bacterium
TGGCTCGGAACACCCCCATGGTGCGCAACCCACGATACGACAGGAGGCAGACTCTTCATCCTTTTTTCACCACCTCCGCCAGAACGGCGGGGGTCATACTGTCTAAGTGGCTTGCAATTGATCGGCTCGGTGTGAATATAAGGGCCGGCGGATGTTAAAGTCCGCCGGCCCTTTTCTTTTTTGATCACAATCGGGGAAGCAATAATGAAGAAGCTGTTGGCCGCCATCTGCCTGTTGTTCACCGCGCCGCTGGTCGCGCAGGTCACTGCCATCAAGGCGGGCACCGTCATCGATCCGTCGCGCGGCACTATCCTCAAGGATCAGGTCATTCTCATCGAGCAAGGCAAGATCAAGGCGATCGGCTCGGTGCTGCCCATTCCGTCAGGCGCACAAGTGATCGACCTCTCGGGTGAATGGGTGACGGCGGGCCTCATGGACGCGCACACACACATGACGCTCACCGAGATCGAGGGCAATGCGCCGTTCGAATCCTTCTACCTTAATGAAAGCACCACCTACCGCGGAATGCGCGGCCTGCACAATTCTCAGGCTTTACTGTCGCAGGGTTTCACCACGCTGCGCGATGTGGGCAACAGCGGCGAGTACGCCATGTCGGATGTGCGGCGCGCCATCGAGCAGGGCTGGTTCATCGGCCCCACCATCATCGATGCGGGCAAGATCATCGCGCCCTTCGGCGGACAGTCGCGCAATATGCCACCGCACGTGGGCCCGTTCTGGGGTTTCGAGTACATCGACGCCGACGGCCCGGCCGAGGTGCGAAAAGCCGTGCGCACCAACATCTACTATGGCGCCGGCGTGATCAAGCTGGTGGCTGACAACAGCGCCTATCATTATTCATTGGACGAGTTCCGCGCCGCCGTGGAGGAGGCGCATCACGCCGGGATCCCGGTGGCTGTGCACGTTTACAGTGGTGACGCTGCCGACAATGCCATCGAAGCGGGCGTGGATTCCATCGAGCATGGCTTCGAGCTGACCGACGCGCAGCTGAAGAAAATGAAGGACAAGGGCATTTTCCTGGTGAGCACGGATTTTCCGCGCGCGCACCTGGACATCGTCGGCACCTCCGGCGGCATCCTGCCCGAGCCAGCGGTGCTCGCGCCGAAAATCATCGACCGGCTGACGCGCGCGCACAAGATGGGCGTGAAGCTGGTGTTCGGCACCGACGTGGTGGTGGATATGAAAGGCCGCACCCGCGCCGACATGATGTTCGACTACCTCGGTGTGTGGCGGCTGGCGGGCATTGCGCCGCAGGACATCCTGCGCGCCATGACCTCCAATGCGGCCGATCTGTTGCGCATCGAGAAGGTTCGCGGCCGAGTGGCCGAGGGACTGGCCGCGGATCTGGTGGCCATGCCGGCCAACCCGCTGGATGACATCGAGGCTTTGCGCAAAATCGATTTTGTGATGAAGGACGGCAAGATCGTCAAAGGATCGGGCGCCGTCCATTGACGCTGGATCACAGGAGTTTCACATGAGCATGACGCGTCGTGAATTCGTTGCCGGGGTGGCGCTGGGTGCGCTGGGTGGCACTGCCTCCGGCGCAACCGCCGCATCGCAGATAGCGCTTAAGCAGAGCATGCGCGCGGCCAAGCTGCCCATCATCATTTGCGCCGGCAACGGCTTTGCGACCATCGCCGATGGCTATCGGCTGCTGGCCGATGGCGCGGACACGCTGGAGGCGGCGCTGCGCGTGGTGCGCGGTCCGGAGGACGATCCGAACGATGACAGCGTGGGTTTGGGTGGGCTGCCCAACGAAGAAGGAGTCGTCGAACTCGACGCCAGCTGCATGCACGGACCGTCACGTCGCGCCGGCGCCGTCGGCGGCGTGCACAACATCAAGAATGTCTCGCTGCTTGCGCGCGAAGTGATGCTGCACACCGGGCATGTGATGCTGGTGGGCGAAGGGGCCGAGCGCTTTGCGCTGGCGCGCGGTTTCAAGCGTGAGGACCTGCTTACCGAAGACTCGCGCAAGGTGTGGCTGCTGTGGAAGGAAGCGCATTCCGACTGGTGGGGTCCGGGGCTTGCGGATCCAGGCTGGAAAGAACGTCTGCATTCCGGCAACGCAGCCCAATACTATCAGCGCCTTCAGGCCGCCGCTCAGGACTTGGGAATAGAACCCTCGCGGCGCACGGCCGCCATCCACAAGGTCCTGTTTCCGCCCACCGGCACCATCCATTGCTCGGCGTTGAACGCGCACGGCGAGATGTCGGGCTGCACCACCACCAGCGGACTGGCATGGAAGATTCCCGGACGCCTGGGCGACTCCCCGATCATCGGTGCGGGCTGTTACACGGATCAGGATATCGGTTCGGCCGGCGCCACCGGCAGCGGTGAGGAGAACATCAAGGTGGCCGGCGCGCACACCATCGTGGAGAACATGCGCAAGGGCATGAGCCCGTTCGACGCGGGCATGGATGCGCTCAAGCGCATCGTGCGCAATTACGGCGGCGACATGCAGCGCCTGAAGTTTCTGGACATGACTTACTACGTGCTGCGCAAGGACGGCGCGTATGCCGGCGTGTCGCTGTGGACCGGGTACGAACCGGGGCGGCCGCATACCATCGCGGTGCACGACGGCACAGCGCGTTTGGAGAAGACAGTCAGCTTGTACGAGGGCGCGTCGCAGGAATGGCCGCCGATCGTGGCGCCGCCGAAAAGCACGCTGTAGCGAACATCAGCGCTACAGCGCGCCCTTGACCACCTGGCCTTCGAACACCACGGCGGTGGGCTCGGTGAACTGAATCTTGTCGGCCGGTACCTCGAACAGGTTCTGATTCAAGACAACGAGGTTGGCCAGCTTGCCGACTTCGACCGATCCCATCAGCGCCGCCAGCCGCAGCTGCTGCGCGCCGTTGATGGTGTAGCCGCGTACCAGATCCTTCAGCTGCAGCATTTCCGAGGCAGGCTGCTTCATTCCATAGGCCTGATAGCGCGCTTCGGTGTCGAAGCGCGTATGCGCGATCTGCATGCCGACGAAGGGATTGGCGCGCGGCCATTCGTACAGCGTGGTGGTGTCGCTGCTGAAGGTCACCCGGCCGCCGGTGGATATGATGGGCTGCACGCGATACATATTGTCGTAGCGCTTCATGCCCAGGGTTTCCTGCGAACCCTGGAAATAGCCGCCGGACCAGTGCGGCGTCCAGTTGATGAACACGCCCAGCGGCGCGACCCGCGCGAAATCCTGGTCCGAGATCAACTCGCAATGCGCAAAGGTCACCTGCATGCGCCAGCTCGCGCCCAGCTGGCGGCGCGCTTCCTCGACCGCATCCAGCGCCAGACGAAAGGCGCGGTCGCCGGTCATGTGAATGTGCAGGTCCAGACCGCGCTCGTTGATGGCGAGCAGGCTGGTGAGAAGTTCATCCTTGGTCAGTCGCGTCTGACCGCTGTTCTTCGGGTCCTTCGCAAAGGGCTCCAGCACGGCGCTGGTGGAGAGCTCATTGGTGCCGTCCAAAAACAGCTTCATGGTGTTGACGCGCACATGCTTGCCGCCGTACTTGCGCTGCCAGAGTTGCGCCTCGTCAAGGCGCGCCGGCAGTTCTTTGAGCGTCTCGAACAGCATCGCACCCTCGAAGTACAGATGCAGGCGCCGCGCGCGGTCCAATTGCGCTGCCGCCGCCACAGTGTCCTCGGTGCTGCGAGCGTCGAACACCGCCACCACTCCGTGGCTGGTCAGAAAATCCAGCGTCTGTTGCAACGAGTCCGCCGTGACCTGGGTCGGCGGCGACCATTTCACTGCCTTGTACAGCTTGGGCAGGTAGTCGCTGTACGGGTCCTCCTTGGCCCATCCGGTGGGATTGCCCTGCGCGTCGCGCACGAAGTACGAGGTCCCCGGCACCGGATCCGGCGTGTTCTTGTCGATGCCCATGAGCTGCAGCGCTTTGGAATTCAGCGCGACCGAGTGTCCGGAAAAGTCCTCCCAGATGACGGCTCGGTCGGGCAGGTATTGATCGATGAGCTGGCGCGTCGGGCCGCTCGAGCCGAACATTTGCGTGGGATACATCTCCGCATCGATCACCGGCTTGTCCGGATGCGCCGCCGCCCACTCCTTCAGGTATTGAAGCTGCACGTGCGGGTCCATGGTCCACGGCAGAATCGTGTGCCATGCGGACAGCGTCACCAGCCCCGGGTGCGAGTGGCTGTCGATGACTCCCGGCAGCACCAGCCGTCCGTGCAGATCGATGACGCGTGTCTTCGGGCCGATCTGGGCGTTCCACGCCTCGCCCGTCGGTTCCCCGACGTAGACGATGCGCTCGCCGGACACGGCCACTGCGTGCGCCCAGGGGGACCATTCCTGTTGGGTATAGATGCGCGCATTGACGATGGCGAAGTCCGCGGCGGCCCAGCACGACTGCGTGGTTGCGAGTGCCAGCAAACCAATCAAAACCGGCGAGGCTTTATTCATTGACGGGTTCTCGCTTGGCTCTCTAGTGAGTGGATGTCAGCTTCAGGCCGATCAGCGCCGAGACCAGCAGGGTCAGAAAGACGATGCGCAGCGGCGCTGCGGAATCCCCGAAATACAGGATGCCGATGGCCGCCACGCCGACGCCGCCAATACCGGTCCACACGCCGTAGGCGGTTCCGATCGGAATGGATTTGGTGGCCTCTTGCAAGAAGAAAAAGCTGGCGATGATGCAAATATAAAATGCGATCGACCATGGAACGTTCTTGTGTCCGTCCATGAGCTTCATCGACACGGCAAACCCGATTTCGAATATTCCTGCGGCAAGCAAGTACCACCAAGCCATGTTCAACCTCGGACCGAAGTGAATGCGTCGCGCGATGTCCAATGATATCTTTGTACGAAGGCAGTGCCAGTCCGATATGACGGCTCGGCTTGATCTTCCGCCCCTCAAGCCCAACTTCATACCGCAAGACCTACTTATCCGGAGATTTCATCGTGCCCAGCCTGTTTGACCCCTTGCGCGCCGGCGATCTGAACCTTTCGAATCGTATCGTCATGGCGGCCTTGACCCGCGCCCGGGCCGGCCGAAGCCACGTCCCGAACGAATTGATGGCCAAGTACTATGCGCAGCGTGCGTCGGCTGGATTGATCATCACCGAGGCGACCATGATCGCCGCCGATGGCTGCGCATTCACCGGCGAGGGCGGCCTGTTCGACGAGACCTGCGTGACCGGCTGGCGCGGCGTGACCGACGCGGTGCATGCGCGGGGCGGACGCATCATCGTGCAATTGTGGCATCCGGGCCGCGCCGCCCATTCGTTGCTCAACGAGGGTGTTCAACCTGTTTCGAGCACGGACCGGGCCATCCGCAACGACACCATTCACACGCCGCAGGGGTCAAAGCCCTATGAAACTCCACGCCGGCTCTCGTTGAGCGAGATCCCACGGATCGTGGGGCAGTTTGGCGCCGCAGCCGAGCGCGCCAAGCGAGCCGGCTTTGACGGCGCGCAATTGCACGGCGCGCATGGATATCTGCTCGATCAATTCCTGCGTGACGGCGTCAACGATCGCAGCGATGCCTATGGCGGCTCGATCGCCCATCGCGCTCGGCTGTTGCTCGAAGCGGTGGATGCGGTCAGCGCGGTCTTCGGCAGCGGCCGCGTATCGGTGCGGATCTCACCACTGGTTGCCTACAACGACGTCACCGACTCGAATCCGCCGGAACTCGTGCGTTATGTCGCCGGTGAGCTGGGCCGGCGCGACCTTTCCTTCCTCGAACTGCGGCACGCGGATCACCGCGCGCCGGCTGAACGGGAATTGGCGCAGATCGCGCGCCAGCACTTCCGCGGCCCGCTGTTCGTCAATGGCGCGTTTGACCTGGATTCCGCGCAGGCGGCTCTCGCTGCAGGTTCCGTGGACGCCGTTGTCTTCGGCCGGCCGTTCATCGGCAATCCGGATCTGGTGGAGCGGTTTGCGGCGCGCGCGCCGTTGAATGACCTGGACCCCAAGACGCTGTATTCGCCGGGGCCCGTCGGTTATACGGATTATCCGCTGTCGGCGCCAAATGCCCGGCGCGAACGGCCGGCAGTTGCCTGAGCACCGTCAACCCGCATAAACTCCGACGGGTGCGCGGGCGTCGTATAATGGTAATACCCTAGCTTCCCAAGCTAGAGCCGTGGGTTCGATTCCCATCGCCCGCTCCACTCCCAGGGTTGCGCTATCGATCGCTGCTCAGGCATGGCGGCATTGCGGCGCCAGGAAATCAGAGCCGCATTTCCGCTGTGATTGCATCGTATGGCGCGCATACACCACCATTGTCGCGAATCAACAAACCGGATGCGGTCAATGTCTCGACATCGGCGTGAACGCGTTTGTAGTCCCGGCCCAAGCGTTCCGCCAGCGCTTTTACCGATCGCGCCGGATTGTTATGCACCGCACGCAGCAGCTCGAGGCGCTTGGGCGAAAGGGCGTTCAGCATTGCCGCCAAATCGGGAAAGGTTAGATGCCTTTCCCGTATTTTTTCGCCGTGCTCGAGTCGGTGCCAGGCGTTCACGAATCGCTGACCCATCTCGTCGAGAGTTCCGACGTTTACTTTGACTCGCTTGCTCATTGTTCACCTCTCAGGCGGCGCACATCGGCCAAAAAAAAAGCAATCAGAAGTTCGACGCTCTTAAATACATACCGTTCCTGGCGATCTTCAATGTGTCGGTGGTCGCCCTTGCCACGCTCATTGTCATAGCCCGCCAGTCGCTTGCCATTCAGCCCATAATAGAGGCTGTACTTGAGCATGTGGACGCTCCCGGCTACGGCGGCTGCCACTTCCCAAATCTTCATTTCCACAATTGCACCATCAGACAGCACTTGCTTGTCATGGAACGCGAGCACGACCTTCATATGGCATAAGATGCCATATAAAGGCTATGGCGTCAAACGCCATATCTGTTCCAAACATGCATTTATCGGCGATGGCTCATGTAAAACTTCGCGCGATTCTGAGAAGGATCACTTGTCACACGCCGGCAATCCATCGCGCCGCCTTCTCGGCGATCATCAGCGTCGGGCTGTTGGTGTTGCCGCTGGTGATGGTGGGCATCACACTGGCATCCGCGACGCGTAGACTGGTGACTCCGATCACGCGCAGGCGAGCGTCCACCACCGCATCCGGATCATCGGCTCGCCCCATCCTGGCCGTGCCGACGGGGTGGAAAATGGTCGTGCCGATGTCGCCCGCCAATCGCGCCAGGTCTGCTTCGCTTTGGTATTGCGAACCCGGCTGCAACTCTTCCGGCCGATGGCGCGACAGCGCCGGTTGCGCCACCACCCGTCGTGCAAGAGCAATTGATGCGGCGGCCAACGCACGATCCGCTGCAGTATCCAGATAGTTCGGCGAGATCGCAGGCGCTGCGCGGAAATCGCCACTCGTGATCTGCACCGTGCCGCGGCTGGTCGGATTGAGGTTGCAGACGCTGGCCGTGAACGCGGCAAAGTCATGCAAGGGCTGGCCGAACGCCGGCAAGCTCAACGGCTGGATATGGAATTGGATGTTCGCATGCGGCTGCTGCGGATCGCTCTTGGCGAAGGCGCCCAACTGCGAGGGCGCCATGCTCATCGGTCCGCTGCGGGTCAGGGCGTATTCAAGCCCGATCATCGCCTTACTCCACCCGTTGCGGGCGATCGTGTTCAGTGTCTTGACGCCTTGAACTTTGTAGACGACGCGAATCTGCAGATGATCCTGAAGGTTGGCGCCGACGCCGGGTGCATCCTTGAGCACGGCGATGCCGTGACGCTGCAGCAAAGCTCCCGGGCCGATGCCGGAGAGCTGTAGAAGCTGCGGCGTGCCGATGGATCCGGCGCTCAGCACGACCTCGCGCGCAGCGCGCACCGTCACTCGATCGCGCCCGTGAGCCACTTCAGCGCCGACGCAACGTAGAGCGCCATCCGGCTGTCGCTCGATGCTCAGCCGGCAGACGTGTGAATGCGTCCAGACTGTCAGGTTCGAACGCCTGCGCTGTATGGGGCGCAGAAAAGCTTTGGAAGTATTCCACCGCCAGCCGCGCTTTTGATTCACCTCGAAGTAGCCCACCCCTTCGTTGTCGCCGCGATTGAAATCCTCGCTGGCCGGCAAGCCAGCCTGTTGCGCAGCCTGCGCAAAGGCATCAAGAACTTCCCAATGCAGCCGCTGCTTCTCCACCCGCCATTCGCCGCCTCTGCCGTGAAAGCGTGATGCCTCGAGGCTGCTCGCCGCGTCATCGAAGCGGTAGTTGTCCTCGTGCCGCATGAAGTCCGGCAGGCAGTGCTCCCAACGCCATTGCGCCTCGCCGGTGGCCGCGGCCCATGAGTCGTAGTCGCGCGCCTGGCCGCGCATGTAGATCATGCCGTTGATGCTCGAACAGCCGCCCAGCGTCTTGCCGCGTGGGTAGAGCAAGCGGCGGCCGTTCAAGCCCGCCACGGCTTGCGTTTGCAGACACCAGTCGGTGCGCGGATTGCCAATGCAATACAGATAGCCCACCGGGATGTGGATCCAGGGATGCCAGTCCTTGCCGCCGGCTTCGATCAACAGCACCCGACGGTTTGCATCAGCGCTCAGGCGGTTGGCCAGGAGCAAACCGGCGGTGCCGCCGCCGATGATGAGGTAATCGAACTCAGGGATGGGCATTCTCAATCGCCGGTTCAACCGGCCACGCTATTGCTGTGAACTGTGAATCGAATCGAGAATGAGTTGCTCGACCTTGCCCCAGGCCGCATTGCCTGGCGCCAGCATGTCGAAGTGACCCGCGTCATGCAGAGCAAGCACAGTCACCCGGTTTGCCTTGGCCGCCGCATGTTGTTTATATGCGTCTGCATCAGATTCGCTCAGCACGCTGGAGGAGATCAGTACTTGCGCAACCCGCAGCGGAAGAAGCGAGTACGGGTTGCCTTGGGCATAGCGGCTGGGCACATCCTGCGGTGTTCCGCCCAGCAACGGCGCGACAACGGGTTTTCCACAAATCGTCGCGTCGGTTCCGATCCAAGCGGCGAGATCAGCCGGGCCGTCGATTGCGATGGTCGCAACGAGTGGGAGCGGATCACCGCCTCGAATCTCGCTGTTCAAGGCAAGTGAGTTGCGCCCTGCAACCCACAGTGCCGCGGTCGCTCCCGCTGAGTGACCCACCACGATCACTCGCTTGAGATCCAGGGGGTAAGTCTTCGCGAGATCCCGGATATGGTCAGTCGCCGCTGCCCAATCCAGATAACTGCCCGGCCAACCGCCACCGGCGTCGCCAACCTGGCGATATTCGATATTCCAGGTAGCGATGCCCTTCTGCGTCAGCGCACTGGCAATGGGCGCCATGTAGCTGAGTGTGGCGAATCCCGTGGTGAAGCATCCGCCGTGGATGATGATCGCAACCGGGAATGGCCCGTGCCCCTTCGGCAGGCGCAATTCTCCGAACTGCAGCGGATCGGGTCCATAGGCATCGACGATCGTTGGCGGCGAGGATTGAAGCTTCGCGACTTCCGTA
This sequence comes from Pseudomonadota bacterium, assembly GCA_025357635.1. GTDB lineage: Bacteria > Pseudomonadota > Gammaproteobacteria > Steroidobacterales > Steroidobacteraceae > TMP-86. The sequence goes on from JANXOV010000149.1 coordinate 9,424, forward strand.
GGCCCCAGGTGCTGCGCGCCGGCCGCGCCGCAACTCATTGTGAGCACCAAAAAGCTGCAAATCGTCGATCTTCGCACGGGCCGCCTCTTGCGCAATGCCAATGGCCTCGATTCTAGTCCAAACGAACGACGCATGTGGCCGGCGTTGCGCGAAGCAGTGCAGTAGATTTCTCTGGAGTGCGGTGAGCCGGCAGTTCAAAATCGTACGATGATACGCAATTCACTTCACTGCGCCATCGCGAGCCGATGATTTACGACCGTCTCTCCACCGTGCGTCTTGCGCCTCCGGCTTATCGAGTCGATCTGCTGAGCCGCCAACACCTGCTCGATCGCCTGCAGATATCGAGCGATGCACATTTGACCATCGTCGCCGCCCCCGCCGGCTACGGCAAGACATCGCTGCTGGCGCAATGGCGTCTGATTCAGATCGAGGCCGGACACCGGGTCGCGTGGCTGAATATCGCCGGGGTCGACACCGACCCTACACAGTTTCTGGCCGATGTCATCATGGCCCTGGGGCAGGGCGGAGTAACGCTGGGACACCTTGCGATCCAGGCGGAGCAGGGTTTCGGTGATACGCCAGTGAAGGCGTTGGTATCCTCCGTGGTGCGTGTGCTGCTGCAGGAACCCCGACCGATCGCGCTGATCATCGATGACTTGCACCGACTGCCCGCGGACAGCGTCGAGCAGGTTCTGGTGCCACTGGTCGCCACCTTCCCCCTTACCCTGCACCTGCTGCTCTCGGGCCGGGAACGGCCGCCGCTCAGCGTCGCCGAACTGCGCAGTCGCGGACAATTGCTCGAAATCATCGCAACGGAGTTGCGCTTCAATCGTGGCGAGGCACGCCAGCTACTGCCGCGGCTGACCGACGCGCAGCTCGATACGGCGCTCGAGACCACGGAAGGTTGGCCGGTTGCGTTGCAGTTGTGCAAACTTTGGCTGGATCGCGAACCGGAACGGGCACTGCTAATTCCACGCTTCTCCGGGCGCGTCCTCGAAGTTGCCGACTACCTCACCGAGCAGGTGCTCGCCGATTTGCCGGCAGAGGCGCTGAGTATCCTGCAGGATGTCTCTATCCTCGAGTCCTTCAACGCTGACCTGATCGAGGCGCTGAGCGGACGGTCGGAAGCGTGGTTCAGGCTCGTGCGAACCCGTAAGCTTGAAAACTTCCTGATGCCGTTGGATGAAGAGCGCTATTGGCATCGGGTGCACCATTTGCTGTCCGACTACTTGTTTGACCGACTGCGCGATGCGCACCCGGAGCGGGTCGCACAATTGCATGCAGCCGCATCCGCATGGTTCGAAACCCACGGCATGCTGCGCGAAGCCGTTCAGCATGCCAACGCTGCGGGGGATCATGCGCGCACGGCGGCGTTGATCGACCGCGCGGGCAGCTGGGAAATGGTGATTCATGGCGGCTATGGATTGATGCGATCGATGCTTCGCTCCATGCCCAAAGACCGGATGCGCGATTTTCCACGGGTGTATTTTGCACAATTGCTGCAACTGGCCAAAGAGGGGTCGGTTCAAGAAGCGCTCGAATCATACGAAGCCTACCGGCGGCTGACCAATGACTTCACGCAAGGCTGCGGTACGCAGATCAAGCCGGTCAAACGCGATGCGCTCATGGTCTGGCGCCTGCTGTATTGCTATGCGGACCGGCATCTGTCCCCGGGCGATCTCGTCCAGGTCTATCGCGAATACGAGGCGATGGATCTGGACGACGGCGTGGGACGCAGCACGCTGTTGAACGCCGCTTGCATGCTGGGCCTTGGGCTCGGTGACATGCATAACGCGAGGATCGCTTGTCAACGGGCCATCGACTCGCTGCGTCGTATCGGCTCGGTGCTGGGCGTCAACTACTGCTATCTGCATCTGGGTCTGGCGCATCTGCATCTGGGTGCGCGCCGGGAAGCGGAGGCGATCTTCCGCGAGTCCTTGGCGATGGCGGAGGAAAATTTCGGTGTCGACAGCGGCTTGAAGTCCCTGTCGGACGCGTATCTGGGGATCGCGCTGCATGCGCGCGGCGATGCAGAAGCGGCGCAGATGCATATCGGCCGATCGCTCGAGGGGATCGAGACAGGTGACGGATGGTGCGATGCGTACGCGGAAGTCTACGAAACTGTTGCGGCATTGGCATTGCATTCCGGCGGATTGCCCGCGGCCGTGGCAGTGATGGAGCGGGCGCTGATGACCGCCAAGCGCCGTGGGCTGGTGCGTCTGGAAGCGTTGGTGCACGCCTTCCATGCTCGATTCGCGGCGAGTGTGGGCGATATCACGCAAGCCTGCGCTGCGATCGACAAGGTGCAGCCGGTGTTTCAGGCCGACCGCTGGACACACGATCCGTTTTGGTGGCGGGTGGACTATGCCTCGGGCATCGCTGTTTCATTGATCGCATTGGCGCGGAACGACAATGCAACGGCGGATACGATGCTTGCAGCGCTTCACGAAGCCTGCGCAGCACAACAGCGGCTGCGGCAGTTGGCCGCAGTCCGCGCGCTGCAGTCCGTTTCCCTTTTTCGCGCCGGACGGACGGAAGCCGCGGCGCGGATGTTTTCAATCCTGCTCGAGGAGCGAGTCATCGAAGACGATCTGCAGCTGTTTGTGGATTTTGGGGCCGTGCTCGTGCCGGTTGCCCAATTCGCCCGCAAGTGGGGGTTGGAAAATGGCGTCAGTTCGCAGGTGCGCCGCGCACTGGGCGTCCTGGCTGATCATGGCGGCAGCCAAGTGTTGACGGCATCCGAGCAGCAGGTGTTGAGTCCGCGCGAGCGCGAAGTGCTGATCGAGCTGTCGCGCGGCGCACCGAACAAGATGATCGCTCGCGCTCTGCAGATGACCGAAAACACCGTTAAATTTCACTTGAAGAACGTGTTTCAGAAGCTCGGCGTGCAGCATCGCGCCGCGGCGATTCGTGCCGGGCGAGAGCGCGGGCTGTTGAGCTAGGTCGCCTGAGGCGGCCTATTGCCATAGATCAACGCCAACACCGTCACGCTGCCGCAGGTCAGCAAGCTGGCGAACATCCCGATCGCCAGATACCAGTCGTCTTGATAGTAGCCATGCAGCGCGCCTACGAACTGCATCGCGTTGAATCCGGCGAAGGTCAGCACCGATACACCTTGCGCGGTCCGCTTGCGCCAGATCGCAAGCACCTGTGGCACGAACAAGAACGCGTTGACGATCATGCCCAAACCAAAGATCAATGCGACGAGATGTTTCATTCCTGTCCTGCTTGCCGGTTAGGTGGCGGTGTATGTTTCAAGAGGTACGAATGGCTCATTGATGCCAAACAGCGCCGGGCCGAAAACCGCCAGGCATTCGGGGCGACGCATGATCTCGGCGGCACCGTACCCGATCACGGCGACGCGTTGTCCATAGGCGAGCATTTCAGCCGTCAGCGGCTCGGCGGATTCGCGATCTACGATGCTGATCAGATCCGGAACGATGGTCACGCTCTTGCCGTTGCGCCTGGCAACCAGAAATTCGTTTTGGATTTCGACCACGAATTCATCGGTTCCGCCCGCAGCATCGGCGATACGGCAGGTGCCCCAATGCCAGCCGTCGCGGGTTTCGTGGCGTACATCCTGAATCTTGCCCTCGAACAGCTGGCGCGCGTGACGGCCTTGGTCCGGGCGATGCAGATGTGACACCAGTGCTCGCACGGCGTCGTCGCTGCCTTCACGCGCCTGCCGGATGCACCGGCCTATCTCCAGGGTCTGGGTCAACGTGCCGTGTACGGCGAAGTCCTTGGCCTGCTTGCCGCTCATCGGATACAGCGCACCGTAGATCATGGATCCAAGCGCGGCGCACACCGCGCGCGCGACGTCCTCAGCGGTTCTGTCATCCACTGTTTCGATCATGACGACATTCCCCGAGTCGTCCAGCAACAGCGCAGGGGTGGCCTTGCAGCCGTAGACGCTGAAGGTTGTCATTTCGATGTGCGGGAATGCGCGGCCCATCCCGTCGGCGTCGATGACCGGAAGCCCCGCAATCGCACCAAGTGCGAGCGGAAACATGGAGTTCGCGCCACCGATCTCAGCGCTGATCAGTGCATCGATCCGCCTGCCAAAGTGCCGTTCGGCCGCGGCCACGATCCGCTGCAGCGTGGTTGCGCTGACCAGATGCTCGATCAACACCGTCGGCGCGCCGATTCCAGCCACCGACAGGACGAATGCGTCGTCCGCGAGTTCATCCGCGTTGATGATGACCGGCCGCTTGCCTTCATTGAGTTGCCGAGTGACGAACAGCTCTCCGATGTAGGGATCGCCACCCCCGCCGGTTCCGAGGAACACGGCGCCGCGCGCCATGTCTTGAATCTGTTCGACGCTGTCTATGGTCTTCACTGCGCTGCCCCTAGATCCAAATCACCAACCGCGCGTACTTTGAGTTGCACCGCGCTGCTGCGCATATGCGTCATGGGCAGCTCGACGATATCGACCACCTCGATACTGGTCGCGCTCGCACCTGCGGCCAGGGCGGCGTTGATTGCCTCCTGCTTCGCCAGCTTCAGCGCCGCTTCGCGGCCGCCGGCGTCGTAGTCGAACAGCCGGTCGACGCGCCCGCTGACGCGGGCGATGGCAGCGCCGACCGCATTGGTGACGTCCCAATGCTGTGGCCGGTGCAGCACGGACACGCCGGCTAGGTCGCGCGATACGAGAATGCTGCCGCCGCCCACCAGGATGGCGGGCACCGGCTTGCTATTGGTCTTCATTTGATCGATCGCATCTTCAATACGCCGATGGATGGCTTCCTGAACCTGCTGCGCGAACTGCAGATCGATGTCGACCAGCGCGTCGGCGTTGCCGAGTTGGGCATTCCCCAAACGCACAGCGATGTCGGTGGCGGTGAGTTCAGCACCGCCGAAGGCTCGTCCCAGCTCGGTCAGACGATACCCGACCGAGTCCGGTCCCAGCGTGATCTGTCCGGCGGCGCTGCGGACCCGGGTGCCGCCACCCAGTGCGATGGACAGCACGTCCGGCATGCGAAAATTGGTGCGCACCCCGCCGATGAAATGCGGCTGTGCCGTTTCGCGCGGAAAGCCGCGGCTCAGGAATCCGACATCGGTGGTTGTGCCGCCGATGTCCACGACAATCGCTTCGCTCAGACCGGTCAGAAACGCGGCGCCCCGAATGCTGTTGGTCGGGCCTGCAGAGCAGGTGAGTACCGGAAATTTAACCGCTGCATCCGCGGTTAGCAGCGTGCCGTCGTTCTGGCTCAAAAACAGGGGTGCGTGAATGTTCAAACGCGCAAACGCCTGCGTGAGGGAGTCAACCACTTTGCGCGATAGGCGCATGAGCGAGGCGTTCACGATGGCGGCATTTTCACGATCCAGCAGCCCCAAGCCGCCCACGCTGGCCGAACAGACAATATCAGCCTGCGGATTGAATCGCGCGAGGATTGCGGCCGCCTGTTGTTCTATATCCGCACGCACCGGTGCGAAATTCGATACAACCGCGATCGCCATGATCTTCTTGTCGCGGATGTCCTTGGCGACGGACTCCAGTTCCGCCGGGTCCAACGCGGCGTACTCTTTGCCCGTGTAAAAGCTGCCGCCTTTCACCATATAAATGTGTTCGCCAAGGATGCTCAGCAGGTCCCGGGGCCAGCCGATCATGGGCGGAACGCCGTCGGTCTTCGGCAGGCTGACGCGTACCGCAGCCACCGGCGTCAGTTGCTGACGCTGTACGAACGCGTTCACGAATTGCGTGGTACCGATCATCGCGGCGCGTATCCTGCCTTGCGTGCCAGGCAACTTTTCGAACAAGGCGCTCACTACGTCGATGACACCGCCGCCCACGTCGCTGCGGGTGGGGCGCTTTGCTGAACACAGCACCTTGCTTCCCTGCATGATCACGCCGTCGGTGTTGGTGCCGCCGACATCAATCCCCAGCCTCAGATCGCGCATCGGTGTTGCCGCGCTCATCGTGTCGAGTTCTCCAAAATGTTCTTGATGATTTCACCGCCGCGCATGATCAGCTGCAGCGTTTTGTCGGGTGAGCTGAGAATGCGGATGTCTTGGGTGGCGTCGCCCGACAGCACCAGCAGATCCGCAGACCTGCCAGGGGCGATTCGCCCGAGCAACCCTCCCTGATTGATGAGCTCCGCGTTACCGGACGTGGCTGAGCGCAGCACGTCCAACGCCGGTTGCAGGGTGGCTCGAATGCGCAGCTCATCCGATTGCCGATGACGCACCGGCCCGAACAAGTCCGTGCCCAACCCGACCTTGACGCCGGCGGCGACGCAGTACTCCAGGGCGCGATGCGCGCTGTCGCCGATGCGCTTGATCTTGTCGAGTGAGGGCGGTGGCAGCTTGACGCTGCCGTCCGTCAGGCACTCAATCACCGCCAGCGTTGGCACCACGTAGGCGCCGCCGGTTGCCAGGACATCGGCGGTTTGCCGATCGATGAGCGTGGCGTGCTCGACGGTGCGCACGCCCAGCTCGACGCAGCGCCGCGCCGCATCGGAAGTATGGGCGTGGGCCATCACATAGGTGCGGCGGGTCGCGGCTTCGTAAACGGCGGTCTTGATTTCGTCATCGCTGAATTGGTTCATCCAGATCGGGTCGGTCGGTGAAAGTACTCCACCGGAGACAAACAGCTTGATTTGGTGCGCGCCCTGGCGCAATTGATCCCGCACCGCCAAGCGCATCTGATCCACGCCATCAACAACGGTGGCCAGGGCGCCACTGGCGGCGCAGCCGCAGGGTTCGATCCACTCCGCGGTGCGCATGTCGCCGTGGCCGCCGGTCTGTGACAGCGCTTTACCGGATATAAACAAGCGAGGACCCTTGATGTGTCCTTCTTCGATGGCCCTTACCAACCCGACGTCGCCGCCGCCTGCATCGCGCACCGTGGTGAATCCACGCATAAGTGCGGCCTCGAGGTGCGTTTTGGCTGTCAGAGCGCGATACGAGGGTGCCATGCGGTCCATGGCGGGGATGTCGAAGGTAGGGCTGACGCTGTGAAAGTGCGCATCGATCAATCCAGGCATGAGCATTTTGCCGGCCAGATCGATTCGCAATTCGTTCGCATGGGGTTCGGGTGCGCTCTCGAACACACCCTCGATTGTGTCGCGGTCGACGATCACGCACTGCCGCTTGTCCGGGTGAACCCGCTCTCCGTCGAACAGTAGCGCGTTTTCAAAAACAATTCTGGTCGGACCGGTCATCGAGAGCCACCGTCGATTGCTTGAGAAATTGTGCAGATCATGATGCGCCAAGCATTGGTGCTGCTACCAGCGTCAGTGGGCTTCAGGACAGGTAGTTCGACGGGTAGCCTTTCACGTCGCGTGCGTACAACAAGCACCCCCTACACGAATGGGTAGGCTGATCGCATGCTACCCACACTTCTGGGCCTTTGACTGGATCAACGCGGCGACCACAGTATGGCTGCTTGTTAAAAAACGGTGCTCGCAATAAAGCGGGCCGTGAGGGGTCATGCAGAAGGCATTGCGCATCGGGGTCGATGTCGGGGGTACAAATACCGATGCCGTTCTGCTGTGCGAGTCCGAGGTGCTGGCCGAATACAAGTCACCAACCACGGCGGATGTGAGCAGCGGTGTCGTGGCGGCCATCCGCGACGTGCTGACCTCCGCACAGATCTCCGCCGCACGGATTTCCGCGGTGATGATCGGTACCACTCATTTCACCAATGCCTTCGTCGAGGCCAAGAATCTTGCATCGGTCGGTGTGTTGCGAATCGCAGCGCCGGCCTCCCTCGCCGTGCGGCCAATGGTGGACTGGCCTTCGCGGCTGCTGGAAGCGGTTTCGGGGCATGTCGAAATCGTCGGCGGCGGCTACAACTACGATGGCCGACCCATCGCGGCACTGGATGAGGCCGCCGTGCGACACGCGGCGAAGGTGTTTCGTGCTCGCTCCCCTGGCGGCATCGCCGTCTGCTCGGTGTTCGCGCCTGTCAATGCCGACATGGAGGTACGTGCCGCGCAGATCATCCGCGAGGATTGGCCGGACGCACGCATTACCTTGTCCTCTGAAATCGGCCGCATTGGCTTCATCGAACGCGAAAATGCCGCCATCATGAATTGTGCGCTGACGCCGATGGCGGAGCGTGTGGTTGCTTCCTTTGAAGTGGCACTGCGCGATCTGGGAATTGGGGCGCCGTTCTATATCAGCCAGAATGACGGCACCCTGCTCAGTCCCGACAGCGTGGCGCGGCATCCTGTACTTACGTTCGCCAGCGGACCGACCAACAGCATGCGGGGCGCGGCGTTGCTATCCGCGGCCGACAGCGCACTGGTCATCGATATCGGCGGCACCACTACGGACGTGGGCGCCCTGGTCAACGGCTTCCCGCGCGAATCCTCGATTGCCGTGGATATCGGTGGTGTCAGGACCAATTTCCGCATGCCGGATCTGCTATCCATCGGACTGGGTGGCGGCAGTCTGGTCGACGTAAAGGACGGAAAAGTGACGGTCGGTCCGCGTTCCGTGGGCTTCCGTATCCGTGAGGATGCGCTCGTCTTCGGCGGAAAGACACTGACGGCCACCGATATCGCTGTCGCAGCCGGTTACGCCGATGTCGGCGACCGCAGGCACGTGCGGCACCTGGATAGGTCAATGGTTGAGGCGGCGGTGGATGAGATTCACCGGCTGGTCGAGGAGGCGCTTGACCGCATGAAGACTGGGGCCTCCGCCGCGCCGGTCATTCTGGTGGGCGGCGGCAGCGTACTCATCAATCGCGAATTGCGCGGTGCATCCAGTGTGACCATTCCCGGGCACGCTGGTGTCGCCAATGCAATCGGCGCGGCCATTGCGCAGGTGAGTGGGGAAATCGATCGGGTCTATTCGTACGAAAAAATCGGCCGTGATGAGTCAATGCGTCTTGCAAAGGAGGAGGCGTGCGGCAATGCAGTAGCCTCGGGTGCGAGCACTGACAGTGTGCGCATCGTCGATGTAGAAGAATTGCCGTTGCAATATCTGCCCGGAGCGGCCGTGCGCCTGCGAGTGAAAGCCGTCGGCGATTTGGCGTTGTCGGAATCAAGATTATGAAGCTGCAACTGTCCGACATTGATGATCTCGCGCGCGGCGCAGCCATTCTCGGCACTGGCGGCGGTGGAGATCCCTATCTGGGCGGACTGATGCTGCGCCAGGCGCTCCTCGACGGCGGCACAGTGGAATTGATCGACGTCGAAGAGTTGCGCGACGATGCCTTTGCTCTTCCGTTCGCGATGATGGGCGCACCCACCGTGATCGTTGAAAAGCTGCCCAACGGCAGTGAATCGATCGCGGCCTTGCGGGCGATGGAGGCCCATGTGGGCAAGAAGGTGGAGGCCATTTTATGTGCGGAGATCGGCGGCATCAACGCCTTGCTGCCCTTGGTGCTGGGCGCCAGGCTGGGCCTTCCGATCGTCGATGGCGATGGCATGGGACGCGCGTTCCCACAACTGCAGATGGTCACCTATCATATCTTCGGCGTATCGGCCTCCCCGATGACAATGGCTGATGAGCATTCGAACACCGTGCTGTTGCAGGCGAAAGAGGCCATTGAAGTGGAGCGCATCGGTCGCAGCGTCGTGGTGGCGATGGGCGGCATGGCGCAAGTCTGTTTGTATCCCATGACCGGAGCCGATGCCAAGCGTTCCATGGTGCGCGGCACATTGTCACTGGCGCTGGGTCTGGGACGCGCCATCCATGTGGCGAGAAAGTCGAGTACCGATCCCTTTGAGGCCTTGCTGCGATTTCTGGAAGGAACCGAATACTACAAGCATTGCCGGATCTTGTTCGAAGGCAAGATGGCAGACTTACTGCGCGAAACTCGTGGAGGCTATGCCTTTGGTCGCGCGCGCATCGACGGGATGGGCCCCTATGCCGGACGGCGCATGGACGTGCAGTTTCAAAATGAACACCTCATTGCGCAGGAGGGCGGCGATGTGCGCGCTATCGTGCCGGACCTGATTGCGGTGCTGGACTCGGCCACCGCTGAGCCGATCACGACTGAAGGCCTGAAGTACGGGCAGCGCGTGCGAGTGCTCGGCATTAGCGCCGCACCCATCATGCGCTCCAGTCAGGCGCTCGCCGTGTTCGGGCCTCAGGCCTTCGGACTGACTCAACCCTTTACACCCGTTGAAGTATTGAACCCTGTTGAAGCAAGCACAGCACCCGCTGTCGAGGAGAAATCATGATTGCGAATACTGTTAGGTTGACCATCGCGGCGCTCTTAGCCTGGAGTGCGATTCCCATTCAGGCCGCACCTGCAACCGGATCAAGCGATACGCTTGAAGAGGTCATCGTCACCGCGCAACGGCGTTCTGAAAAGCTGCAGGACGTTCCGGTCTCGGTCACTGCTTTCAGCGAGACACTGATTCACGACGCTGGCATCAAGAACACGGCTGACTTCATCAGTTTCACGCCCAACGTGTCCTTCGACCAGTCGTTCACGGTGGGCAACAGCTTTGTTACTGCGCGCGGCGTGCAGCAGATCAACAATGCCGACCCTCCGGTGGCGATCGTGGTTGACGGCGTTGCGCAGGGTAACCAGAAGCAATTGAAGATGAACCTGTACGACGTTGAGCGTATCGAGGTATTGAAGGGGCCTCAAGGCGCACTGTACGGCAGAAACGCGATCGGTGGCGCCATCAATATCATCACCAAGCAGCCCACCGATGTATACACAGGTTTCGTGGAAGCCGGGACCGGGTCGGGTTCGCTCATCGATGTGGTGGGCGCGCTTTCCGGGCCAATCATCAACGACAAGCTGCTGTTCAGAATTTCCGGTGAGTACCAGAACTCGGATGGACAGATCAACAATGCCTATCTGAACGAGAAGGTGGATTTTTTCACGGGCCGCGACGTTCGCGCCAAGCTCTTGTGGCTCGCCAGCGACACTCTAACGTTGGACTTGCGCGCCGCGCATATCAGCAACTCCGGTGGATCGACCTACGATGTGTACATACCCCCGACCTATGCCGATCCCACCAACGTGCAGGACTTCCCGACGCATCCGGATATTCTTGGACATAGCAAGCTGAAGTCCGATGAAGTCACGCTCAAGGCGGGCCTGAAAGTCGGCGGCGGCACGCTCGACTACATTGCCGGCTGGACCAGGCTCAACGAAAAATACTACGGCTCGCTGGGCTTCTGCAATCCGATCGATTGTCCGGGCGGCCTGTTCGGACTGGGCTCGGTCGACCAATCGCAGGATCTCAACATTCGTATGACCTCGCATGAAGTGCGGTTTACTTCATCGGCGGAGGGTAAGTTGCGATACATCGTTGGTGCTTACTATCTTGACACAGTGCGCGATCTGCAGACTCTGGCTCATGCCATCGACCTGGGCAATTTCGTCATTGTCAACAATAACGAGCACAATTTGAACAAGGCTTACGCCGGGTTCGGTCAGCTGGACTGGGACTTCATCGACAAAACCACGCTGAGCGTGTCGTTGCGCCATGACCAGGACGAGCGCCGTCAGATTGACGAGGCGACGAAGAATTCGCGATCCAAATCGTTCACCTCGTGGCAGCCGAAGGTCACGCTCACTCGCAGATTTACGGATGCGCAGCTTGGCTACATGACCTATTCCACCGGCTTCCGCTCCGGCGGGTTCAATGGCGTCGGTCAACTTGATCCGTTCAAGGAGGAAACGCTTCGCAACTTCGAAGTTGGCTACAAGTCCAGCTGGCTGGAAAACCGTCTGATCGTCAATGTCGCGGCCTTCCTTGAACGCGATCGGGACTATCAATGGTTCTACGTCGATTTGAACGCCGGCGGCGCGCAGGTGATCTCGAACATTCCGCGCGTTGAGATGAAGGGTGTGGAAATCGAAACCCAGATGCTGTTCGCGCCAGGCTGGACTGGATTCTTGAATGTCGGATTGCTGGATTCGAAAATAAAGGAAATCAGTCCCGCGATTGCCGCCGTGGCGGCCGTGGGTAACAAGCCGCCCAAGACAGTCCCCTCCAAGGTCAACGTCGGCACACAGTACGAGTGGAGCTTCGATGCGGCCAAGGCGACGGTTCGCGTGGACTTCGAGCGCCGCGGCAAGAAGTATTGGCACACTAACAATGTTGACGTGATGAACGGCGTCAGCCTGCTCAATGCCCGTGCCGCGCTGAAGATTAACCGCTGGGAAGTCGCTGTCGAGGGCAAGAATCTGCTGGACAAATACTAC
>JANXOV010000150.1 GCA_025357635.1 Pseudomonadota bacterium
CCGAAAGCCGCCGCCCGACGAGGTCCGCTTGGGGTCAAACCCGGAAATTGGAATCGGCCCGCCAGTTCAGCGCCGGCACGCTCCAACGACTGCTCGCCGCGCCTGGGCGATGGCCCTGGAGCGATCCACGCTGACCGCTGAGGCGACGTAGGCTTCGCGGAGATGGCTGTACCGGGGGCCGGTCACGCGCTCCCGCCTGGGGACTTCCTCGACGGTCTTGTGAGCGATGCTGACGACCTCGGCCTGGACGCCGTCGATGGCATGGACCCGGATGGTCACGGCGCTCTTGGCGCGCTCGGCGGTCGCGAGGAACATCGTGGGACATTGCACGGGGACCGAGTATCGGCGACCCGGATCGCCGCGTTCAAGAAAGGCTCACCGGACGAGAATCGCCGGCTTCTCGCGTCACACTGGCGTCACACTTACGGCCACAAATCGACACTTATCCACACCGACCCACACCGCTAAGTACTTGAGTCTATTGGTGTAGGGTGGTGTATAGTTGTGCCCTGGCGGCACTGTTAATCCGTTGGTCGGCAGTTCGAATCTGTCCCGGGGAGCCACATTACCTCAGGTTCATTTCGGCGCAGCTCCCTATGACCTCACCCATCCTGATCGCCAAGCACGACACCATCGAATGCTTCCTCCTGCCCGAATTGGCAAATCGTCACGGGTTGATCACCGGCGCCACCGGCACCGGCAAGACCATCACTCTGCAATCCATGGCGGAGAACTTCAGTCGCATCGGCGTTCCGGTTTTCATGGCAGACGTCAAAGGTGATCTGACCGGAATCACTCAAGCCGGCAAGATCGGCGAGAAGCTGGCTGCCGTGCTCAAGGAGCGTGGCCTGGATCCGCCGGAGTCCCGATCATGCCCCGCCACGCTATGGGACGTGTTCGGTGAGCAGGGTCATCCCTTGCGCGCAACGATCAGCGACATGGGTCCGCTGTTGCTGTCCCGCATGCTGGCGCTCAACGAAACCCAGCAAGGCGTCTTGCAACTCGTGTTCAAGCTGGCGGATGACCGCGGCATGCTGCTGCTGGATCTGAAAGATCTGCGCGCCATGCTGCAGTTCGTGGGCGATTCCGCCAGCCAGTTCACCACGGAGTATGGCAACGTCAGCGCGGCAAGCATCGGCGCCATTCAGCGCGGCCTGCTGCAGATCGAGACCCAGGGTGGGGACAAGTTCTTCGGCGAACCCATGCTCAACATCGCCGACTTTCTGCAGACGCAATCAGGCGCCGGCGTGATCAACATTCTGGCGGCGGACAAGCTCATGAATGCGCCGCGCCTGTATGCTGCCTTTCTATTGTGGATGCTGAGCGAACTGTACGAACGGCTCCCCGAAGTCGGCGATCTGGATAAGCCCAAACTTGTTTTTTTCTTTGATGAAGCACATCTCCTGTTCGCCGACGTGCCCAAGGTGCTCTTGGAGCGGATCGAACTGGTCGTGCGGCTCGTTCGCAGCAAGGGCGTTGGCGTGTACTTCGCCACGCAAAATCCACTCGACATTCCAGACACCGTTTTGGGCCAGTTGGGCAATCGTGTGCAACATGCTCTGCGCGCATTCACGCCTCGTGATCAGGCTGCAGTCAAAGCCGCTGCCACGACCATGCGGGTCAATTCAAAACTGAATATCGAATCCGCGATCACCGAACTTGCGGTAGGCGAGGCGCTGGTCAGTTTTCTGGATGCCGGCGGACGGCCGAGCATCACCGAACGGGTGTTCGTCATTCCGCCGGGCAGCCAGATCGGACCCATCACACCGGAGCAGCGCAAGGCACTGATCGACGGCTCACTGGTCGCAGGTGTCTATGAAAAATTGGTCGACCGGGAATCAGCATACGAGAAACTCAAAGGCCGTGTGCTGGCCGGCGCCGCTGCGGCGGATTCTACCGCCGCGGGCGGCAAATCCGGTTCAGCCGATGCTCCGGCCCCGGCGGTTGATGACGGCGGCATGATGGGAAAGATCAAGGACGTTCTGCTGGGCACTACCGGTCCTCGCGGTGGCAAGCATGAAGGCTTGGCTGAATCGGCGGCTCGATCGGCGTTTCGGACCCTGGGCTCCAGTGTGGGACGGGAAATTGTGCGCGGTGTGCTGGGCGGTCTTTTGGGCGGGTCTCGCGGCCGCTGAGGCGGGAGTTTGCGCTGGGTCCGCCGATTGCGCCCGGGAGTGTGACTGCGCGCACATCGATTCCACGGCGCCACATTTATCTTGATCCGTATCGGCAATGATTCGCTCTTCGAGCGTACCGCCAACGGTGAAGTCCATGCAAACCTCAAGTTTCCGTCAATTGCTCCGCGCAACGCTTGCGGTCTCGACGCTCGTCCTGGGCGCCTGCTCGAGCATGAGCGCCAAGGAATGCAGCGTGGTGGACTGGCGCAGCATCGGCTACGAGGACGGCGTCAACGGTCGCTCGGGCGATCATATCGGACAGTATCGCAAGGCCTGTGCCAAGCACGGCATCGGAACGGATTTAGCCGGCTATCAGGCGGGGCGAGAAGCGGGATTGCGCGAGTATTGCCAACCCGCGAACGGCTATCGGGTCGGCGCCAACGGCGGCGAATACGGCGGGGTCTGCCCTGCGCCGCTGGAGCACGCTTTCCGCGGCGCCTATGAGGCCGGCCGCGAGCTGTACACGCTGGAATGGCGCGCCAGCAATGCGGCCCATCAACTCGCGGCAAAGCGCCATGAGCGCAACCACATCGAACAGGAAATCATCAGCAACGCTGCGGCGATCGTCAGCGTTGAATCCACCGTCGAAGGCCGAGCGCATGCGCTGGTCGCAACTCATCAGCTCGTCGAGCGTGCCGGGCGCGTCGAATCCGAGATCGCGCAGATTGAGCAAGACAAGGTTCAATTCGAACGGGACCTGCAAGACTATCGCGCGCGCGTCGCCGTCAATCACTGAGCCGTGGCGGTGATTCGTGGGTCACGACGATCCCCACGGATGCGACGACGATTAAGACGATCGCGATCACCTGAGTCATCGATAGCCGCTCTTTGAGCAACAGCAGGCCGGCGATCGCGCCGATGCCTGGTTCTGCGCTCATCAGCACGCCAAACGTCTTTGCCGGCAGGCGGGTCATCGAAATCATTTCCAGCGAATAAGGAATGGCGCTCGACAGCAGCGCCAAGGCGAGGGCGGCCGGCAGGATAGTTGTCGCAAACATGGCGCCACCGCCCTGCGCGACACCAAAGGGCGCCACGATGGCCGTGGCGATCAGCGAGCCATAGGCGACGGCGGGTCCGCTCGCGCCGGCACCCGCGCCGGCACGCTGACCGAATACGATGTAACCCGCCCAGAACAAACCCGCAGCGAGCGCGAATGCTACGCCGATGGAGTCAAGCCGCGCCGTGCCGGCCCCCATGGGAAGCAGGAGAAGGACACCGGCAATCGCCAGTACGACCCATAAGTAGTCGCTGGAGCGCCGCGATGCCAACAGCGCCACTCCCAGCGGACCGGTGAACTCAAGTGCGACGGCAACGCCCAGCGGAATGCGGCTCAAGGCGGCATAAAACGATGCGTTCATACACCCCAGAGCGATTCCGTAAGCGAGGATGAAGCGCCGATTCTCGCGCCGCACCGGCGTGCGCCAGGGCCGCCAGATTCCCAGCATCATCAAGGTTGCAAACCCCAGGCGCAGCGTCGTGACAGCCACGGGGCCGATGACCGGAAACAACCCTTTTGCAACCGACGCGCCCGCCTGAATGCAGCACATCGCCAGCAACGCTGCGGCAACCGGCAGCGCCAACAAAGAACGGTGAATGTTGATGAAAATCCCTGCTTGAGTTGGTGTCCAAACCCCGTTCAGCCGGTACGCCTGGACTTAGGAACTGTAAACCTGTACAGTGACCGCAGCTAGAACAAATTGGTACTCGGTCAGTACCCATCCTACGCTCGCGGTCAGTCAACGACGACCTTCGTTTTTTTTAACCCCCCCTCGCGACTGACCGCTGCGCATTGCCCTTAACGGCTGCGTCGTGCGAGTCCAAAGATTTAAGGATTTTTACATGTCTTTTACCGATCTCGGGCTATTGCCTGAAATTTTGCGTGCCGTTTCTGAAAAAGGTTACGACACTCCCACCCCTGTGCAAAAAGAAGCGATTCCGGCCGTATTGAGCGGCCGCGACGTCCTTGCCGGCGCTCAAACCGGCACCGGCAAGACGGCCGGCTTCGTGCTGCCGATTCTGCAGAAACTGACCGCCGATCAGGATGCCGCTCACCGCGCCCCCAGGGCGTTGGTCCTCACGCCCACGCGCGAGCTGGCGGCGCAGATTGCGGACAATGCCAAAAGCTACGGCCGCTACCTCAAGATCCGCAGTTTCGTCGTCTTCGGCGGCGTGAACATCAACCCGCAAATCACCACCCTGCGCAGCGGCTGCGACTTGCTCGTCGCCACCCCGGGGCGCCTGCTGGATCTGGCGCAGCAGCGCGCCGTGGACCTGTCGCGGGTCCAGGTGCTGGTGCTGGATGAGGCCGATCGAATGCTCGACATGGGCTTCATCAATGACATTCGCAAGATCATCAAGCTGTTGCCGCAGAAGCGGCAGAACCTGCTGTTCTCGGCGACGTACTCGGACGACATCCGGGCGCTCGCGGAACGCCTGTTGAGCAACCCCGTAGCCATCCAGGTGGCGCCGCGCAACGCCGCCATCGAGATCGTCGAACAGCGTTCTTATCGCGTGCAAAAAGAACAAAAGCGCCACCTGCTGGTGCACCTGATCAAAGAGGGCAACTGGCAGCAAGTGCTTATCTTCACGCGCACCAAGCATGGCGCCAATCGTCTGACTCAGCAATTGGAAGGCGCCGGCATTGCCGCCGCCGCGATTCACGGCAACAAGAGTCAGGCGGCTCGCGTAAAAGCGCTGGAGATGTTCAAGAACAGCAAGATCACCGCGCTGGTGGCAACCGAAGTGGCGGCGCGCGGGCTCGACATCAAGGAACTGCCGCACGTGGTGAACTACGAACTCCCCAATGTTCCCGAAGACTACGTGCATCGCATCGGCAGGACAGGGCGCGCAGGAGCGGGCGGTGAGGCGACATCGCTCGTATCCTCCGATGAAACCGGATTGTTGCGGGACATCGAACGGGTTCTGCGCCGCAGTATTCCCACCCTGCCGACCCCGGCCTTCAAGATTGTCGAATCAGCGCCTGTGCCGGCCCGAGCGGAGTCTCAAGGTTCTCATTCCGGCTCGCGTCCCCAGAACCGCGGCGGATCACGGCAGGGCAGTCGCTCGGGCGGTCATTCGGAGCGCGGACGCCCTCAGCGATCGCAATCCAGTGCGGGCAGATATCGCTGAAGTAATGTTGCCGGCGCGGACTGCGCCGGCTGACGAACGGCCTCGGATTCAAGGAGCGAATCCGAGGCCGTTTGACCGGGTCTACAGCGTCTTACTGAGTTGCTTGAGGTAGGCGCGGAAGTCCTTGCCCAATTTGTTGTGATTCAGACCGAACTCGACGGTCGCCTGCAAATAACCCAGTTTGCTGCCGCAATCGTAGCGTTTGCCTTCGAACTCGTAGGCGTAGACGGGCTCTTTCTTCAACAGCCGCGCGATGCCGTCGGTGAGTTGAATCTCCCCGCCGGCGCCCTTCCCCACCTGCGTGAGTTCTTCGAAAACCTGCCCGGTCAGCAGATAGCGTCCCACCACGGCGAGATTTGACGGCGCTTTCGCCGGCTTTGGCTTTTCCACGATGTGGGAAATCCGGCTGACGCGCGGCGCGATGGGATCCTCGACGGACACGATGCCATATTTGTCGGTCTCGGACTTGGGCACGGTCTGTACGCCCAGCACGCTGCCACCGTGCGTGGCATGCACTTTGACCATCTGCCGCAGACACGGCACTTTCGCATCAATCAAGTCATCGGCAAGGTGCACCATGAAGGGAGCGTTGCCCACGACGGGCTTTGCGCACAACACCGCGTGGCCAAGCCCCAGCGGCGCGGACTGGCGGATGTAGACGCAGGCGGCCCAGCTCGGAAGAATGCCGCGCAAGGTGTCGAGTAAATCCTGTTTGCCCTGAGCCAGAAGTGCCGCGTCAAGTTCAGGGTCGGTGTCGAAGTGATCTTCAATCGCACGCTTGGAACTGCCGGTGATGAACACCAACGTCTCGGCACCGGCGGACAACGCCTCTTCCGCCGCATACTGAATGAGAGGCTTGTCGACGATGGGCAGCATCTCTTTGGGACTTGCTTTCGTGGCCGGGAGGAACCGCGTGCCACGCCCTGCCACCGGAAACACGGCGGTTTTGACGTTGTAGATACTCATGGTCCGGCAATGATACCGGAGAGTTATGTTTAATCTGCGGCGCAATGCACAAAATGTGCTGGGCCGTTCGAGCGGCCCAGCACACTGTAATTACTGCCCTTCCCCTCCCATTGCATCAGTCGCCGCCTGCTTTGCCGGCTTGGCATTGTTGGTGCGGATGTTGGCGCGGTTGCGCTCCAGCATCTTCGGACCAAACCCCTTGACCTTGCGCAGATCGTCGGCCGACTTGAATGGTCCGTTCTTGTCCCGGTATTGGACGATGGCCTGTGCCTTCGAAAGGCCGACGCCCTTGAGTTCCTTGGCGATCTGAGCGGCATCAGCGGAGTTTACATTGACCGGCCCCGCCATGACCGCAAACGGTGTGCACAGCACCAGGCTCAGCAGCAGCTGAGGCTTGAATGGAATTTGCATGAGTTCCTCCTTGAACAAAAGAAGACAGCTGACTGCTGTCGGGAGGAACTATAGGAGATCCGATGCGGGACAACAGGCGAGAAAACCGCCGGATCATCCAGAAACACCGTCAGTCGCGGATCGGCTGTCCGGCGCCCTCGTTCACGCGCTCACGCAGGTCCTTGCCAGGTTTGAAATGCGGAACGTATTTTCCTGCCAACGCCACCGCCTCTCCGGTCTTGGGGTTGCGCCCCTGCCGCGGCGGACGGAAGTGCAGAGAGAAACTGCCGAAGCCACGGATCTCGATGCGCTCACCCGTGGCCAATGCGTCGCTCATGATTTCCAGGATCTGCTTGACGGCCAGCTCCACATCTTTCGCCGGCAAGTGTTTTTGCTTCGCCGAGATGATCTCGATGAGCTCTGATTTCGTCATGATCGACCCGTAGTTTTCGTTAATCATACGAACCTGGGACCTGATGCTGCGCCTTATTGGCGCAGCATCAGACTCCATTGCTCAATCCTGACCTGAGATCTGTTCTTTCAACAGATCGCCAAGGCTCGTACCGGTGGGAGAATCGGTCCGATAGTTCTGCATGGCTTCCTGCTCTTCGTGGATGTCTTTCGCCTTGATCGACAGCGCGATGCTTCGACCCTTGCGATCGACGCCGGTGAACTTGGCTTCAATCTCCTCGCCGACCTTGAGCAGCACCCGCGCATCCTCGACGCGATCCCGGGAAAGTTCAGACGCCCGCAGCTGGCCATCGACACCGTTGCCCAGATCGATGATGGCGCCCTTGGCGTCGACCTCGCGGACCACGCCCTTGACGATAGTGCCCTTCGGATGTTCGGCGATGTAAGCGGAGAAGGGATCCTTGGCCAGCTGCTTGACTCCCAGGCTGATGCGCTCACGCTCCGGGTCGATGGACAACACCATCGCTTCAAGCTGCTGTCCCTTCTGGTAGCTGTGCACGGCTTCTTCGCCCGGTATGTCCCAGGAGATGTCGGACAGATGCACCAGACCGTCGATGCCACCGGACAGGCCTATGAAGATACCGAAATCGGTGATGGATTTGATCTGGCCGCTGACCTGGTCGCCGCGATTGTAATTCTCGCCGAATTCCTTCCAGGGATTGGTCTTGCACTGCTTCACGCCCAGGCTGATGCGACGCCGCTCTTCGTCGATGTCCAGCACCATGACTTCCACTTCCTGGCCGACATGCACCACCTTGGCGGGATTCACGTTCTTGTTGGTCCAATCCATTTCCGAAACGTGCACGAGGCCTTCCACGCCTTCTTCGATTTCCACGAAGCAGCCGTAATCGGCGATGTTGGTGACCTTGCCGAACAGACGCGTGTTGGCCGGGTAGCGGCGCGCGATGTTCTGCCAGGGATCGGAGCCCAGCTGCTTCAAGCCGAGTGAGACGCGCTGACGCTCGCGATCGAACTTCAGGATGCGCACGTCGATTTCATCGCCCACCTTGACGACTTCAGAAGGATGCTTGACTCGCTTCCACGCCATGTCCGTGATGTGCAACAATCCATCGATGCCGCCGAGATCGACGAACGCCCCGTAATCGGTGAGGTTCTTGACCACGCCCTTGACCGCGGCGCCTTCCTGCAGATTGTCCAGCAGCGCCGAACGCTCTGCGCTGTACTCTTGTTCAACCACGGCGCGGCGGGACACGACCACGTTGTTTCGCTTTTGGTCGAGCTTGATGACCTTGAATTCGAGAGGCTTGTTTTCGAGGTAGGAAGGATCGCGAACCGGGCGGACATCGACGAGCGAACCGGGCAGAAATGCCCGCACGTTGTCGATCTCCACCGTGAACCCGCCCTTGACGCGGCCGGTGATGATGCCGTTGACGATTTCCTGCTTCTCAAAGGACTGCTCCAGGCGCGTCCAGGTACGGGCCCGCTTGGCCTTCTCGCGCGACAGGCGCGTTTCGCCGGAGCCGTCTTCGACGCTATCGAGCGCGACTTCGACTTCTTCGCCGACCTTCGCCTCCATCTCGCCTTTTTCATTCTTGAACTGCTCGGCCGGTATGACCGCTTCGGATTTCAAGCCGACGTTGACGACCACATAGTCCTGGCCGACTTCGACGATCAATCCGGTGAGAATGGTGCCAGGCCGTATACGTTGGCTGGCGATGCTCTGTTCGAACAGTTCTGCAAAACTTTCTGTCATGTTTTCTCTGCTTGGAGCAGTGCGCTCCGCTCTTAAGCCCTCGCGCTGTTCCTGCGCGCATAGGGGTTGTACAAAAAAAGACGCCCCCGTCCGTAAGTGCGTCACGTTCAAAAAAACAAATCCTACAGACGATCCTTCGCCAGTTGCATGATCCGCGCAACCACTGCGTCTATCGTCATTCCAGTCGAATCCAGAACCACCGCGTCGGCGCTGGCACGAAGCGGGGACACTGCGCGCGACGCATCGCGACGGTCGCGCTCGGCTATGTCCTCGGAAAGGCGGGGAAGGCTAGCAGGAAGTCCCTTTTCTTTCAACTGCTTATAGCGCCTGAGCGCGCGTTCTCCGGGCTCCGCTATCAGAAAAATCTTCAGTTGCGCCTGCGGGAAAACCACGGTCCCCATGTCGCGCCCGTCGGCGACCAGACCCGGCGCGGCCACAAAGCGCCGCTGCCGCTCCAAGAGCGCCTCTCGCACCGGTAAAAGGACTGCCACCCGGGAGGCATCATTGCCGGCCTCCTCGGTCCTGATGGCGTTGGAAACGTCCTGGCCATCCAGCCAGATCTGCTCCCCGCCCGCGGGGTTGGCCCCGAATCGGATATCCAGGCCGGTGGCCAACGCGGCAAGACCCTGCCCGTCTCCCAGGTCCACGCCGGCCTTGCGCCCCGCCAGGGCCACCAGCCGATACAGCGCGCCGCTATCGAGCAGCGCCCAACCCAGTGTATGCGCCACGGCGCGGCTGACAGTGCCCTTGCCAGACCCGGAAGGCCCGTCGATCGTAATGATGGGGGCATTGGTACGGGTCATACGGGCGTGCTCAGGACTCACTCAGGTCAAGCCCAGCCGACCGTGCCAATGGGACGAACCCTGGAAACGAGGTGGCAACATTGGCCACGTCTTGAATGCGAATCGGTTCGGCAGCGCGCAGGCTGGCCAGGGCGAATGACATGGCGATACGGTGGTCACCGTGACTGTCGATGACGCCACCGAGAAAGGCCGGCCCAGCCTGGCGGCCCAGTATCCGCATCCCGTCCGCGAAGACCTCGTGCTCCACTCCCAAGGCCTGAAGGCCCTCGGCCATGACGGCAATGCGATCGCTTTCTTTCACGCGCAGCTCCTGCGCTCCGCTGACCCAGGTTTCCCCGTTGGCGCAGGCGGCGGCAATGAACAGCGCCGGAAACTCATCGATTGCCAGCGGCACAAGGGCAGGCGGAACGCGGATGCCCTGCAGTTGCGAACGCCGCACCAGCAGATCGGCGACCGGCTCGGAACCTGCGCTGCGCGGGTTTTGCGTTTGAATCTGAGCACCCATGCTGCGCAGAATCTCCATCAGGCCGGTGCGCGTGGGATTCAATCCGACATTCTGGATGAGCAGCCCTTCGGGTCCTGCCCCGATGAGGCCGGCGATGATGAAGAACGCCGCGGATGAAAAGTCCCCTGGCACGCGCATCTGCTGGCTGTGGAGGCGATCCGGCGGTTGCAGCTCGACCCGCAGCGGCGATTGCCGCAGCCGCACACCCATGGCCTGAAGCATGCGCTCACTGTGGTCGCGCGAGATGGCGGGTTCGATGATGGTGGTTGGCGAGTCGGCAAACAGGCCCGCCAGCAGCAGGGCCGACTTCACCTGTGCGCTGGCCACCGGCATCGCATACTCAATGCCGTGCAGCGCGCGCACGCTGCGAATCTGGACCGGTGGCGTGCCCCCGGTGGTCTGCACATCCGCACCCATCAACCGCAACGGTTTGGCCACCCGCTCCATCGGCCGTTTGCTCAGACTGACATCGCCGATCAGCCGCGAATCGAAGGACTGACCCGCCAGGAGTCCGGTGAACAGGCGCATCGCAGTTCCCGCGTTGCCCATATCCAGCGCATCCACGGCCCCTTTCAGCCCGCGCAGGCCCACGCCTTTCACAATCACCTGATCGGGCTGCGGCTGCCGTACCTCGACACCCAGCGCACGCATCGCGCGCATGCTGGCCAGGCAGTCTTCGCTGGGCAGAAAGCCGTTGATCTCACTGGTTCCATCGCACAGGCTCAACAGCATGACCGAGCGATGAGAGATGGATTTATCGCCCGGCACAGTGATCGCGCCCGACACTTGCGAGGCTGGAAGAGCGAAGTAATGGCGCACGCGCTGTGCCGTCAGAGAACGGCTTTGGGATAGGAACCCAAGACCTTGTACAAGGAGGCGACCGCTTCGACATCAGCCAGCGCCGCGGCAACCGGCGCTTCAGAGACATGCCCCTCGATATCGAGAAAAAAAACATAGTCCCACTTGCGCTTGCGCGAGGGCCGGGACTCAATGCGCGTCATGTTGACTTTGTGTTTCGCCAATGGCTGAAGCAAGCGGAACAGCGCGCCCGCATCGTCAGTGCCGCGGGTGGAGACCAGCAGAGTGGTCTTATCAGCGCCGCTGCCGGCAAACAGTTTGCGGCCGATGACGAGGAATCGCGTGCTGTTGTCGTCACGGTCTTCGATCTCCTTGGCGAGCACCGTCAACGCGTAGAGTTGCGCGGCAGACTCACCTGCAATGGCCGCCGTGCCGCGCTCGTCGCGAGCCCGGCGGGCACCTTCGGCATTGCTCGACACCGGCACGCGTTCGATGTCCGGCAAGTGTTCATCCAGCCAGCCCCGGCATTGGGCCAGGGCCTGCGGATGAGCGCAGATCCTTTTTACGGTGCCGAGGTCGTTGGTCCGCGCCATGAAAAAGTGATGGATGCGCAGCTCGATCTCGCCGCAAATTTTCAGCGGCGAATTCAAGAATAGATCCAGCGTGTGGTTGATCGTTCCCTCGGTGGAGTTCTCGATCGGCACCACGCCAAAGTCGGCCACGCCGCCCTCGACCTCGTGAAACACCTCGCCGATCGCCGGCAACGGCAGGGCGCGCACGGAGTGCCCGAACTGCTTGAACACCGCCGCCTGCGTGAAGGTGCCTTCAGGACCCAGAAACGCCACTTTCAGCGGCTCCTGCTGGGCGAGGCAGGCCGACATGATCTCGCGGAACAGGCGCACGATTTCCTCGTTGCGCAGCGGACCCTGGTTGCGCTGGATGGCCTTGCGCAGCACGTCGGCTTCCCGCTCGGGCCGGTAGTAGTCAACGGTCTTGCCCGACGCCGCCTTGGAGATGCCGACCTGCTGTGCCAGGCGGGCGCGCTCGTTAATCATCCCATGAATTCGCGCGTCGATCTGATCGATACGCTCGCGGATCGCGTTCAGGTCGATCGGCGCAGGCGCCGCAACGCGCGCAGCGCGAAGGGTCTTTTTGGGCTTTGATTTTCGCGCCGGCATGGTTCGGACTCTCAAGTTAGATGAGGCGGGCTTTGAGCACGCCGGGAATGGCGCGGATTTTTTCCATGACCGGCCGCGCGACTTCACCGTCGACGTCGATCAGCGTGTAGGCAACCTCACCTCGCGACTTGTTGAGCAGGTCGGCGATATTGAGCCTGGCCTCGGCCAGACAGGTGGAAATCTGTCCGACCATGTTCGGCACGTTGTCGTTGGCGATGGCGATGCGACTGGCTCCCGGGATGCGCAACAGCACGCTCTCTGGAAAATTCACCGAATTGCGAATGTCGCCGGTCTCCAGATAATCGCGGATCGCATCCGCCACCATCACGGCGCAATTCTCCTCGGCTTCATGGGTTGAGGCGCCAAGATGCGGCAGCGTGATGACCTTCGGATGATCCTTGAGTCTGGCGCTCGGAAAGTCGCACACATAGGACGCGAGCCGGCCTTCGTCCAGCGAAGCCAGCACAGCGCTGTCATCGACGATCGACGCGCGCGAGAAATTCAAGATCACCCCGCCCTTTTGCATCAGGCGGATGCGCGACTCGTTCACCAACCCGCGAGTCTTGTCGTTCAGAGGCACGTGCACGGAAATCAGTTGCGAGCGGGCGAATAGATCGTCCAAGGAAACAGCCTGTTCCACGGCCGACGACAACTGCCAGGCGCGCTGCACGGTGATCAACGGATCATAGCCGAGGACTTTCATTCCCAGGCTCAGCGCCGTATTGGCGACTTCGACGCCGATTGCGCCGAGCCCCACCACGCCCAGAGTACGTCCCGGAAGTTCGAAGCCGACAAAGCTCTTCTTGCCTTTTTCCGCAGCCTCTTCGATGGTGTGATCGTCGCCCTTCAATCCGCGCACGAAGGACCATGCCTGGCAGATGTTGCGCGCCGCGAGAAACATGCCCGCGATCACCAGTTCCTTGACCGCATTGGCGTTGGCGCCGGGAGCGTTAAACACCGGGATGCCGCGCTTGCTCATGGCCGCGACGGGAATATTGTTGGTGCCCGCACCGGCGCGGCCGATGGCCTGCACCGATTCGGCAATGACCATGGAATGCAGATCTGCCGAGCGGACAATGATCGCATCGGGCGATCCGATTTCGGAGGCCACCTCGAATCGATCGCGAGGCAGCCGTTCCAGGCCCTTGACCGAGATGCTGTTGATTGTCAGTACCTTGAAACTCATATCCGCTGCGCCGCCTTAAACATTGGTCCGTTCAAATTCTTTCATGTACGAAATCAAGGCATCGATGCCCGCGGACGGCATCGCGTTATAGATGCTGGCACGCATGCCGCCGACGGAACGATGACCTTCCAGATTCGTCAACCCGGCCTTGGCAGCGCCTTGCAGGAACGCTTTCTCCAGATCGGGTTTTGCCAGCGTGAACGGCACATTCATCCAGGACCGCGATTGCTTCTCCACTGGATTCGCATAAAAAGTCGATGCGTCGATGGCGGCATAGAGTTTTTTGGCCTTGAGCCGGTTGCGATCGCCGATCGCGGCCAGTCCGCCCTGTCGTTTCAGCCACTGAAACACCAGACCGGCCATGTACCAGCTGAAAGTCGGCGGTGTGTTGAGCATGGAGTTGTCATCGGCCATGGCCTTGTAGTCGAACACGGAGGGCGTGCCCGGCCGGGCCTTGCCGATGAGGTCATCGCGCACGATCACCACCACGAGTCCGGACGGGCCGATATTTTTCTGCGCCCCGGCGTAGATGAGTCCGAACTTCGACACGTCGATGGGGCGCGACAAAATGGTGGAGGAAAAATCCGCCACCAGCGGCACGCCGCCCGTTTGGGGCACGTAGTTGAACTCGACCCCGCCAATGGTTTCATTGGGCGTGTAATGGACGTACGCCGCGCCATCCGTGAACTGCAAAGCCGACTGCACAGGCACGGTTGAATAGTTTGCGCCTGCATCTGCGGCAACGTTTGCCTTGCAGTACCGCCTGGCTTCCCCGACGGCTTTTTTCGACCATTGGCCCGTGATCAGGTAATCGGCGCTGGACTCGGGCCGCGCCAGATTCATGGGGATGAAGGCGAACTGCCCGGTTGCGCCACCCTGGAGAAATAAAATCTTATAGTTGCCGGGAACCGCCAGAAGCTCGCGCAGGTCGTGATGCGCCTGCTCAGCCGCCGCCACGAAAGCCTTGCTTCGGTGGCTGACTTCCATGACGGACATGCCGCTGCCGTTCCAATCGATCAATTCGTTGCGGGCCTGCTCCAATACTTCCAGCGGCAAGGCTGCGGGCCCTGCCGCGAAATTAAAAACGCGCATGTACCATCCGAATCGCCAGTAAAAGGAGACCTGAGTTTATCAAGCCGGGGGATCTGTTTCAGGTCCGTCTTCGGACTCCGCCAGCGCCTCGTCCTCGCGAACCAGGCCATCGATACGCTCCAAGCCCGACAAACGGTCGCCCTCCTCCAAGCGGATCAGACGAACTCCCTGGGTATTGCGTCCCACGATGGAAATGTTGCTGACCGGCGTGCGCACCAGCACACCCGACTGACTCATCAGCATGATCTCATCGTCGCCCGTCACCTGCAGCGCGCCGATCATCGCGCCGTTGCGCGCGGTGAGCTGCAACGCGATCACGCCCTGGCCGCCTCGGCCATGGACGGGGAAATCCTCGATCGGCGTCAGTTTGCCGAAGCCGTTTTCCGATGCAGTGAGAATGTAGCCCTTGTCGATGACGATCAACGCGTTCACGCGTTGTCCCTCGCCCAGCTTGACGCCGCGAACGCCGGCCGCTTCGCGGCCCATCGGACGCACCTCGTCTTCGATGAAGCGGATGGCCTTGCCGGCCGTCGTGCACAGAAGGATGTCGCGCGCGCCGTCGGTGATGGCGACACCCACCAACTGATCGCCGGGATCCAGCGCCACCGCGATGATGCCGCTGGCGCGCGGCCGTGAGAACGCCGTGAGCGAGGTCTTCTTCACCGTGCCCAGACTGGTCGCCATGAACACGTACTTGCCCTCTTCGAATTCCTTGATCGCCAGCACCGCGCTGATGCGCTCACTCTCGGACAAAGGCAGCAGATTGACGATGGGCTTGCCGCGCGAACCGCGGCTGGCCTGCGGGAGCTGGTATACCTTGAGCCAGTAGAGCTTGCCGTGGTCGGAGAAACACAGCAGCGTGTCGTGGGTATTGGCGATGAACAGCTTGTCGACGAAGTCCTCGTCCTTGACGCTGGTCGCCGTCTTCCCGCGGCCACCGCGACGCTGTGCCTGATAGTCCGAGATGGGCTGCGCCTTGGCATAGCCCCCATGCGACAAAGTGACCACGACGTCTTCGGGCGTGATGAGATCTTCGATGGTGAGATCTTCGTGGGCGGAAATGATTTCGGTGCGGCGCTTGTCCCCGAAGTTTTCGATCAACAGCTGCAGCTCGCCGCGGATCACTTTGAGCAGCCGTTCGGGACGGGACAGAATCTCCGACAACCCCAGGATCTGCGTGAGCAACTCCTGGTACTCGCCGATGATCTTGTCCTGCTCCAAACCCGTGAGCCGGTTTAGCCGCATTTCCAGGATGGCCTGGGCTTGAATCTCGGTCAACCTGTAGCCGCCCTCGACGATGCCCAAGGCCTGCGTTTCACCGGGCGGCCGGGTGCTGATGGCGCCGGCGCGCGCCAGCATCTCCGGCACCGCGCCGGAATGCCAGGTCCGCGAACTGAGCGCGATCTTGGCCTCGGCCGGCGTCGGTGATGCCTTGATGGCGGCGATCATCTCATCGATGTTGGCCAGCGCAATGGCGAGGCCTTCCAGAACATGGCCTCGCTCACGGGCCTTGCGCAATTCGAAAATCGTGCGCCGCGTGACCACCTCGCGCCGATGGCGCAGGAAGGCATCGAGCATTTCCTTCAAGCTCAGCAGACGCGGCTGTCCGTCGACCAAGGCCACCATGTTGACGCCAAAGACGGTTTCCATCGGCGTCTGCGCAAACAGATTGTTCAGCAAAATTTCAGGAACTTCACCGCGCTTGAGCTCGATGACGACGCGCATGCCGTCCTTGTCCGATTCATCGCGCAAACCGTCCGAGGCAATGCCTTCGATGAGCTTGCCGCGAACCAGATCCGCGATGCGCTCGATCAGGCGCGCCTTATTGACCTGGTAGGGAAGCTCGGTGATGACGATGGCCTGTCGATCGCCCTTGCCGACATCTTCGAAATGCGTGCGTGCACGCACGTGCAGACGGCCGCGGCCGGTCTTGTAGGCGGCGACGATTTCCTGCGCGCCGTTGATGATGCCGGCCGTGGGGAAATCCGGTCCTGGCACGATCTGCATGAGTTGGGCAAGGCTCAGGTCGGGATTGTCGATGAGGGCGATGCAGGCGGCGATGATTTCGTTCAGGTTGTGCGGCGGGATGTTGGTGGCCATGCCCACCGCGATGCCGGATGACCCGTTGATGAGCAGATTCGGCACGCGTGTCGGCAGCACCGCCGGCTCACTTTCGGATTCGTCGTAGTTAGGTACGAAGTCCACCGTCTCTTTGTCGATGTCGGCGAGCAGCTCGTGCGTCAACCGCGACATGCGCACTTCGGTGTAACGCATGGCCGCCGGCGGGTCGCCGTCGACAGAGCCGAAATTGCCCTGCCCGTCCACCAGCATGTAGCGCATGGAAAACGGCTGCGCCATGCGCACGATGGCGTCGTACACCGACTGATCGCCGTGCGGGTGGTACTTGCCGATGACGTCGCCGACCACGCGCGCGGATTTCTTGTAGGCCTTGTTCCAATCGTTGCTCAGCTCGCGCATGGCGAACAGCACGCGGCGGTGCACGGGCTTCAGACCGTCGCGAACGTCGGGCAACGCCCGTCCGACGATGACGCTCATCGCGTAATCCAGATACGACTTGCGCATCTCCTCTTCGAGGTTGACGGGCAATACTTCGCGAGCGATCTCGGCCATGAGCGAGAGTCCGGTGAGCCTACGGGAGGCCGTTAGTAAATGGGGTTAAGGGAGACGAAACGATGCATCATCATGGGTGCAAATTCTACCACAGCATCGCCTCGGACGCCCCAAAAACGGGCCCCTTATCCGACCAGAGCTGATCGCTGTGAGCGCGAGCGATATACTGCGCCCTATGCCGCAATCAACCGCCGACTGGGTCATCGAGGCCCGCTGGATTTTGCCCATGACCGACGCGGGTCAGGTCCTGGAGGACCATTCGCTGATCATGGGCAACGGACGCATCCTGGGGGTGCTGCCGCAGTCGACGGCGAGGTCCCGGTATCCCCAGACGCCGATCCTGCAAAGACCCCATCACGCACTGCTGCCGGGACTCATCAACGCGCACACGCATGCTGCGATGTCCTTGTTTCGCGGTTTCGCCGACGGTCTGCCCTTGATGCAATGGCTCACGCAGGAGATATGGCCGATGGAGCGCCGATTCGTCACTGCGCAGTTCGCGCGCGACGGCGTGCTGCTGTCCGTCGCAGAGATGCTGCGGGCCGGCATCACCTGCTTCGGCGACATGTACTTTTTCCCCGATCAAACTGCCAAAGCCGCCGCCGAGCAGGGCATTCGCGCGGTCGTCGGCATGCCGGTGGCGGATTTCAAGAGTCCCTGGGCGCAATCGCCCGAGGAGTATCTGAGCAAGGCATTGAGTGTCCGGGACGAATACAGGGGCCATCCATGGATCACAACGGCATTTGCTCCGCATGCGCCCTATACGGTCGCCGATGAGACCTTCGTGCGAATCCGCACGCTGGCCGACGAACTCGACAGCCCCGTCATGATTCATCTGCACGAATCCGCGCACGAAGTCAGCGAATCCTTGCGCACACATGGCGTGCGGCCCATCGAAAGGCTGGAGCGACTGGGCATGCTGAACCCTTCGATGAACGCCGTGCACATGGTGCATGTGAGCCCTTCGGACATCGAACTGGCGCAGCGCAGCGGCATCTCGGTCACTGTGTGTCCCGAATCCAATCTCAAGCTCGGCAATGGTGCCCCGCCTGTCTCGCAGTGGCGGCAATCGCAGGTGCCGGTGGGTGTGGGGACGGATGGCGCCGCCTCCAACAACGATCAGGATCTGTGGCCGGAGATTAAACTGGCGGCGCTGTTGTCCCGCGCCAGCAGCGACTCAGCGCCGACGGTGAGCGCATGGGATGCGCTCGCCATGGCGACCCGCGGCGGGGCGGCCGCATTGGGATTGAGCGATCAAATCGGCACACTCGAGCCTGGCAAGTGGGCTGACCTGTGTTGCGTGAACTTTGATCACCCGGCGATGCAGCCGGTGTATGACCCCTGCTCGCAGCTGGTGTACTGCGCCGGCCGCGATCTGGTGAGCGATGTGTGGGTTGCGGGGCGGCATCTGCTGAGCGATTCGCGGCTGACCCGGCTCGATTGGGCCGATGTGCGCGACCGCGCGCAAGGCTGGGCTTTGCGCATGCGGCGGCGATGATAAACTCGGCGCCAGTTCAAACCTCTGGAAGGAACCGCAACAGCATGTCCGCGAATGTCGATGCCGCAGAATTGGCGAAGTTCAACTCGCAGGCGCAAAGCTGGTGGGATCCGCGCGGTTCATTCCGCCCGCTGCACGATCTGAATCCGCTGCGATTGGCTTATATCGCAACCGGCACCAGAATGGTCGGCCAGGAAGCCCTCGACGTGGGTTGCGGCGGCGGGATTTTGTCAGAAGGGCTGCACAATGCAGGCGCACGGGTGACCGGCATCGATCTGGCGAGCGATGCACTCGACGTCGCCAAGTTGCACGCGCTTGAATCGGCGTTGCGCATCGACTACCGCCTGGTCAGCGTGGAAGATCTCGCCGCCGATCGGCCGGCCGGCTTCGATCTGGTCACGTGCATGGAAATGCTCGAGCATGTTCCGGACCCTGCGCTGTCGCTGGCCGCCATGAGCAAACTGGTCAGGCCGGGAGGATCAGTGTTCGTCTCGACCTTGAACCGCAGTCTCAAGGCATTCGCGCTGGCAATCGTGGGCGCGGAGTATCTGCTGCGCATGCTGCCCCGCGGCACCCATGACTATCGCAAGTTCATCCGCCCATCCGAGCTTGCCCGCTGGGCGCGGCACACCGGACTGGAGCTGGTGGATATGACCGGCGTCACCTACAACCCGCTCACGCAGTCCTTCCGTCTTTCCGAGGACACCAGCGTCAACTACATCGCCCACTTCCAACGCAATGAGCCTTGAGCCGCGATTGCCGCTGCAGGCCGTACTGTTCGACCTGGACGGCACGTTGCTCGACACGGCACCGGACATGATCGGTGCGTTGAACCGCTTGCGCAGCGAGCATGGACGCGACCCCCTTCCCTACGATTCATTGCGCTGCAGCGTCAGCCATGGCTCCGCTCGCCTGGTGCGGCTCGGCTTTGCCGATGCCGCCGAGTCGGAGTTGCCGGCACTTCAGCAGCGCTTCCTGGAAATCTACCGCGTCCACCTGAGCGGCGGCACGCAACTGTTCGCCGGCATGGACCCTGTGCTGCGCGAATTGAGCCGGTTGCGGCTCGCTGTCGCGATCGTCACCAACAAGCCCGGCTGGCTGACGGCGCCGCTCCTGACGCAGCTGCAATTGGACGGCCGTTTTGCGTGCGTGGTCAGCGGCGACACCCTGCCCGAACGTAAACCGCACCCCCTGCCCTTGCTGCATGCCGCCCGGGTGGCCGGTGTTGAGCCAGGCCGCTGCGTGTATGTCGGCGACGCCGAGCGCGACATTCAAGCCGCACGCGGCGCGGGAATGACTGCGCTGATCGCCGGCTACGGCTACATCGGCGCGCAGGAGCCGATCGAGGCGTGGCACGCCGACGGAACGCTTGCATCTCCAGCGCATTTGCTTCCCTGGCTGCGCGCGAACGGGCAGTTATGAGCGACCCGAAAAACTATTCGGCACCGCCGGATCTATTGCGCGACAAGGTCGTGCTGATCACCGGCGCAGGCGGCGGGCTGGGCCGGGCGTTGGCCCTGCAGGCAGCGCGGGCCGGCGCACAAGTCATCCTCAGTGGACGACAGAAACTCAAGCTCGAACGGGTCTACGATGAAATCGAAGCGGCCGGCGGACCCACGCCGGCGCTTGCGCCGCTGGATCTCACCACGGCAACGGCGGTGCAATACGACCAGCTGGCCGAGGTCATCGACGGTGAGTTTGGCCGACTCGATGGCCTCGTCCACGCCGCCGCCCTGCTCGGCGACCGCACACCCATTGATCAATACGACGTGCCAACCTGGTGCAAGGTGCTGCACGTCAATCTGACTGCGCCGTTCATTCTTACGCAAGTCCTGCTGCCGGCGCTGCGCAAGTCCACCGCAGCGTCGGTTATTTTCGTAAGCAGCAGCGTGGCCCGAAAAGCCAAGGCCTACTGGGGCGCCTATGCCATATCCAAGGCGGGCCTGGAAGCATTGAGCGCAATGCTCGCCGTCGAGGTCGACAATCAACCCAATCTGCGGATCAATACCGTGAATCCCGGCGCAATCCGCACGGCCATGCGCGCAGCCGCCTATCCTGCTGAGAAGCCGGAATCGGTGCGCACGCCGGACAGCGTCACGGGGACATTCCTGTATCTGCTGGGCCGGGAGAGTCATTCAGAGAGCGGGCGGCATTTCGACGCGCAATAACTTCACTCATCAACGATCCATCCCGCTGAATCCGCGCCTATTCGACCGGCGTTGCCGCCGCGCGTTCCAACGCCAGCGCGGCTTGCGCCGCATCCACTTCATTGAGCAGTGCATTGCGCTCGCCCAACGCCATTTCACGCAAATGCCCGCGCGGCAGTTCGCGCGTCAGGTGCACCGGACCGAAGCGGACTCGAATGAGGCGGCTGACGATGATGCCGCGCGCCGCCAGCCAATGGCGGACCTGCGCCGGCCGCGTCGCACGCACCGTCACGTTGAGCCAGTGGTTGAGTCCTTCGCCGAATTGGGCGCTGGCCTCGATGATGCTCATCGACTCACCCTCAACCTCCTGCGTGGCCTTCAGTTCCTCAATCAGTGACTGGCTGAGTGGACCGCGCACGCGCAGTACGAAGTCCGTGGTGAGCGCATGCACCCCGCGCGCAATGCGCTGCTGCAAGGAGCCATCGTCGGTGAGGATTTCAAGTCCGCCATCGACCGGAGGCAGAGGCTGGATGGCAAGCCAGCGACGCGTCGCTCGCGGCGTCTCCAAATGATCGGCCGCCCGCGCCGCAGCGTCCTTCAGATCCAGCGCGGTTCCGGGTGAGCGATGCAGGAGCAGCAGATGCGCGGGCTTTTCCTCGGTCTTGCTTCGCAGGCGCACGGGCCGGCCATCCAGGGTGATCCGGTCGCGCGCGCCCAATTTCGTCCCGGGCAGCGGAACCACCCCGTTGACGAGCAGGCGGCCACCTTCGATCCAGCGTTCGATTTCCCGGCGCGAGCCCAGACCCGCTGCAGCGAGAACTTTTTGAATGCGCTCGCCTGGTCCTTCCTCGGGCGGTGAGGGTGAGCGGCCGCGTGCACGGCTCGAGCCGCGCGGAGAACGAGGACGCATGCTGCGCGCCTTCAGATCAGGATTCGTCGTCGGGACCGGAGGCGACCAGACCCTGCGGCCGGGCTTCGAGGACTGGGTTGTCCTGTTCATCCTCAGGATCGGAGTCAGCCTCGACGCTTGCCTCGACGCTTGCCTCGACGACCACCGGCTCCGCTCCGGGGAGCGCCAACTGAAGGCGAAGGTCTTCCATTTCCTTCAGCTGCACCAGGGTGGGCAAATCATCCAGTTTCTTCAGGTTGAAATAATCCAGAAAGTCCGAGGTCGTGCCCAGCAGTTCGGGTTTGCCCGGAACGTCGCGATGTCCAACCACCCGTATCCAGCTGCGCTCGAGCAGCGTCTTGATGATGTTCGGATTGACGGTCACGCCTCGAATCTGCTCGATCTCACCGCGCGTGAGGGGTTGCCGATAGGCAACCAGCGCCAGTGTCTCGAGCAACGCGCGTGAATACTTGGCCGGCCGCTCCTGCCAAAGCTTGGAGACGGGTTCAGCGACGCTGGAGCGGATCTGAATGCGATAGCCGCTGGCGACTTCCTTCAGTTCCAGACCGCGATCCTGATATTCAGCTTCCAGCGTGCTTAATGCAGCGCGAACCTCTTCCTCATTGGAGGTCTCCGACACGCCGAATAATTCGGTCAGTTCCTCCACGGACAAGGCGCGGCCCGCCGCCAGCAGCGCCGCTTCAATCACATTGCGTACATATTGTTCATTCATGATGATCTCTCAAGACTGTGCGGCATCGGAAACCAAGGCCAGATGACGCGCACTCGGATTACCTTTGCGAACATGCAGGGGCGCGTACGCCTCCGATTGTGCGATATCGATCAGGCCTTCGCGAAGCAGTTCCAAAATGGCGACAAATGTGACCGTCACGCCGCGCCGGCCTTCTTCCGGGCGAAACAGTTTGACGAATTCGACGAACCCGCCCGCCTCCAGCGCCGACAGCACCTCGCTCATGCGCTGCCGCACCGACAAGGGCTCGCGCTGCACATGGTGGTGCGCGAACATGTCGCTGCGCGCCAGGACGTCCTGAAACGCCACCAGCATTTCCTGCAGACTCACCTGCGGCAGGAGGCGCACGATTTTTTTTTCCACCAGATCGGCATTGGCAACCCAATAGTCGCGATCCTGCCGCGGGATGCGGTCGATATTCTCCGCTGCGCGCTTGAAGCGTTCGTATTCTTGCAGGCGTCTGACCAACTCGGCCCGTGGATCAGCCTCTTCGGCATCGCTCTCGTGCCTGGGGCGCGGCAGCAGCATGCGCGATTTGACCTCGGCCAGGGTCGCCGCCATGAGCAGGTACTCCCCGGCCAATTCCAGCTGCAGCACCTGCATGAGTTCGATGTACTGCATGTACTGCCGCGTGATCTCGGCAATCGGAATATCTAGGATGTCCAAATTCTGCCGCCGGATCAGATACAGCAGCATGTCCAGAGGGCCTTCGAAGGCCTCGAGGAAAATTTCCAGCGCCTGCGGTGGAATGTACAAATCGCGCGGCATTTCCGTGACGGGCTCGCCCTCCACCATCGCAAAGGGCATTTCTCCCTGCGCCGGCGGCACCGGAGCCGTGTACACCGGCGGATTGTTCGGGACCAATGTCAGTTCGGGTTTCATCGATAGTTAAGCGACATCGCCTGCCGTACGGCATCCATGGTTTCGCGGGCGACGGTGCGCGCCTTTTCACAGCCTTCCGCGATGATACCGCGGACGAGTTCGGGATTCTCTTCAAACTCCTGCGCGCGCTTGGAGATGCCGGAGATTTCTTCAACGACCTTCTCGATCAGCGGTTTTTTGCAATCCAGGCAGCCGATGCCGGCCGAGCGGCAACCCTCATTGGCCCATTTCTGCGTGGCGTCATCCGAATAGATCCTATGCAGATCCCACACCGGACACTTTTCCGGGTCGCCCGGATCGGTGCGCCGCGCGCGTGCCGGATCGGTCTGCATGGCCTTGAGCTTTCTCGTCACGCTGTCAATGTCCTCGCGCAGACCGATGGTATTGCCGTAGGACTTGGACATCTTGCGTCCATCCAGGCCGGGCACCTTGGGGGTGGACGTAAGCAGCACCTCAGGCTCCGTCAGAATGGCAATGCCACTGCCTTCCAAAAAGCCCAACAGCCGGTCACGGTCAGCCACCGTCAGCCGCGCGTTGGATTCCACCAGCGCGCGCGCGCGCAAGAGCGAATCGCCGGAACCTTTTTCCTGAAAGTCCTTGCGCAGGGTACGATAAAGTGTCGCGTTGCGAGCACCCAGGCCCTTGATCGCCTTTTCGACCTTTTGCTCAAACTCAGGCTCACGCCCGAAAATGTGATTGAAGCGCCGCGCCACCTCGCGCGTGACTTCGACATGCGCCACCTGGTCCTCGCCCACCGGGACGAACTGCGGACGATACAAAAGAATGTCGGCAGACTGAAGCAAGGGATAGCCGAGAAATCCGTAAGTTGCGAGATCTTTCTCAACCAATTGCTCTTGCTGGTCTTTGTAGCTCGGCACACGTTCAAGCCAGCTCAGCGGAGTGATCATCGACAGCAGCAAATGCAATTCGGCATGCTCGGGCACACGCGACTGAATGAACAAAGTCGCCACGCCCGGATTAAGGCCCACGGCCAGCCAGTCGATGACCATGGTCCAGACGTACTCCTCGAGCCTGGAGGTGTCATCGTAGCCGGTCGTCAGCGCATGCCAATCGGCGACGAAAAAATAGCAGTCGTATTGATACTGCAGCTCGGTCCAGTTCTTCAGCGCGCCATGATAGTTGCCGAGGTGGAGCTGGCCGGTGGGCCGCATGCCGGACAGGGTGCGCCGGTTTTGGATGGGACCCGGCATCATGCGCTGAGAGTCCGATTGTACGAGAATTTAAATCTAATAAAATCCAAAACTTACACTCACTTTTTATAAATCACTTGAATATCTGTTTACGGCCGACCGCGCATTATACGGGTGAGCCGCGCATAAATGGACTCACATCGCCGCGCCCTTCCCGGACCACCATCGTCCGATCGGTGGACAGATCGATGACGCTGGTGGGGACGAGGCCGCAGCTTCCACCATCGAGCACCAGGTCGACCGAACGGTCCAGCCGCTCATGGATTTCGCGCGCGTCCGTCAGCGGAAACTCGTCGCCGGGCAGGTGCAGCGTCGAGCTCATGATGGGTTCGTTCAACTCCTGCAGCAGCAATTCAGTCACCGGGTGACCCGGCACCCGCAAGCCGATGGTGCCGCTGCGCTCGTGTTTCAGGCGCCGCGGGGTTTCTTTGCTGGCCTTGAGCAGAAACGTATAGGGCCCCGGCGTATGCGCGCGCAGCAGCCGGTACTGCCAGTTCTCCACGTGCGCATACTTGGCCACCTCGGATAAATCACGGCAAACCAGCGTGAAATGATGATTGCGATCGGTCTGCCGGATTTCGCGAATGCGGTCCAGCGCGTCCTTGTCGCCGATGTGGCAACCCAGCGCGTAGCACGAATCCGTCGGGTAGACGATCACGCCGCCCGCGCGCAGAGCCTCCACCGCCTGCCGGATGAAGCGTTTCTGAGGGGAGACCGGATGCAGTTCCAAATAGATGCTCATACCTTATTCGCTATGATACGCGGATGAACTCCCTGCTCGAATTGCTTCCGCTCGCTGCCTTCTTCATTGCTTACGTTGCCGCAGGGCTGTATTGGGCCACCGGCGTGTTGATGATCGCAAGCGTAGTACTGATGTTTGTGCATCGTTGGCGGACCGGAAAATTCAAGGACCTGCACGTGGTCACCGCCATTTTGGTGGTGGTCCTCGGGTCTGCAACACTGCTGCTGCATGACAAGCGCTTCATCCAATGGAAGCCCACCGTCCTGTTCGGATTGCTGGCGGCGGCGCTGCTGGTCAGCGGCATCATGAGCCAGCGGCCACTCATACAGCGCATGTTCCAGTCAGTGATGCCGGAGGGAATCGCCCTGGGCCGGCGCGGCTGGCAGGTGCTGAACAGCGTGTGGGCCGGCTGGTTCGCCCTCGTTGCGTTCGCCAATTGGTATATCGCCCAGAGTTTTTCGGAGCAAGTCTGGGTGCACTTCCATACCTATGGCGTTTCCGTGGCGACCATGATTTTCATGGTTCCGCAAATTTTTTGGCTGAGTTCCAAAACTTCGCAGGATCCTGACGGTCACAATTCGGGTGA
Organism: Pseudomonadota bacterium; assembly: GCA_025357635.1. Lineage (GTDB taxonomy): Bacteria > Pseudomonadota > Gammaproteobacteria > Steroidobacterales > Steroidobacteraceae > TMP-86. The sequence continues at coordinate 25,747 of JANXOV010000150.1, forward strand.
CGCATGAATAAACCCAGCAGAACGGAAAAGATTCGCTCCCGGCTCGAAGTCGAGTTCAATCCGACTGCGTTGGAGATAGAAGACGAGAGCCACCATCATGCCGGTCACGCCGGCGCAGCCGGTGGCATGGGCCATTTTCGCGTCCGCATCGTTTCGAACGATTTTAAGGGCCTGTCCGCTGTTTCGCGCCACCGGCGGGTCTACGCAGCGCTGGCCGAATTGCTCAAGACCGACGTTCATGCCCTTACCATCGATGCGCGTGCGCCGGGCGACCTCTCAGGCTAGACTCCCCGATCTGTTTTTTTGCGCAAAGGACGACCATGACTTCCAACTCTCTTTCGTCGATGATCCGCGCGGGCGCATTGCTGGCCGGTGTGGCGCTGCTGGGCGCCTGCAATAAACCCGCCGCGCCCACGGCGAGCACCACCGCAGCCCCGGACAAGCCCGCGGCAGCTCCTGTCGCCACCGTGGATGGAACGCCCATCTCGCAGGAAATTTACGATTTCTACACCAAGTCGGTCGCGGGTAAATCAGCAGGTGAGCTGACGGCCGAACAAAAGAGCCAGGTGCTCGACGAACTCATCAACACCCAGTTGATCGCCAATCAGGCCGTTAAAGACGGCATCGAGAAGGAGCCCGATACCGCCTCGCGCCTGGCCGTTGCGCGGCTGCGTCTGTTGGCCGATGGCGAATCGCAGAAGTATCTGAAGGGCAAGGAGCCCACTGAACAGGAACTGCGCGTCGAGTACGAAGCGGCCCTGACCAGCATGGACAAGACTGAGTATCATGCGCGGCACATCCTGGTCGCGACCAAGGAACTTGCCGATCAGCTCACCAAGCAGATCAAGGCTGGCGCCAAGTTCGAAGCGTTGGCCAAGACCAACTCCATGGATGGCTCCAAGGAGCGCGGCGGCGACCTGGGTTGGTTTTCACCCGCTCGCATGGTCAAGCCCTTCGCGGATGCGGTCAAAGCCTTGAAGAAAGGCGAAATGACTGCCTCGCCGGTGCAGACCCAGTTCGGCTGGCACATCATCAAACTCGAAGAAACGCGCGAAGTCACGCCACCGCCGTTCGAGCAGGTCAAGGAGCAGCTTGGCAGCCGCGTAATGCAAAAGAAGCTGCAGACCTACGTCGAAGAACTGAAGAAGACCGCTAAGATCGAGAAGAAGACCTGAGCAACTCCAGGAGCCCGGCTTCATCCAGGATGGCAACACCCAGATCGTTTGCCTTCTTGAGTTTGGAGCCGGGATCCGTGCCTGCGACTACATAGCTCGTCTTCGCGGACACGCTTCCTGTCACCTTGCCGCCGGCATCCATGATGGCCGCCTGCGCGGCCTCGCGGCTCATGCCGCTCAAAGTCCCTGTCAGTACCAGGGTCTTTCCAGCCAGGCCGCCCGCTGCGCTCGCCCTCACAATCGCCGGCCAGGTCACGCCGGCCGCTCGCAATCGCTCCAGTAGGCGTCTGTTCTCGGGCTCCTGCAGATAGGCGACAACGTTTCTCGCAACCACCGGCCCGACGTCGGGGACTTCCTCGATTTGTTCCTTTGAAGCCGACTGGAGCGCCTCCAGCGTTTCAAAATGCTGTGCCAGGGCCGACGCGGTGGCTTCGCCCACATCCCGGATTCCAAGCGCGTACAAAAAGCGCGGGAAGGTCGTGCGCTTCGAGGCCTGAATCGACTTGAGAATCTTCTGGGCTGACTTCTCGCCCATGCGCTCCAACTGTTGCAGTTGATCGGCCTGCAGATCCCAAAGATCCGCCGGACTCTTGACGATGCCGCTCGCCGACAGCTGCTCGATGAGCTTGTCACCCAGGCCCTGGATGTCCAGCGCGCGGCGCGCGGCAAAATGCTTGATTTCCTCGACCCGCTGCGCCGCGCACGAGCGCCCTCCCGTGCAGCGCGCCACTGCCTGCTGCTCATCCCGCACTACCGGCGAGCCGCATACCGGGCATTGCCCGGGCAGCAACACCTTCACCGCGGACGCAGGCCGCCGTTCGATCATCACCCGCACGACTTCTGGAATCACATCGCCGGCGCGCCGCACCACTACGCTGTCGCCGATTCGCACGTCCTTCCGCTCCACCTCGTCCATGTTGTGCAGCGTCGCGTTGCTGATCGTGACGCCGCCGACGAACACCGGCGCAAGCCTTGCCACCGGCGTCAAAGCGCCGGTGCGGCCAACCTGGAACTCGATGTCGCGGATCACGGTGATTTCTTCCTCCGCCGGATATTTGTGCGCAATCGCCCAGCGCGGCGCGCGCGCAACGAACCCGAGTCTGCGGCGCAACTCCAGTTCATCCACTTTGTAGACGACGCCGTCGATCTGATACGGCAGCGCGTCGCGCCGCGCGCCGATTTCCTCGTAATAGCGCAGACACTCCTCGAGGGATTCCACAATGCGCGACTCCGGACAAAGTTTGAATCCCCAGTTGCGAAGGGACTGCATCGTCTGGCCATGCGTCACGGGCAGCGAACCATCCTGCACATGACCGGTGCCATAGATGAAGATGTCGAGCGGACGCTGTGCCGTGATTCGCGCATCCAATTGCCTTAAACTGCCAGCGGCGGCGTTGCGCGGATTCACGAACACCTTGTCCCCGCGTACAGCCGCCTGCGCGTTGAAGCGCTCGAAGCGCTCTCTTGGCATGAAAACTTCACCTCGAACCTCCAGCACGCGGGGAAATCCTTTGCCCCGCAGCCGCAGCGGAAGCGCGGCAATGGTGCGAAGGTTCTGCGTGATGTCCTCACCGGTTTCGCCGTCGCCGCGGGTGGCGCCTTGCGTGAACCGGCCGTTTTCATAAGTGGCGCTGACCGCGAGCCCGTCGAGTTTCGGCTCGGCTGAATAGCGAATCGGCTCGGACGTGTTCAAGCGCTCGCGCACGCGGCGATCGAAATCCCTTACCTCTTGTTCGGAAAAGGCATTGTCCAGCGAGAGCATCGGCACGCGGTGCTTGATCTCCCCGAACGCGACAAGCGGCGAGGCGCCCACGCGTTGGGTGGGCGAATCGGGCGTGATCAGTTCGGGGTGCTCTCGCTCCAGATCGCGCAGATCCTGCAGCAGCGCATCGTACTTCGCATCCGAGACCTCCGGTGTGTCCAGTGCGTGATAGGCGTAGTTATAGCGCTCCAGCAACTCGCGCAATGAGCGGGCTTTATCCGTGGTCAACCCGGAGGATGGTCGCTTTGAACTCAAGGCAGCATGCTCGCCGCGCCACCTAACGCGCGGCGTTGTCCTGTAAACGTTGCTGAAAATCGATGACATCTTCGCGCAACGCACCTGCGCGCTGCGGAGACAGTGGATGACCCTGCTCGTCCTGCATCATGCCGGATAAATCCTGCGCCAACTGGCGTGTCGCTTCGAGCAGCGCTTCGAGAGTTGCCAGCGGTTCCAGGGGGCCGGGAAGCACCGCGAACAGGCTGACGCCTGGAAAACGCTGCTGCGTCATGCGTGCAGGATCGAAACTGCCGGGCTCCACCAGACTGGCGACGCAAAACACCGACCGGCCGTCGGCGTGCAGGCGATGAAACACGCCATAGCGGCCGTGTACAAGGTCGGAACCGGACAAGGCGAGCGCCAGATCCTCGCCTGCCCAGCTTGTATCCGCCACGGCACAAACGCGCAGCGTGAGTATCTTCTGCAACTCGATGGGCTTCGGGGTCTCGGGTTTTACGCGCGAGAACCGACCGCTCACATCCGTGCGCGGCGCAGCCGGCGGATTCTCGCGCGGACGTGCGAACCGGCCACTGTTCGACAGGGTTTGGAGATTCGAGTCCACGTGTGGACGCGTGCTCGCGTGCGTCTGCGCGTGCGAGTCGAGCGGGATCGGAGAGGGCTCCGGCGGCAACAACGTCGTGGTGGTCCCCGACGGGTCTGGCGTGGTCTCGTTCAACAACTGCACGTCTTCGAGTTCCACACCGTGCGGCTCGATCTCCAGTTCGGCCATCACTGGGATGTCCAGGCTGTTCCAAGCATCGTCGCAGTCCTGCGTGCTGATGCGCAGCGGCTCATAGGGAGAGATGCTGGGCTCGCGCATGACGGGGTTCGCACTAAACGCGGCGGGCGCAGCGGCGTTGGCGGGCATCCCGGGTTCCGCAGCCGGCAGGCTGGTCAACGTGGACAACGAGTCGGACTCTCGCAATTCGGAAAAGCCCCGTGCCTGGGCAGGGCGGCGACTACCCCACCACCAGATGCCTCCCAGCAGCAGCATTCCCAAACCGAGCAGAATCCAACGGAACTCGGGCACGTTGGCTGATCCTCAACTGGCTGCCATGCGCACCGCTTCATCCACGTCCACCGCCACCAGACGCGACACGCCGGGCTCATGCATGGTGACGCCAACCAACTGCGATGCCAGCTCCATTGTACTCTTGTTGTGAGTGATGAAAACGAACTGCACGCTGCGCGACATCTCGCGCACGATGTCGCAAAAACGCCCCACGTTGTTTTCGTCAAGCGGCGCATCGACTTCGTCCAGCAGACAGAAAGGCGCAGGATTCAGCTCGAAAATGGCGAACACCAGCGCAACAGCGGTGAGCGCCTTCTCTCCGCCGGAGAGCTGGCTGATGCTGCTGTTGCGTTTGCCGGGTGGACGCGCCATGACGGTAACCCCGGAGGCGAGCGAGTCTTCGCCCGCCATTTCAAGATACGCATGGCCTCCGCCAAAAAGGCGCGGAAACTTTTCCTTCAAGCCGGCGTTCACCCGGTCAAAAGTGTCCTGGAATCGCGTACGTGTCTCGCGGTCAATCTTGCGCATGGCGGATTCAAGCATCTCCAGCGCATCGGTGAGATCCTTGTTCTGCCGGTCGAGGTATTCCTTGCGCTCGGACTGTTCCTTGAATTCGTCGATCGCCGCCAGATTGACCTGACCCAGACGTTCTATCTTTTCCGTCGTCTCGGTCAGCTGGGCTTCCCAGGCTGGAATGGAGGACTCCGCAAGCAGTTGGCCGATGACGGCTTGCATTTCGAACCTCGTCGCCGCGAACTGTTCTGCAATGCCCTCGCGCCGGATGCGAACCTGCTGCGAGGCCAGCCGCGCGGATTCCATCTCGCCGCGGCGCTCCTCAAGCCGCCGTTCGGCGTCCGTGCGCACCGAATCGCGTTCGCGCAGCGCAGCCTCGAGTTCTTCCACACCAATGCGCGCTGCACGCAATTCGGACTCGACCGCAAGGCGCTGTTCCAGCGCTTGATCCAATTCCACCTGCAGCTGCTGCAGCGGAGCGTCGCCATCGGCCAACTGCGCCGCCAGATCGTCGCGCCGCTGGATCAGCGCAAGCAATTGCTGCTCGATCCGCGCCAACGTGGTGAGGAGCGATGCATGCGCCGAGCGGCGCGATTCAAGCTGAACGGCAAGATCGCGCGCAAGCTGCTGGGCGGCCTGCGCTGTGGATCGCGCGGCACTCAATGCTTCGCGCAACCGGTCCCGCTCGGCCTCCAGCACTTGACAGTCAGGTTCCAGCCCAGCCAGCACTTCGATCGATGTTTGCATGCGGTTGCGTGCGCCATGCAGCTGCTCATCCGCCTGTACTATCTCGGCCTGTATGTCGGCCAACTGGGCGGTAATTTCCTCCACCCGGCGCGCCGAATCGTGCGCCCGGGCCTGCGCGGCTTCCAGCTGTGCGCGTTGATCCACATGCTGGCGGTGCAGTCGATTGACTTCGCTTTGCAGCTGCTCACGGCGATCCTCGAGGCTGTGAATGACCTCGCGCGACTGCTCGGACTGCCGATCCAGGACCTGGAGTTCCGCCCCAAGCCGCACAACGTTCAATCGTGTCTCGCGCAGGGACTCCTCGCGTTCGATGACGCCAGAGCGCGGATCCTGGTCTCGCGACAATCGCAGCCAGTCCTGGCCCAGCCAGATCCCGTCCCGCGTCACCACGGACTCTCCGGGCTGCAGACGCCGGCGCATATCCAGCGCCTGGCTCAGATTGGCGGCCACGCGCACCGCCGCCATCAAGGAATGCAGCGCAGTGGCTCCCTGAACCTTCGACAGCAGCGATTCACCTGGCGCCACCGCCGCGGTTTCACCGCTCACCACCAGGGCGAGCTGTCCACCGTCAAAACTTTCCAGAACCGCCGCCACTGAATCAATGCCATCCACGCAAACGGCCTGCAGATACGATCCGAGCACGGTCTCCACGGCGCGCTCCCAGCCCCGGTCCACGCGCAGCTGCTGCGCCAGGCGCGGACGCTGATCCAGCGATTGCGCCGCGAGCCATTGCGTGACCTTGCCGCCGGCCTTGCCAAGCGCAGCCTGCTGCAAGGCATCGAGCGAGACCTGGGAGCCCTTGGCGTTTTGCCATCGCGCACGCAGCTCGTGCAGCGCGGTAGCGCGTTCACGTTCCTGCTCGCGAGCTTGGGACAATTCCGCGAGCAGCTCCTGCAGTTGAGCTTCCGCCGCACGCCCCGCCTCGCGCGCTGCGGTTTCTCTTGAGGCAAGAATGCCCAAATCCGCTTCGGGTTGCCGGTCTTTCAATGAGGCCAGTTCCGATTCGATACGCTCGCGCTGCGCCAGCAACCGGCGCTCCTGGTTTTCCAGCTGCTCAATGCGCGCGCGCTCCACCTGTGTCTCGCGCTGCGCCATCGACAGCGCATTGGCGTGTACATCCCACGCTTGCTGCCACTGAGTCAGCGCATGTTCGGCGGCGTCCCGGCCCTGCGATGCGGCGAGTTCACGCTCGTGCGCAGCGCCGGCCTCAGGGGTCATCGTCTCCAGCTCCGCAAGCAGCTCGCTCAGATGCAGCCGATCGCGCTGATCGACCGCCGTGAGCTCCAGAACCTGGCTCTGCGATTGCTGCAGATCCACCAGGCGGCGCTGGCGCAGCTCTCGCGTGTGCGCGATATTCTGCTCGATGCGCGTAACCTGCGCACCCGCTTCGTAGTAGCGGCCTTGAATCTGGCTGAGCGTCTCGCCCTTGACGGATTGATCGATGCGGATTCGCTCGATCTGGGTTTCGACGGCGCGCAGATCGCTGAGCACGGACTGCATGTCGGTCTCGCAATGCTGCACCTTCGCATCGGTGGTCTGCGACTCGGCGTCCAGGCTCTGCAATCGCAGCACCAGCAATTGCGCATGCAGCTTGCGCTCCTCGTCCTTGAGCGCCTGGTAGCGGCGCGCCGTGGCAGCCTGTCGCTGCAGGTGGCGTATCTGCTTTTCCACCTCCTCACGGACATCGTTCAGACGCTCGAGATTTTCACGTGTGTTCGCGATGCGGCTTTCAGTTTCGCGTCGCCGTTCTTTGTAGCGCGAAATGCCCGCCGCCTCTTCGAGGAAGGCGCGCAGGTCGTCGGGCTTGGCCTCGATGACACGCGAGATCATGCCCTGTTCGATGATGGCGTAGCTGCGCGAGCCCAAACCTGTGCCGAGGAACAGCTGCGTGATGTCCTTGCGCCGAACCTTGATGCCGTTGATGTAATAGTCGGAGGTGCCGTCGCGGCTGACCATGCGCCGCAGCGCCACCTCGTTGTAGCTTGCGTACTGGCCGCCGATCTTCCCCTCGCTGTTGTCGAACACGAGTTCCACGGAAGCGCTGCCCAGGGGCTTTCGCGACGCTGAGCCGTTGAAGATGACGTCGGCCATGGAGTCGCCGCGCAAATGTTTGGCGGAAATCTCCCCCATGACCCAGCGCACCGCATCGATGATGTTGGACTTGCCGCAGCCATTGGGGCCCACGACCCCCGTCAGACTGCTCGGGAACGTGACGGTGGTCGGATCCACGAAGGACTTGAATCCGGCGATCTTGAGTTTGGTTAGACGCATTGGGCGGTAAAAACCTTCGGTCAGGGATTAATGAGGCCGCTTGAGCACTCGCGATCGGCGCTGCAAGCGCAGTAGTGTAAAGTAATCGTCACTTTCGTAAACCCCTGTGATTGAGCATGAGTCAGCCCAGCACCGAGCTTGAGACATTCCCCAATCCCGCACCGGAGCGCGATTACACCATCCGCATGAACATTCCGGAGTTCAGCTGCCTGTGCCCGAAAACCGGCCAGCCGGATTTCGCCACGCTGAAGCTCGAGTACGTTCCCGATCAGCGCTGTGTCGAGTTGAAATCGCTGAAGCTTTATATCTGGTCTTTTCGGGATCACGGCGCTTTTCACGAGGCCGTCAGCAACGAAATACTCGGCAAGCTGGTCGCGGCCACCGCGCCGCGGTTCATGCGGCTGAGTGCGAAGTTCAATGTACGTGGCGGAATCTACACCACGGTGATCCTCGAGCACCGCAAGCTTGCCTGGAACCCCCAGGCGACGGTAACCCTGCCCTAATTTCCCTTTTAATTCATATATTTATGCTGATTGCGCTGCGACGCTGTACAGGTTGCGCCGCGTCGGTATAATCGCGCGCTCTTGAAGGATAGTGGCGGAAAACCGATATGCCCTCGAAGAAGCCCAGCAAACCCGTGAAAAAGCCGTTTCGACCCGCTGCGAAAAAAGCAGTTGCATCCAAGGCGTCGGCGCCCAAGAAGGCAGTGCGCTCTGCGCCCGGTTCAAACTCCAAGGTCAAAGTGAAGTCGACGAAATCCGTTTTAAAAGCGCCTGTAAAAGCAGCCGTCAAAGCATCTGCCAAAGCCTCCCCCCTGAAAAGCGTTGCAACCAAGGTCGTACCGCTCAAGCCGGTCGCTGCTCCCAAGGTCGTGCCGGTCAAGCTGGCCGCTGCTCCCAAGGTTGTTCCGGTGAAGCCGGCCGCAAAACTCAAGACCGCCGAAGAAAAGTCGGCGCCAATCAAGTTCGATCCGCGCCCCCTGGTTGTTTCGCGTCCGTCGTCCATGGACGACGACGCGGATTCCGACGGCCCGGTACCGGCGAGCCTGCTGGCGGGCCCGCGCAACGTAAAGCCGTACATATCCAGGCGCGGCGAACAGTACATGAACAAGGAGCAGCTGCAGCATTTCAGCCGCATCCTGCGCAACTGGAAGCGAGATCTCATGGTCGAGGTGGACCGCACCGTACTGCACATGAAGGACGAAGCCGCCAACTTCCCCGATCCAAACGACCGCGCGACCCAGGAAGAGGAATTCAGCCTGGAGCTGCGGACACGCGATCGCGAGCGGAAACTGATCCGCAAGATCGACGAAGCCTTGAAGCGCACCGAAGACGGCAGCTACGGCTATTGCCTGGAGACCGGCGAAGAGATCGGCATCAAGCGCCTGGAAGCCCGGCCGGTGGCGACACTGTCCGTCGAAGCGCAGGAGCGGCGTGAACGCCGTGAAAAGCAATACGGCGACCGCGACGACCGATACCGCTGAGACTTTGGCCTACGTCGGGCGCTTTGCGCCCTCGCCGACCGGCGATCTGCATCTAGGTTCCCTGCTGACCGCGGTGGCGAGCTTTCTGGATGCTCGCGCAAATCAAGGCCGATGGCTGCTGCGCATGGAAGATCTGGACACGGAGCGCGAGGTCCCCGGTGCGGCGTCGCGCATACTGCGCTGCCTGGAGTTGTTTCAGCTGCATTGGGACGGTCCGGTCAGCTATCAAAGCCGGCGCGCCGGCCTGTACGAACACGCGCTGCAGGAACTGCAGGCGCACGACCGGACCTTCCGCTGCACCTGTTCACGGCAGCAACTGCACAATGCGGCCATCTATCCGGGAACCTGCCGGCGCTCCGCGCCTTCACCCGACGCCACCGCGGCCGTGCGCTTCGCCCTGGAGCCCGGCGACATGGCGTTTGAAGATCGCATTCAAGGGCACATTGGCGCAGACCCGTCGCATAGCTTCGGCGACTTTGTCATCAGGCGGCGCGACGGAACCTTCGCCTACATGCTTGCGGTCGTGGTGGATGATGCAGCTCAAGGAGTCACGCACGTGGTTCGAGGCGCGGATCTGCTCAGCAGCACCCCCGCCCAGATCCAGATCCAGCGATCCTTGGGTTATCGGCAGCCGGTCTATGCGCATGTACCGGTTCTCACCGAACCCGACGGCAGCAAGCTGGCAAAATCAAAGCGCAGCCTGGCCGTGAATCCGGCCGCCACGGGCCGTGACCTGTGGAGCGTGCTGGATCTGATCGGGCTGCAGCCCCCGGTGGACATGCGTCGCGCGACCCTGCCGGAGTGCTGGAAATGGGCCCTGGCGGCCTGGAGCATCGCAAAAGTGGCCAAACGAGCCGAATTGCCCGCCCTGCCGCGCGTCTCATAAGCATTTGCCTGGGCACCGCATTGCGCTATTCTTAGTGCACTGCGATCAACCACTTGGATTGGAACAGCCGATCTTACGAGCGCCGCCCAACGCACCGGGCCGGGCCACGGCGACACGTCGATCAGCACAAGCGAGGAGCCGATTATGAGCGAACCGCGAGTGATCAAGAAATACCCCAACCGTCGTTTGTACGACACGTTCGAAAGCCGGTACATCACGCTGGCGGAAATCCGCAAGCTGGTGATGGACAAGACCAATTTCGTTGTCGTGGACAAGAAATCGAACACGGACATCACCCGCAGTATCTTGCTGCAGGTGATCTCAGAGCAGGAGCATCAAGGATCGCCGGTCCTGAGCCAGGAATTTCTGGCGAATGTCATACGATCGTATGGCGATCCGATGCACGACATGGTCGGCGGAATCCTGGACCAAAGCATGCGGGCGTTTGCCTCGCAGCATCAGCGTTGATAGCGTAACGCAAGGCAGACAGCGGCGGCTCTTGGCGAGCCGCCGCTGTGTTCGCAAGGCGAAAACTCAGGCGGCGTCGACGTTGCGCATGGACAGACGCACGCGTCCCTGGCGGTCCACTTCGAGCACTTTGACGCGCACCACATCGCCTTCCTTGAGCTTGTCACCGACGCGCTCCACGCGCTCCTCGCTGATCTGCGAAATATGCACCAGGCCATCGCGGCCGGGAAGGATGGTGACGAATGCACCGAAGTCCATCAATCGGGCGACCTTGCCTTCGTAGATGCGGCCGACCTCGATATCTGCCGTGATCAACTCGATGCGTCGCTGCGCCTCGCGCCCCGCCTGGCCCTGCACGGATGCAATCTTGACCGTGCCGTCGTTTTCGATGTCGATCGAGGTGCCGGTTTCTTCGGTGATCTGCCGAATGACCGCGCCGCCCTTGCCGATGACGTCGCGAATCTTCTCCGGGTCGATCTTCAACGTGATGATGGTGGGCGCCCACTCGGACATGGATTCGCGCGGCTTGGACAGCACCTTGTTCATCTCATTCAGGATGTGCAGTCGGCCTTCGCGAGCCTGATCCAATGCAACCTTCATGATCTCGCGCGTGATGCTCGTGATCTTGATGTCCATCTGCAGTGCCGTGACGCCTTCTTTGGTTCCGGCGACCTTGAAATCCATGTCTCCGAGGTGGTCTTCGTCACCCAGAATATCGGTCAGCACTTGAAAGCGCGCGCCTTCCTTGACCAGGCCCATGGCGACACCGGCTACCGGCGCCTTGATGGGAACGCCTGCGTCCATCAGCGCAAGGCTGGTACCGCAGACCGAGGCCATCGAACTGGAGCCGTTGGATTCAAAGATTTCCGACACGACGCGAATGACGTAGGGAAACTTATCCAGCGGCGGCATGACAGCCTTGACACCGCGCTTGGCCAGATTGCCATGGCCGATCTCACGCCGCTTGGGCGAGCCGACCATGCCGGTTTCGCCAACGCTGAACGGAGGAAAGTTGTAGTGCAGCATGAACGGTTCTTTGCGCTCGCCGGTCAGACCGTCGATGATCTGGGCGTCACGCCCGGTTCCCAGGGTCGTCACCACCATGGCCTGCGTTTCGCCGCGCGTGAACAGCGCCGAACCGTGGGTCCGCGCCAGAACGCCCGTGCGAATGCTGATGGGGCGCACAGTCTTGGTGTCGCGTCCGTCGATGCGGGCATGGCCATCCAGAATGCGCTCGCGCACCAGCCGGTATTCAAGATTGAAGAACTCACCGCCCACCTGCTCGGCAGTGAACTTCGGATTCTCACCGCTGCTCAAAGCCTCCAGCGCAGCCTTCTTGACCTCGCCGATCTTGGCATGACGCTGCTGTTTTTCGGTGATGGCGTACGCGGCTGTCAATTGCTTTTCCGCGATGGCCGCAACGGCCGACTTTAACGCGGTGTTTGCTTCGGGAGCCGACCATTCCCATTTCGGCTTGCCGGCCTCGGCAGCCAGTTCCTTGATGGCTTTGATCGCGGTCTGCATCGCTTCGTGACCGAACATCACCGCGCCCAGCATCACTTCTTCGGACAGGCAGTCGGCCTCGGACTCGACCATCAATACGCCTTCTTCGGTGCCGGCGACGACCAGGTCAAGATCCGACTCGGCCAGTTGAGTGGCCGTCGGATTCAACACGTACTTGCCGTTGATGTAGCCGACTCGCGCAGCGCCAATCGGACTGATGAAAGGCAGCCCCGAGATGGCAAGCGCAGCCGAGGCGCCAAGCAGCGCGGGGATATCCGAATCGACCTCGGCATTGACCGACAGAACGGTTGCAATGACCTGAACGTCATTGCTGAAGCCTTCCGGAAACAGCGGCCGGATCGGCCGGTCGATCAGACGGGAGGTCAGGGTTTCCTTTTCGGTGGGCCGGCCTTCGCGTTTGAAAAATCCGCCCGGAATGCGCCCCGCGGCATAGGTCTTCTCTTGGTAATTCACGGTGAGCGGAAAGAAATCGCGGCCCGGAACGGCGCTGCGCTTACCCACCGCAGTGACGAGCACCACGGTTTCGTTCATCGTCACGAGTACCGCGCCGTCGGATTGACGCGCCATTTCTCCGGTTTCGATGGTGACACTGTGCTCACCATAGCTGAATGTTCTCTTGATAGCAGTCACGTGACCTACCCCTTGAATTTCTGTGATTTTGGTGCACACGCACTGCCGCGATGGCGGGAGTGCGTGATGCAGCGGTTAACGACGCAAGCCCAGGCGTTCGACGACTTGGGAGTATTTTTCTGGAGTCGTGTTCTTGAGGTAGTCCAACAATTTGCGTCGTTGATTTACCATCTTGAGCAAGCCTCGACGCGAGGCATGATCGGCCTTATGCGCAGTGAAGTGCTGGCTCAGACCATTGATTCTTTCGGACAGCAAGGCAATTTGAACTTCCGGCGAGCCGGTATCCGAGGCGGAGCGCTGGAATTTACCGACGACTACCGTCTTTTGTTCGCGATTAAGTGGCATTAAATCAAACCTCAATCAATAACTTAGACCCTTTAAGAAGGCGCGCATTGTACCCGCCGGCCCCCCTCCCCTCAAGCTCGATTCGCACCAGAGCTGCATATCAGGCGGCGTGGCATCAGGCGGCCGGACGCCTGCACCTCGCCCAATCCTAGAAATTGCGCTTCCGGGCCGTAAATTCGCACGTTCGGCAGGCAGTCGGCGCGCACATCGACCTTGCGCCCCAGCCGCAGATCGGCGGCCTGCGTAGCGTCCACGTCGAGCCGCGGTACGTCGCGCAGCGCCTCATCCACGGGTAGCAAATGCTGCCATCTTTCGGCGGGAACCATGGATTCGAGCGCCTCCAGTTTCACCATGCCATGCTCCTCAAAGGGCGCCACGGAGAGGCGTCGAAGCCCAGTCAAATGACCGATCGTGGAGAGCCGGGCGGCGATATCCTCCGCCAGAACCCGGATATAGGTGCCTTTGGAACAGTGCACATCGAAGCACAGATCAGGGCTGTTCCAGTTCAGCATCTGCATGCCGTAGATGGCGACTTTGCGAGGCACTCGATCCAGCGTTATGCCCGCTCTGGCATAGGAATACAGCGGCTTGCCGCCGTGTTTGAGCGCGGAATGCATTGGCGGCATCTGCTCATACTCGGCTGGAAAACCGGCCAATGCGGACCGCAGAATCTCGGCCGACAACGCCGGCAGCGGTTGGCGTTCGCACACGGCGGTTTCCTGGTCGCCGCTGGGCGTGCGCTCACCCAGGCGGACTGTGACGCGATAGGTCTTGTCCGCATCGAGCAGATGCGCGCCAAATTTGGTCGCCTCGCCGAAACAAATGGCGAGGAAACCGGTTGCCAGGGGATCGAGGGACCCGGTATGCCCGGTTTTGCGAGCGCAGAACAGTCGCTTGAGCCTGGCCACCGCCGCCGCCGAGGTCAGAGCCAGAGGTTTGTCGAGCAATAAGATGCCGTGAACGTCCGCGTTCGTGCCGAAGCGGCCTTCACTCATTCGGTTTGGTCACCGAGTCGATGAGCTGGGTCAGTCGCACACCGCGCTCGATCGATTCGTCCAACTCGAAGGCCAGCGTGGGCGTATAGCGAATCTGCAGCGCCCGGGTCAAGGCGCTGCGCAAAAACGGCGCCGCGCTGTCCAGACCCTTCTGCACCCGCGGGTCAGGCCCATCATGGCCGAACACCAGATAAAAAACCTTGGCGGTGCGTAGATCCGCCGCCACGTCCACAGCCGTGATGGTCACGTTGCCGATGCGCGCGTCCTTGACGTCGCGCCGCAGCAGATCGGCCAGTTCGCGCTGAATCTGTTCACCCAGTCTCTTGCGGCGCTGATTTTCCTTGGGCATGCAGCACCGGTGCGCACGCTACAGCGTGCGCGCCACTTCCACCCGCGAATAGCATTCGATCTGATCGCCTTCGCGCACGTCGTTGTAGTTCTTCACACCGATGCCGCATTCGGTGCCGGCACGGACTTCGTTGACATCGTCCTTGAAGCGCTTCAGTGATTCCAACGCTCCTTCGAAGATCACCACGTTGTCGCGTAGAACGCGGATCGGGAAATTGCGGCGAACATAGCCGTCCGCGACCATGCAGCCGGCCACCGTGCCAAACTTGCTGGAGCGGAACACGTTGCGCACTTCGGCAAGACCCACGATCTGCTCCTTGACCTCCGGCGCCAACAGCCCGGTCATGACGGCGCGGATGTCGTCGATGGCTTCATAGATGATGCTGTAATAGCGGACATCGACACCGTTGTCCTTGATCGACGTGCGCGCCGCGGAATCGCCGCGCACGTTGAAGGCAATGATGCGCGCCTTGGAGGCGGCCGCCAGCGTGACATCGGATTCGGTCAACCCGCCCACGCCCGATGCCACGATATTCACTGCGACTTCCGAGGTGGAGAGCTTCTGCAATGATTCGCGCAATGCCTCCACGCTGCCTTGAACGTCGCCCTTGATGAGGATCTGCACCAGGTTGGCCTTGGCTTCGCCAAGCGTGGAGAAGACGTCCTGCATGTTGGCGCTTTGCTTGGCGAGCTTCACTTCGCGCAGCTTCGCCTGACGATGCATGGCGACTTCGCGGGCCCGGCGCTCGGTTTCCACGACCAGCAACTCATCGCCCGCATTGGGCGAACCGGACAGGCCGAGGACGACGACCGGAATTGACGGCCCGGCGCTTTCGACCGGCCTCCCCGCCTCATCGAACATGGCGCGCACGCGGCCGAATTCCTGACCGACAAGCAACGGGTCGCCCAGCTTCAAAGTGCCGCGCTGCACGAGCACCGTGGCAACCGCGCCACGCCCCTTCTCCAGACTGGATTCGATGACGAAGCCGCCCGCCAACCCATCGGTCGGCGCCTTGAGTTCCAACACTTCGGCCTGCAGCAGGATGCTGTCGAGCAGCTGATCGATGCCCTGTCCGGTACGTGCCGAAACGGAAACGAAAATATTCTCCCCGCCCCACTCTTCGGGAATGACGCCGTGTTTGGTGAGTTCCTGCTTGACTTTTTCGGCGTCCGCCTCGGGCTTGTCGATTTTGTTGACTGCCACGACGATCGGTACACCGGCAGCCTTGGCATGCTGAACGGCTTCGATGGTCTGCGGCATGACGCCATCGTCCGCACCGATCACCAGAATCACGATGTCGGTCACCTGGGCGCCGCGGGCGCGCATCGAGGTGAAGGCGGCGTGACCCGGCGTATCCAGGAACGTGACCATGCCTTTGCTTGTTTTCACGTGATAGGCGCCGATATGCTGCGTGATCCCGCCCGCCTCGCCGTCAGCGACCTTGGTGCGCCGGATGTAGTCGAGCAGTGAGGTCTTGCCGTGATCCACGTGACCCATCACGGTCACGACCGGCGGACGCGGCACGCCTTCACGGACTTCCTCTCCGACCAGGCCCTGCAGGTCCTGCTCGATCACGTTTTCCTTTCTCAGCACTGGCGTGTGCCCAAACTCCTCGACCACCAGAACAGCCGTATCCTGATCGATCATCTGATTGATCGTCGCCATGACGCCCATGGTCATCAGCGTCTTGATCACTTCAGTGGCTTTGACCGCCATCTTTTGAGCCAGCTCGCCGACGCTCAGCGCCTCACCGATCGCCACTTCGCGCACGACCTTGGCGGTCGGCATTTCAAAGCCATGCTTGCTGTCGGAGTCGCCCATCGCGCGGCGGCGGCCATCGCGCGACTTCTTCTTCTTGTGCCGCGCGCTTACATCGCCTGCGATGTGAAGTTCCTGGCGTCCATAGCGAGTGGACTTGTCGTCATCGGGGGCCCGCGCTGCCTTGACGGGTTTCGCCACCGTAGGCTTGCGCTCACGCTCGGCCTGATCGCGGGCCTGTTGCTCCACCAGGCGCCGCGCATCGTCTTCTGCGGCGCGCTTCTTGTTTTCTTCATCGGAGCGGCGACGGGCTTCTTCTTCCTGCCGCTCGCGATCCAGGCGCTCGCGCTCGCGCCGCCCTGATTCCTCGGCCTCCAACGCCGCCTTGGCCTGTTCCTCGAGTTCGCGCTGCTTGTCGAACTCCTCCTGTTGGTGCCGGGCCTGGTCCTCCAGCACCTCGCGCTTGATGTAGGTGCGTTTGCTGCGAACCTCGACATTTACCGTGCGCGCACGTCCTTGTGGACTTGCCAGCTTCAGTTCGGATTGCGACTTGCGGCGAAGCGTGATCTTGCGAGGCGCCGCGTCGGCCTGCTCCTCGTTGCCGTGGCTGCGGCGCAGATGCGTCAGCAGCTCGTGTTTGGCTTCTTCGCTGATCATGTCCTGCGCGTTGGTCACCTTGATGCCCGCTTGATCGAGCTGCAGCAGCAGCCTGTCGACCGGAACCTTCAGCACCTCTGCAAATTGAGCGACCGTAACATCCGCCATAGCTTTCTTCCTCAGGCCTTCGCTTCGTCAGCGAACCAATGTTTGCGCGCTTCCATGATGAGTTCCGCCGCTTTCGTTTCGTCCAAGCCGGCCAGCTCCACCAGTTCATCGACGGCCAGGTCCGCCAGGTCATCGCGCGTGCGAACGCCCTTGCGCGCCAGCATCTTGGCGAGCGCGTCGCCGACGCAGGTGATCAGATCGGCCGAACCTTCCGCCCCGTCCAGCGACTCTTCGCTGGCGATCGCCTGGGTCAGCAGAACATCGCGAGCACGGTTGCGCAGCTCCTTGATGATTTCCTCGTCGAACTCTTCGATGCCGTTGAGTTCGCTGGCCGGAACGTAGGCGATTTCTTCGATCGTGGAAAAGCCTTCCTGAACCAGAATGCTGGCCACGTCGGCATCAACGTCGAGCTGCTTCATGAAGGTTTCGCGCAACGCGAGGGATTCGCTTTCGCTCTTCGCCTCCGCCTGGGACTCGCTCATCACGTTCAGCTCCCAGCCGGTGAGTTCGCTGGCAAGCCGGATGTTCTGCCCGCCGCGGCCGATGGCCTGCGAGAGCTTGTCTTCGGAAACAGCGATGTCCATGGAGTGAGAATCCTCGTCGACGACGATGGAGGTGACCTCAGCCGGGGCCATCGCGTTGATCACGAACTGCGCATTGTTGTCATCGTAGGGAATGATGTCGACACGCTCGCCGGCGATCTCATTGGAAACGGCTTGAACGCGCGAACCACGCATGCCGACGCACGCGCCCACCGGATCGATGCGCGGGTCGTTGCTGCGGACTGCGATCTTGGCGCGCACGCCTGGATCACGGGCGGCGCCGAGGATGTTGATCAGCCCCTGGCCGACCTCCGGCACTTCGAGTTTGAACAACTCGATCAGAAACTCAGGCGCAGTGCGCGACAGGAACAGCTGCGGGCCGCGAGGCTCGGGGCGGATCTCCTTCAAGAAGGCTTTGATGCGGTCCTGCGAACGCACCGGCTCACGCGGTATCATTTCCTCGCGCGGAATGAAGCCCTCGGCATTTGCGCCGAGATCGACGTAGATGCCATTGCGGTCGACGCGTTTGACAATGCCGCTGACCAGCGAACCGGCGCGGTCCTTGTAAGCATCGACGACCTGGGCGCGCTCTGCCTCGCGCACCTTCTGCACGATGACCTGCTTGGCGGTCTGCGCGAGAATGCGCCCGAATGGAACGGATTCCAGCGGCTGTTCCACGAATCCGCCCGGCTCCACATCCGCGTCAATGTCCTTGGCATCGTCCAGGCGAAGTTCGCGCTCGGTGAATTCGAGCTCCTTGGAGTCATCGGCAAAAACTTTCCAGCGGCGATAGGTGTCGTAGCCGCCGGTCTTTCGATTGATGGCAATCCGCACGTCGAATTCCTCGCCGTATTTCTTGCGCGTAGCCGATGCCAGCGCCGCTTCGAGCGCCTCGAAAATGATTTCTTTGTCGACGCCTTTTTCGTTCGAAACCGCATCGACAGCCAGTAAGATTTCTTTGTTCATCGGCCAGACTCCTGAATCCTATCCTCGCGCCGCTCCCGCGGACCGATCATTTCAATTGGGCTTCAATTTCGCTTTTTGAATCCGATCCAACGGCAGTGTGCATTCCTGCCCATCCACTTCAACCACTATCGAGTCCTCGGTCAGGACGCGCAGCAGCCCTGCAAAGCGCCGGCGCCCATTCAACGGCAGCTTCAACTCGACAAATATCCGCTCTCCGATAAAGCGCTCGAAATGGGCGCGTTTGCGCAAGACCCGATCGAAGCCCGGAGAGGACACTTCAAGTGTGTAATGACCCGGGATCGGATCCTCCACCTCGAGCATCTCGCTGACCGCGTGGCTGACCCGCGCACAATCTTCGACCGTGACTCGTTGCGCGGAATCAATGTACAGCCGCAACACGCCGCTGCGCCCGCTCTGCGCAAACTCGACGTCGACCAATTCGTAACCCATGGCCTCTGCCAAAGGCTCCAACATCCGAAGGAGAGCTTCGCGCATAGCTGCCTAAAGACACTCGCTAAACAAAAAAGGGGACCATCGGCCCCCTTCATCAACGCATCCGCCCAACAAGGCCTTCTGCGCAAAAAAGCTTATCTTCAGATTGACTGCGACCGCGCTACCCGCGTTGGATCTGTCGTGGGCACGCCAAACTGAGGGGCGCGATTATAGGCAAAACGCGCAAAAGATGAAAGCCAAAAAACAGGTGCCTTCGCGCATCGCCGTTCCTGAAAAGACAAAGGCCGCGTAAAACGCGGCCTTTGCTTGCGATCGATGAGACGCTGTTACCAGCGCTTCGGACCGCGCGAGCCACCACCACCGCCGCCGCCGCCGCCACCACCGCCGCCGCCGCCGGTACGTTCCTGTGCCTCGTTCACCTTCAGCGCCCGTCCGCCCACGTCATGGCCGTTGAGAGCTTGCATGGCGCGCGCCGCATCGGCGCTTGCCATCTCAACGAATCCAAAGCCGCGAGGACGGCCAGTGTCGCGATCATTGATCAGCGCTACCGACTGAACGGCACCGTGCTTTTCAAACAGTGCGCGCACTCCGGCTTCGTCCATGGAGAACGGAAGATTGCCAACATACATTTTCGTCATGTGAAGAATACCTGCTACAAATACCAAACAAAGGCCGGTCACGAAAATTCGCGCCGGTCACCTGGATCGATAAAACCTGCTTTGTGGGTTGCGGCCAAGCAGACGCCAAAAGGCGTGGTGACCAGATACAACGGACAAGGGAAAGTTCCCGAACCTGAGATCAATATACAGGAAATAATTTAATGCCGCCAATAACTTGCCACCGGTGGCTGAGGTCTGGGACGAAGTGGCTGCGAATCCATCCACTGCCATTGACGGGTTAAACCGGCGGCGGCGCACAGCTCAGCTGCACTGCGCGCCTCCTCGCTGCCGTGATTGACCATCAGCAAAGCGCCACCAGGTTTCAGATTACCTGCCATGCTGCGCACTAATTCATTGGGTTTCAATAAGTTAAGAGACAGTCCCCAGGCGAGAATGGGCTCCGGAGAAACAAACGGAAACCAGCAAGTGATCAGTTCGGCGGATTCGGTCTCGTACAGGTAGTCCTGTGCGCGGAAGGCAGTCGCCGGCCAGGCCCCGGCATATCCTTGGGCGTAATCCTGCCGCGTATAGCCATTGGCATAGCGCCGATAGGCCTCCAACTCGTAGCCCGTCAGCCGTCGCGGCCGAAAAAAAGTCTGCAGGGCCGCCGCGTACCAGAAGCTTGCGCATCCCACATCGGCCATCACCAAACCGGCGGGCGGCGCACCGCCGGCAGCGACCCAGGCTCGATCGAGAAAATCCAGGTACGCGTAATTGTTGAGACTGGTCTCTTCGCTGAGCAGCGATTCGAACGCGAAGCCATATTTGCGCCGCAAGCCGGTGACCCGCACCTGCTGCGCCGGACTGAGCCCATCGATGCGCCCACAAGGCTGCTCGATGTGCAGGCCGCGCGAATAGCGGATGCGATTCGCGACGAGCAGGGAAATCCGGTTGCGCAATGAGCGCAATCGTTGGGTCCACGATCGCATCGGAGTAACCTGCATCGCCTGCATCCTAGCGCGACACAAGCGTTGCGCACACGAGAGCGGCCACGCAACCCTAGAATTGCAGCGAGCCGGTCAAGTCCCCCATCGGGCTTGCGCCGTGCGCGCTCAGGGCCGCATCGCGCGCGGCAAGGCCCGGCAATAGCGGCAACTCGAAGCGCCGCGTGATCAGCCGCAATACCGATCCGGTGTCGTAGGGCGTGTGATCGATGAAGCCGCGGCGCGCGAACGGCGAAATGATCAACGCCGGTATGCGCGTCCCCGGCCCCAGCAAATCACCCCTGGGCGGCGGCACATGATCCCAAAAACCGCCGTACTCATCGTAGGTAATGACGATGACCATGTGCGCCCACTGCTTTGAGGCCTTGAGCTTGCGCACCAGGGAGGCCAGATGCGCATCGCCGTCGGCGATGGAGGCGTAACCGGGGTGCTGATTCAGATTGCCCTGCGGCTTGTAGAACACCACGGGAGGCAGCCGCCCGGCCGCTGCGTCGGCCAGCAGATCACCGTAATCCTTCAGATGCTCAGCACGCGCCGCAGCGCCGGTGGCCGGATCGAAACCCGTGTAGTAATTAAAGGGTTGATGATGCGGCTGAAAGTCCGGCGCACCGGCCGGTGTATCCGGCGCGTAGATCACCTTGCGCGTATCACCCGGTGCCCGCATGCCATCCGCGAGCGCGGCATTCCACGCTCCCGCATACCAGCGCCACTGCAGGCCCTTGGCACTCATCAGTTCACCGATCGTAGTTCCGGTCTGCGGCGGCAGCGTAGTCGGCAGAACAGGATCCGCGTACGTGCGAGTGGCATCGTCCGCAGCGGGCGGGGAGCCGCTGGGCTGATACGGCGGCTGCAGGGTGTTGATCGCATAGAACCGGCCGTCACCGAAGTAATCGGCCGGCGCGACGCTGCTGCTGATTGTGAACTTCGGCGGTCCCGTCAACGCCGAGGCGGGAGAGGCCGGATCCAATGCCAGCCGCGGCAGCGGGCGCCCACCGGCATCGCGCTCCAGCTCGGTGATGCGCGGCTTGGCCGGGGAAGTGTCCGCGTGCGGATACTCGGGCGCGCACGCGCAGATCAGATACTGGTGATTGAGAAAGGAGCCGCCGAACGCGCCCTGAAAGAAGTTGTCGGCCACCGAATAGCGCTTCGCCAGGTCCATCAGAGCCGAGTGACCGCCATCGTAATGCCCCATGGTCAGGCCACCCGCGTCCGACCACGCCGCAAAACCCTCATTGCCGCCCTGCCCGATCTGCATTTGATTCTCGAAGAAGCGGTGATACAAGTCGCGCGTGACCACGGAGACATCCAGCCTCACATTGGATCGTGGCGTGAAAGCCGTTTCGATCGGAAACGGCGCATTTGGCAGTCCTGCACTTTGCATCTCACTCACGACCGGCGACGCCCCGTGCGCCGTGACGCCACCCCAGGTCTGCGGCAGTTCAGGCAGGACGCTGCCGTCGCGGTCCAGTTGCGCCACATAGGCGGCGCCCGGCGTTCCATCGGGCTTGAGCACCTCGCCGACGCCGCGCGCGCCGGGAAAGCGGCCGAACAGATTGTCGAAGGAGCGGTTCTCCGCATAGATGACCACGATGGTGTCGACCTTGGCGCGCAGCTCGCGTGTGATCTGCGCCGCCGCATCCGGCGGCAGGATGCGCAGGTCGCGGCTGACGCAGCCGCCCAGCGCCAGCAGCAGCGCCGCGGCGGCGGACCGCTGCGCCAACCGCATTGGGCTCATTGCCGGAAGCTGGCGCTGATGCCGATCGTCCGTGGCCGGAAGGTGAAATTTGAGTACATCGGCCCCGGCGGATTGTCGCCGGGGAAGTACGGGTCCACCACGGTGTTGAGATAGTTGGTGGTGGTTCGAGAATCGAACAGGTTGTCTATGAAGAGAGAAAAGTCCCAGCCCTTGAATGCCGCGCCGGCTCGCAGGGAGGCAAACTTATTGGCCGAGATCGTATACGTATAGGGTGAGTACTGAGAGGATCGTGGATCCTGGCTGGCCGCAGGCCAATTGTTCCTGCTTTGATACTGGTAGTCGAAGCGAACAAACCCGCCATCGCCGATGCCATCAAACTTGTATTGCAGGCCCAGTGACGCGGTCCACGGCGCAATGGCGCCCGGGCTGCCGCCGATGGCAGCCTCGCCCGAAATCGCATCGCCGGTGATCGCCAGTCCCGCCTTGGAATCCTGGGTGTAGCGCGCACTGGTGTAGCCCACCGCGGCCTCCAGATCAATGTGCTGGCCGAGCTTGGCTTCGGCCTGCAGATCGAAGCCCTTGGACACGGCCGTGCCGAGATTGTCAGTGAACTGCAGACCACAAGACGACACATAGACGTTCTGCTGAATGCCGTTCCACTTGATGTAGTAGATGCTGCCGGCAACCCTTACGCGGTTGTCGAAATTGCTTTTCGACCCGATCTCGAAACTATTGGTCTTGTCCGAGCTGTATTGAGCGGGGGCCTTGCCGTCGGCATAACCCAGATCGACCAGACCACTGGAGCACTGGTCGATCAATGGCGGATTGCCGCCACCGGGCCGGAAACCCTTGGCGTACGTGGCATAGAACAAATTGTCCGGATTCATCTGGAAGGACATGCTCACCTTGGGTGTGAAAGCGCTCTCCGACTGGGTGGCATACGACTGATCGGGACCGAAATTCTGCAAGCCGTCGGCGAAGTGGTTCAAGTCGAAGGTCATTTTTGCGATGCGGCCGCCCAGCGTCAGCTTCCACTGGTCGGTGAACGAATACGTGGCTTCGCCGAAGCCTGCAATCTGCCGGTCGTGGACCACATTGCGGTTGTAGTAGGAATCTCCGTTCGGCAGCAATCCGAAGCCAAACGCATCTTCAGCGTTCACGCCGTACACGGCCTGAAAGAACTGATCCACCTGCGGATCGTTGATCTGCTCGATGCTCTCCTCGCGCGACAGCGAGAAGAACGCGCCGACCGTCCAGCGCAGTTTCGAGGGGCCATCGTTCGACTGCAGGCGCAGTTCCTGCGCGATGCTCTCCTGCTTGTTGGTGATGCTGGCTGGCGAGCGATAGTTCTGCAGCGCCGGCGGCAGGTGATAGCCGTTGGTATCGAGGAGCGGGTAATCGGACGGATTGAGAAACGACAGTCCAAAACCTGCATTTTCCCAGCCGAGGGATTGATAAAAAGCAACGTTGTACTGCGTGCCTTCGTAGCCGGTGATTTCGTCGCGATGGAACAGCGAGGTGTTGGAGATCAGGGTGGCGCGGCCCAAATCCGCCTCGATCTTCAACGCCGGCAGGTAGAACTTGTCGGGTACCGGCAGCTGGCTCGGATTTGCATTGTTGAACCTGCCGGCACTCACATCCGAATACACCTCCTGGTAATTGGAGACATCGTGCCGCTTGCTGTTCTGATAAAGGATGCTCGGCGTCACTTTGAGGCTGTCCATCGGTTTCCAGATGGCCGCCAGCCGCAGCACCACCGTGTTGACGTGATTGGCGTGTTTGTCGACGACTTCGCGCGTGGTCGGATCCACGCGGTCCATCCAGCCGCCGTCGTACCGGTACCACACACTGGCGCGATACCCCAGCACATCGTCCTTGATGGGTCCGCCATGCGCGATGCCGGCTTCATAGCTGGCCTCGCCATTGCGCGTGAAGGACAGTTCGCTGCGCATGTAAGTGGAATCCTGCGTCAGGCTGGGCTGCGCCAGAATGTAGCGCACCGTGCCGCCCTCGGAGCCCGACCCGAACAGCGTGCCCTGCGGGCCGCGCAGCACCTCCACTCGCTCCAGATCGAAGGTCTTGGGCAACGTGTCGTCGGGATTGAAGCCCAGCGCGCGCATTTGAATGGGCGTATCGTCGATGTAGATGCCGGTGGTGCCCGCGCCGCCCGAGGACGAAATGCCGCGGATGGAAATGGCATTGGTGCCGGAATTATCGATGGACAGTCCGGGTGTGAAGCGCACCACGTCATTGATGTCCTTGATGCCCTTCTGATCCATGGTCTCCTGACTGAAGGCGCTGATGCTCAAGGCAACCCGGCTGATGGTTTCCTCATGCCGCGTCGCGGTCACGACGATTTCCTGCAATCCACCCTCCTCCACCTGCGCCGCCCGCACCGGCAGTTGCGTCAGCGCGCCGGCAGCCAGCACGCAAACGGCCAGGCCGCTGCGCCGGGTTGCCTGAATGAGGGACACCGCATGATTGTTCTTGAACATTTTTTTCTCCCGCTGCAATAGCTGCAAGTCTGCATCTGCGATCACAGACAGTAGCACCGCCATTTGTCGCGCGCAAACCGCCGGTTCGCGATGCGCACGCGCAGCCCCCAGGCCTGGCGCCGCCTCAAGAGCCGGTCTTGAACTTGGTCCATTCACGCGTCAGGAAACGCGAATACTCCAGGGTCTTGGCAGGCTGGGTCTTGAGGCGCGCCCGTGTGGCCTCATCCGGATGGATGGCCGGATCCTTGACCAGGACTGCGTCGATGAAGGGCGTTGCGGCGAGATTGCCGTTCGGGTAGCCGATGATATCCGTGATGTGCGCGGTGACTTCGGGCTGCATCAGATAGTTCATGAACCGTTGCGCATTGCGCGGGTGCGGCGCGTCCGCGGGAATGGCCATGGCATCCAGCGTCATGATGCTGCCCTCGCTTGGCACGAAAAACTCGAGCTGCACGCCATTGCCCGCCTCGCGTGCGCGGTTGCGCGCCTGCACTACATCTCCCGACCAACTCAACGCCAGGCACACGCTGCCATTGGCCAGTTCAGAGATGTACCGCTCTGAATCGAAGTTGCGGATATGGGTGCGGATTTTCTGCAAAGACGCAAAGGCAGCCAGCAGATCGCGCTCATCACCGCTGTTCGGATCCTTGCCCAGATAGATGAGTGCTGCGCCGACGACGTCAGGAGGCGCGTCCAGCACCGAAATGCCGCATCCTTGCAGCTTGGCCGCATTGTCCGGATCGAACAGCAAGGACCAGCTCGGCGCGATGTGCGCACCCAAACGCCGGGTGATCTCCTGTTTGTTGTAGCCGATGCCCACCATGCTCCACAGGTACGGGACGGCGTACTGATTTCCCGGATCGTGTAGTGCGAGCCGCCGCATGATGTCCGGGTCCATGTTGCCGAGATTGCCGAGCAGCTGCTTGTCGAGCTTGCGATAGACGCCCGCCTTCACTTGCCTTTCGAAAAAGTTCACCGTGGGTATGACGATGTCGTAGTTGGTCTTGCCGGTGAGAAGCTTGGTCTCTAGTATCTCGTTGCTGTCGTACGTGTCGTGGTGTACTTTGATGCCGGTGAGCTTTTCGAAATTAGTCACGGTGTCCGGCGGGATGTACAGCGACCAGGAATAGACATTGAGTTGATTGGACTCATCGCCGGCGCCGTCGGCAGCGGCTCCGTTGGATGATCCCCCGCCGCAGCCATGCAGCGCGATCGCCAGGCCCAGCATGCACATCCAGCCTGTAAAGAGCTTCACGATGCCCAATCGCCCGCCGCGCGGCCCTCGGCTCCCCTCGACAGCTCCTGCAGGTACCAGTCGACAAAACGACCGGCATAGGTTTCCTGCAGTGAATACGGGCCGGGACAATAGAAGCGCGAGTTCACGCCGGCCTGATTCATTTCCACGATCTTTTTATCCTCCGCGCTGGTGGTTCGCCACAGCCAGGTCAGGCGCCCAACATCGTAGTCCACGCCTTCCACGGCGTCCTGATGGACCAGCCACATGACTTCCATTTCAGTATGGTCAACCGTCCGGGGAATGAACCGATAGATGACCCCATGATCCGGATAAGCAAGAAAATCGCTGATGGGCCCGATATCAAAGTAGGTCGAGTTGCCGTCAGAGGCCGAAAACGAGCCCATCAACCGGGACACCGACCGGCCGTCATCCGTGGCGCTGACCATGCCATCGTGCAGCGCGCTGCGCATGACGGCGACCGATTCGCGTCCCGCACCGGCGGCGCATCCATAGTGATCGATGTCCGGCACGACGATTCCAAGTGCCGCCGCGCGTGACCGCCCTGCCAGTTCCAATTCTTGATTGTGCTGCGCCGGGCGTGCATACACGTGACGCTTGGCAAACTCAGGGTGCGCCGGCGTGCAGTGGTAGCACTCCATGTAGTTTTCCACGGCGAGTTTCCAGTTGGCCTTGATCGAGTACATTTCCCGATGTGCAACCTTGGCGCTCGCCCAGCCATGAACTCCGGCCGAACGGGCCAGCGCGTCCGCCGCGCCCGCAAGCTCCAGCGGTTCCTCGGCGAACGTGATGAACACCAGTCCTTCCATGATCCGGACGGGGAGTGATTTCAAAGTGAACTCGGCGCGTTGAAACGAATCCGGCATCTGGCGCGCAACCATCAACCGGCCGTCCAGATCGTAGCTCCACGCATGATAAGGGCAGGTCAGCCGTCCGGACTGGACTTTCCCGGAACGCCCCGAACAGATCCGCGAACCGCGATGTCGGCAGACATTGAGCAGGGCGCGAACCTCACCGGACTGGGTTCGAACGATGATGACCGACTCCGCTCCGAGATCGACCAGCCAGTAGTCACCGGCGTTCGGGATGCTGCTGGCATGGCCTGCGCAAAACCAATGCCGCAGCAGCATGTCCTGCATATCGCGCTGGAAGATGAACGGGTCGGTGTAAAACTCCCGAGCCAGCGCGCGTCCGGGCTGACGGTCGCGGATGCGCTGCGCTAAATCTCCGGCCATCATCCGCTAAGCTCGGTCACCGCGCGATGCGCCTGATCGATGGCCACGTGCGTGTAGGCGTCCCAGCCCGAATCCGAGTTGGCAATGGCGATGCGCCCGACGCGTTTGCGCGCAGTCTTCGCCAGCTTCTGCATCTGGTCCATGTCATCGTACAGCGGCGTTGGCGTGTAGGCATAACCGTGCGGCCATCGGTTCACGGTGATCGCTGCCACGTCACGGTCGAAGTCGAAGCCTCCGCCCTGCAGCATGGCCGACAGCTCCAGGCGAATCTGTTTTTCGAAATCCGCGAAACTCATGGAGTACAGCGTGGAGCGTCCCAACCGGTATTGTTCGCGCATGTTCAGTCCCTGATTCGGTGCACCGGGCATGTACTCCAGGTGGGCGCAGATGGGCTGGGAAGGATCGGCCGAAAATCGGTAGTCGCCGAGGCTGACCGGAAAGTCCAGATACGCATCGAACATGCCGCCGGCATTGGCGATGTAGGCGACTCCCAACTTGTGCCAGGCCTGCCAGTTGCGCAGGATCACGTTCACATACACCAGCGGCGCACGCACATTGGAATGCATCGCAGCTTTCTGCGGCGCACTGAGTTCCGGTGCGATGTAGGGCATCATGGCGTGATAGCAGGCGAGCACGCAGTCATGCGCGGCAGCCCGCACGGACTTGCCGTCTCTCACATACGCCACCTGCACTTCTTTGTCGGCATTGCGAACCTCGACGGCGGTGGAGTTGAGCCGGATGCGAACGGCCTGATCCTGCAGATCGAGCCGGGAATAGTCGAAGCGCGCGCTGACGATGTCCTCCATCGAATCGCCTGGCGCTATGCCTGGAATCAAGCGCCGCACCAGCATGCGCGCGATCGAGGCATTGCCGTCGGGGAAATGATAAATGTAAGGTTCGGGCGTCTCCGCCAGTCCGGCTTTTTCCAGGAAGGCACGCTGTGCCGCCATTCCCGGCAGCGACAGCGATTCGCTCGCCGGCACCGCATCGATTCCGACGGCCCACAATCCATGCGTGCGCTTCTGCAGGAACTTGAGCACGTCCTCATCCGCCTGCCAGTACTGCTTGAGGAAGTCGCGATAACTGGTGTGCTCGAGAATCATGCGCCGCCGCTCAGTCGTGGTGCCGGCGAGCACGTCGCGCTTGGAACCGTACATCTCGATGAGTTGCGCACGGGCGCGCTCGTTCAGGGGAAACTGATCGATATAGGCGCGCAGCGATTGAGCATCGCGCGCCTGTTCGTCCCAATCACCCCATTGTCCGAAGGGCTGCCGCACCAGCTTGTCCACCCCGAATCCGGCCGTATTGAAGAACACGCCATGGTTCAATCCCCAACGGCTGTAAAATTCCTGATCAAAAGCGCTCTTGAAGCGGTCGACATCGATGTTCAATTCCGAAAGAAGCGCCTGCGCCACTTTGCTCCAGTGATGCTTGGGCGAATCGATGGACTGCGTGCCGCCGTAACCCAGGATCATCCGCCCGTCGATCTGGAATTCGTTGCGCTTGGCATGGCCGCCGAAATCATCGTTGGTGTCGAGCACCAGGATGCGCGCCTTGGGGTTGCGCTTGATGTAGTAGTGCGCGCTGGCCAGACCGCTGATGCCGGCGCCGACCACGATCAGGTCGTAGCGCTCCTCGACCTTGGCGCCGGAGAGGTCAAAGGGCAGACCGTCGCGCAACCGGTGTGCCGCTTCGAACGACCCGGCGTGGCTGCCACGCAGACCTGCGCGGGAGGGCGGATAGTAGGCGGCGGCGGGTTCGTCCGCAGCCCCGGCCTTTGCCCAGCCGATGCTGCCGACACCGGTGACCGCCAGCGCGACACCGTTCATGAAGTCTCTGCGGGTAATCGTGTCTTTCATCCTTCGATCTTGGCAGCGTTGCCGAAGGTTCGTCAAACATCGACCGGACCGATCGAATCGATCAGAATATCGATCTGTTCATCCATGCCGGCGGTGACATGCAGGAAATCAGACGCAGCAATGAGCGAGGCTATGCCGATCACGGCTGGCTCAAGTCCTATCACACGTTTTCGTTCGCGGATTACCATGATCCGCAGCACGTGCAATTCGGGCCCTTGCGTGTGATCAACGAAGACCGGGTGAGCGCCGGCGCCGGCTTCGGCACGCACGGTCATCGCGACATGGAGATCATCAGCTATGTCCTGGATGGCGAGCTGGCGCACAAAGATTCGCTGGGCAACGGTTCGACGATTCGTCCGGGCGACGTTCAGCGCATGAGCGCCGGCACGGGTGTGCAGCACAGCGAGTTCAATCCGTCCTCAACCCAGCCGGTTCACTTCTTGCAGATCTGGATC
>JANXOV010000181.1 GCA_025357635.1 Pseudomonadota bacterium
CCGGCGGTGGCGTCCTGGCCAACGAACTCTGCCAGCGCTGTAAGCGGGTCGTATTGCTTGAGGCAGGTCCGCGGTACGGGATTCAAGACTTCCGGAACGATGAGTTCTTCGCCTTCCAGCAGTTCACGTGGTTCGACAAGCGTTCGGTGTCGGGCAACTGGAGCGTCGCCAAGACGTCGCCGGGGTTCCCGGCGTACACCGTGAAAGCGGTCGGCGGCACCACCAATCATTGGGGGGCGCTTGCGTTTCGCATGCAGCCGCACGAGCTCGTGGCGCGTCAAACGTACGGCGCCATCGCGGGCACAGATATTACCGATTGGCCCGTCTCGTTTACCGAGCTGGCTCCCTATTGGCAACAGGCGGAGCACAAGCTGGGCGTGACCGGGACACACGGCATTCCACTGCTGCCGGTCACGAACAATTACAAGGTACTTTACAACGGAGCCAAACGCGCAGGTTATTCACATGTAGCGAACGATCGGCATGCAATCAACAGCCAGCCCCGTGACGGACGTCCCGGCTGCCTACAGCTAGGCTTCTGCGGGCAGGGCTGCAAGTCCTCTGCGAAGTGGTCGACTCTTTACACCGAGATCCCGAAGGCCGAGGCGACTGGACGATTCGAACTCCGCGTGCGCTGTACCGCATTGCAGATCCAGCACGATCCACGTGGCCGCGTCAGCGGTGTACTGTATAGCGATGCCGAGGGACAGCAGCATTTTCAGAAGGCAGCGCTCGTGGCCGTGGCTGGAAATGCCATCGAAACTCCGCGACTTCTGCTGAATTCCGCGTCGGGGAAGTTCCCGCAAGGGCTCGGCAACGACTCGGGCTACGTTGGCCGCTGCTACATGAAGCATGTGAGCGCGTCGGTTTGGGGCCTCTTTGACCGCCCTGTGCATATGAATCATGGCGTGACAATGTGTGGCACGGTCTACGACGAGAGGAGACATGACCCCAAGCGCGGCTTTGCCGCGGGATATCTCATGCAGGGTGTCCAAGTTGGCATTCCGTTCCTGGCCGCGGTGATCCGACCCGACGGTTGGGGCGGCGAGTACACAAAGTTCCTCGAGCACTACGACCGCTTGTCGGGGATCTGGCTAAACGGTGAGGATCTGCCTGGTCCTGATAATCGCGTCACGTTGCATGCAACTGAGAAGGATGCGCACGGCCTGCCGATTCCTAATGTACACGTGGATGAGCATACGAACGACGTGGCGATGCGCCAGCACTTCTACGCGCAGGCCACCACGGTGATGCGTGCAGCGGGAGCCACGGACTTCTTGCGAGGTAGCCCGCTCCCTGCGAGCCACAACATGGGCACGTGCCGAATGAGCAGACGACCGGCCGACGGCGTGACGAACGGCTGGGGGCAGAGCCATGAACTGCCGAACCTGTTTATCGCTGATGGCAGCCTGTTCCCCACGAGCAGTGCGCAGAATCCCACGCTGACTATCGTGGCTCTGGCCATTCGGCAGGCGGAGCACATAGCGAAGAATTTCCTTTGACAAATTAGCCGCTTCCGCCAGCCGGCCTAGTCATCGATGCGCACAACGACCGCCCCCCAGGTTGTGGATTCGAAGCGCCATCGTGGCATCGAAAATGAGTATCCGCGATAGATTGAACGAGGAGCGGCGGTTGGCCTACGAAGAAGCCATCCGCATTCCATTGCTGGTGCGTCTTCCACCCGCTCAACCGGTACTCGAAGGCCTGCGTACCGAGATGGACAGGCTGCTGAACCCGCAGGGACTGTCGCCACGAGCGAACGGCATTGCCCTGGACTCAACGGGTGTGGCATCGTTGACGCCCATCGCAGTCAGCAGGTGAAACGCTTGAAATACCTATCTTGGTTTCCGATCCTGTTCCTCACCGGTTGCAGCTGGTGGCACGGCAACAGCTGGTTTCACAAGCAGCCAGTTGCGCCGGAACCCACACAACTGATTGTCAGTGGCGCTCCCGCCGGCTCAATCTTGCTGATCGACGGCGTCCAGGCTGGTGCTGAGAACAGTCTCTCAAACAAGCCGCAAGTGCTCGACATAGCGCCCGGGATGCACACCGTCGAAGTCAAGGTGCGCGAAAAGATCGCGTATCGTGAGAACACCTACGTCGCCCCCAGCGAAAAGCACCTCGTGGTTGTCTTGTCAGGAAATCGCGGCGAATAGCTGACGGCAGTTTGCGCTCGTGCCAGGCGCGCTCAGTCGAGCAGCGCCGTGGCACCCGTGGTGTATGCACGGACGAGATTCCACGGCAGATAGACATATCCGCCGTCGCCGAAACTGCCTCCCCAGGAGTTTTTCACGATGAAATATCCGCCACCCGACCCTTGCGGAGCGTTCGGCACGCGCGCGGCCAGGTCCTCATTCGTGATGTAGCCGATGACGTTCACGGCATGCGCTCCCGTATTCGTCATGCCGAAGGGGAAGAGGGTCACGAAGCCGTTCTTATCCGGGACTGCGAACTCCATCGGCAAGATCATGTCGATGACAACCGGCTGACCGAATATCAGATGGAGTTGCAAAAGAGCCGTGGATGTATCCAGGTCGTCGAAATTCCAGAAACTGGCCAGGTTCTGTGGCGTGAAGGCAAGCCGTTTGGACTCGGGAATCACGGGAGAGGACCAGCCATATGCGGTTCCCGAGGAGGTTTGAGTGCTGTACTCCTGACCTTGGTGAGCGGTATTCGAACAGGTTTCCACGTAGCTTGTGCATGAGTTGAAAAATGTGTCGAAGAAGCTGCGCGCTGCATAAGACAATTGCATTGACCTTACAAGGACTGATGTTGCTGTGCATTGCCATGATCGCGTCAGGGCAACATGCGAATGGGTCAACTGAGAAAGCGATTGCAGCGCTCGAGAGCCAATGGGCTCACTCGCAAGCAATCAATGATCCCGGGCTGATCGGCCCGCTGCTTGCCGATAAGTTCGTGTATACGGGCAATGATGGGACGGTGAGCGACAAGGCTGCAGTCTTGGCTGACTGGAAGGCAACCCGATGGACCAGTGTCGTGTATTCCGATGAGAAGGTTGTAATTTTTGGCGATACGGCCATTGCGACAGGTGAGTCCAGAGGCAAAGGCATCGATTCGGCCGGCAAGCCGATGGACTACCACGACCGCTTCACCGACGTATGGGTGAAGATGCCTGACGGAAGATGGCAGTGCGTCTCGTCGCAAGACTCCTCAGTAACAAAGTAACCGCGTCTGGCACTCCGCGCAGAGCGCCGTGCGAAGCCGAGCCGCTAGGGTCCAAATTTGCGCCAAAAGCGAAAGTTTACGGTCCTCAGCGACGCTGGACTCGCGACGCCCGCGAAATACGGAGCCGGCGAGGGGCTGCTGAAGTCTTCCGTCAAGCGATTGAATATGTTCTTGGCGAGAAGGTCGAATCCATACTGTCCCGATTTCGCTGCCACGCCGACGCCGATATCCACGGGTACAAAGGAGGATGATCGAAATTGTTCACCGCGTTGGTTGAACATCTGCCCGCGGTACCGCAAGTGCAGCAGTGCGCTCCAATCGAACGATTGACTGAGCGAACCGCGATAAGTGTCCTTATTGTGGTTGTCTACCAACTATAT
>JANXOV010000006.1 GCA_025357635.1 Pseudomonadota bacterium
GGCACGCAAGAGTTCACCGAATCTCTTCGGATCTGTGAACGAGGCCAGGTGCTTTTCCTCGGCCGGCGGCAGAGCACCGCGCAGATCGCCGGAAGGGTCGCGACTGGCGCGACCGGTTGCGACGGCATACCGGAAAACGCGACTACAGTTCTGCAGGGCGCGATGCGCCGTCTCAAGATTGCCCTTGTCTTCAACCCGACGAAGGCAGGCCAGGATCTCAGGCGCCTCGATCTTTCGGATTGCCTGGCCGCCGATCCAGGGGAACAGGTACAGCTCCAGCCGGCGAATGATCTTGTCCGAATGCCCCGGCGCCCAGTTCTTGGAGAACTTATCAAACCACTCGCGCGCAATGGCCTCGAATGTATCGGCCGCGGCTTCCTTTTCCGCCTGGCGCTTTGCTGACGGGTCGATGCCGTCTGCAACCTGGCGGCGGGCCTCGTCGCGACGCTCCCGGGCCTGCTTCAGTGAAACGTCCGGATACACCCCGAGCGACAGCAGCTTTTCTTTACCGTCCAACCGATACTTGAATCGCCACCAGCGACCGCCGGCCGGGGTGACCTGCAAAAACAGGCCTCGATGGTCGTAAATCTTGTACGGCTTTGCGCGAGGTTTTGCGGCCTTGACGGCAGTATCACTGAGCATTTTCGGGGGTAACCAAAAAATGCGCGGCCGAACTACCCCTAAAGCGTACCCAACTTACCCCTGGAAGTGGCCGGATCGTCATGGAGACGAGCTTGCCAAAAGTGACCCTAAAGCGCAATGTTTCAGCGACTTACCAACTTCTACGGACTTTAGCGGAAGTGGAGGTGGTGGCCAGGGAGGGAATTGAACCCCCGACACGCGGATTTTCAGTCCGCTGCTCTACCAACTGAGCTACCTGGCCTCGAAGGGCGGTTATTAAACACGTGCAAGGCCGTGAGCGTCAAGGAATCCCCAAAAATCAGTGACTTAACCGGGATCCATGGCCGACGTTCCAAACGGGCTATTGTCAGCCGACAGACCGGCCAGCCTCAGTGTGGAATGGCCTGCATCAACAAGGCCAGCGCGTTGTCCAAGTCTGCGGCCCCGGGCGCATCACCCTTGAAGTGGCCGAGCCGCACGACCACCAGTTCGTGGGATGGAATGATGAAGGTGAATTGGCCGCCCGCACCGGCCATGTAATACGCGTCCTTCGGCACCGGAATTTTACCGTCGCCATTGATCCAGAAAAATCCGCCGTAGATCGGCCGGTTGTCGGCCGCCCAGGCCGGTGCGATGGTACTGACGAACTGCGTATAGCCGGCCGGCAAGATCCGCTCACCGTTCCAAACGCCGTCCTGCAGAAATAAATTCCCCAGCCTTGC
Source organism: Pseudomonadota bacterium (assembly GCA_025357635.1). Taxonomy (GTDB): domain Bacteria; phylum Pseudomonadota; class Gammaproteobacteria; order Steroidobacterales; family Steroidobacteraceae; genus TMP-86. The sequence continues at coordinate 1,344 of JANXOV010000006.1, forward strand.
CCAATCGCGCGCCTCTGCCAGGTCATAGCCTTGCGTCAGGAAATCTCCGAACGGATCGGTTTCAATCACCATGCTGCGAACACCGATCTTGTCGAACAGGGCGCGCTGCGGAAATTCCAGATACTTCTCGCCGCGCTTCTCCACCGCCAGCCGGATCAGATAATTGACGAGCACAGGGTCGGTGTTTCGATAGCGGCCGACCGTGTGGGGCGGCCATTGCAAGGGCCGTGTCGCGGCATAGTCAAAGGAATTGATGCCGCCGGTGTACAGATAGAAGTGCTCGGGGTAGGGGCCGGCCGGGTCGAAGTCGGGGTCGTACGGGGCGCGAATACGCAAGCCGCTGGACATCCGCAGCAGGTCGGCAATGCGGATCTTGCTGCGCGGATCGGTGGGACTGTGCCATTGGGGAATGGGCGCCGGCTGCCACAAGTCGTAATCGCCGCGCTGAATCAGAACACCCATCATCGCCGCCGTCACGCTCTTGCCCATGGACCAGCTTTCCAAGGGGGTGTGCATGCTGATGCCGGGCGCATAGCGCTCGGCGATGATGCGCCCCTTCCAGGTCACCACGAATGCCGCCGTCATGCCGGCGGGATTGGCGAACGCGGCCTCCACCGCCCGCTTCACTTTGGCATTGTCCACACCCGGCGGCGGCGGCTCCTTCGGGAGTTGGTCTCCCATCGGCCAGCGCAGCGTAGCCGCGTCCGGCAACGCTGGCTTGAATTGAACGGGGTCGAAACCCAGAGTGTCCCGGCCCACCGGCAAGGTGACGCAGCCTTGTGAGCCGATGAATTTTGCGACCCGCAATGGCCCGCCCGGAACCTGCACGCTGACGGTCTTGTTCTCGCGATCGACCACCGGCTTGCCCAGCCGCGCCCGCTGCGCATAGGGCGCTGTGAAATACCCTACGTTCTGCGCCGCAAATTCCGGCGTCAGGCCGGTGATGAAAACCGCCGAACACATGACTTGCGCAAAGCCCGCTGCGTGATGCACCAGCGGATCACCCGGCGGCGGCGGCGCAGTGGTGGGCAATTCGAGCGACTTTGCGCGCGCGAGAAGCGCAGCATCCGCAGCGCCTGCCGTCGTAGTGGCGAGGCCGGCACAGCCGATGATCAGCGCGTGGAACAGTCTTTTTAGATCAAGCGGCATCGGCATGTCCTCTGGTCCGATTCAATCGTATGTGGAATTCAGAATGCACGTGTCAAAAAACGATGCGCCGCCGGCGCAACCTCGCGCCGCTTCAAGCGCGCAACCTCGCCACGCTTGCCTCGATCCACGCCTGCACTTTCTCGCCCGTCGCGCGCGCATCGCCGGGCACCGGATCGATCGGCGGCCCGAAAACCAGGCGAATGACGCCCGGCTTCTTCAGCAAGCCGCGCCGCGGCCAGAAATCCCCTGCGTTGTGCGCCACCGGTATGATCTGGGTGTGGGTTTGCATGGCGAGCAGCGGGCCGCCGGAGCCGTAGCGGCGTGTCTGTCCCGGCGCCATGCGCGTGCCTTCAGGGAAGACCACGACCCACAGACCGCGCGACAACCGCTCGCGTCCCTGTTCGACCACCTGATTGATGGCCGTCTGACCGCCGCTGCGGTTGATGGCGATGGGGCGCAGCGCCGCCAGTCCCCAACCCAGCAAGGGAATCCACATCAGTTCACGCTTCAGCACCCAGGCGGCCGGAGGCAGCAGCGCCATCATCGAAATCGTCTCCCAGGCGGATGAATGCTTCCACAGCGTGACGTAGTTGCCGGGCGGCACGTCGTCCCAGCCCTCGATGCGGTGAGACAGGCCGCAGGTGACCTTCAATACCCACAAAACCACATTGGCGTAGCGGCTGGCGGTTGCGTAGCGGTAGCGGTACGGCAGAACCACGGTGCAAGCGATGACGAACCCGCACAGAAGTGTGAAGCTGAATAAAAAAGTGGTGAACAGAAGCGAGCGCAGATATTGCATGGGGTCCGTGTCAACCGGGCAATCGCGCCAGATCGGCCACCCCGCTGAACAGCACGCGAAGCTCCGTCAGCAGGGCCAGTCGGTTGTTGCGGCGACCGGCGTTCTCATCCATCACCATCACCCTGTCGAAAAAAGCGTCGACGCTCGCCCGCAATGAGGTGAGCGAACTCAGCGCATCGCGGTAGCGGCGCCTGGCGATGAAGCTTTCCACTTGCGGGCGCACTTGTCCCAGCATCGCGTGCAGTTCGTGCTCGGCACTCTCAGTGAACAGGCTCGGGTCGACCTGGGTCTGCGAATCGGCGCCGGTCTTTTTCAGAATGTTGCCGATGCGCTTGTTGGCGGCCGCCAGGTTCGGCGCGTCCGGCAACCTGAGAAAGTCGCGCAGCGCGGTCAGCCGCGAATCGATGTCCACCGGTGAGCGAGTCTCACTCGCCAGTACCGCATCGAGCATCTCGCTGCTGATGCCATCGCCCCTATCAGCGTACATCCCGCGCAGCCGCTCGATCAGGAACACGTAGCTTTCACCGGCTGCCGCCTCGCGCTGCACCGGCTGATTGGCCGCGGCGGAGGCGAGCAACTGCGCCAGGTCGATGTCCAGCTTCGCATCCAGCAGAATCCGCAGGATGCCCAATGCCGCGCGGCGCAGCGCGAACGGATCCTTGGTGCCGGTGGGCTTCTGATCGATGGCAAAGATTCCCGTCAATGTATCGATGCGGTCGGCGAGCGCCAAAGCCTGGCCCGCCTTGCTTGCCGGCAACCGGTCGGCTGCGAAGCGCGGCCGGTATTGCTCCTCGAGCGCGATCGCCACTTCCTCTGGCAGGCCTTCGGCCAAGGCGTAATAGCGGCCCATGGTTCCTTGCAAGTCGGGAAACTCATTGACCATCGCGGTCATGAGATCCGCCTTGCACAATTGTGCCGCGGCGCCCGCCGCCTCGCCTGCCTTGAGCGCGGCGCCGAGCAATTCCGCCAGCACTTTCACACGCTGCGTCTTGTGCGCGTACGAACCCAGCCTGGTCTGAAAGGTGACGCGCTCCAATTGGGCGGCGTGCTGCGCCAGAGTCAGTCGCCGATCCTGTTCCCAGAAGAAGGCCGCATCGCTCAGGCGCGGGCGCACGACGCGTTCATTGCCCTTGCGCACCTGTTCCGGATCGCGGCTCTTGATGTTGCTGACGGTGATGAAATGGCGGGTCAGCACGCCTTGTTCGGTCTGCACTGGGAAATAGCGCTGATGATGCTGAACGGTGGAGATGACCACTTCGCGAGGCAGCGCCAGGAAGCGCTCTTCAAACTGGGCGGCGATGGGCACCGGCCATTCCACCAGCGCGGTCACTTCGCTGAGCAGCTCTTCGTTGATCACGGCCTTGTACCGCGCGCTCGTGCCGCTGCCGTTGTCGTCTGCAAGATCGGCCGCCAGCCGGCGCACGCGCCGCTTGATCAGCTCGCGGCGCGCACGTGGATCGGCGATGACCTTGGCGCGTTTCAGCGCCGCTTCATAGACGGCCGGCATGTCCAGGCTGATGGGTTTGGGTGCATGAAAGCGGTGACCGTAGGTGATGCGGCCGGTGGGCAGGCCCAGGATCTGCGCGTCGATCACCTCGGCGCCGTACAGCAGCACCGCCCAGTGCACCGGCCGTACAAACTCCACCGTGTTGGCGCCCCAACGCATGCGCTTGGGGATGGGCAGCGCCGCGAGCGCTTGTGAAATGATGCCCGGCAGCAGACTCACCGTCGGCGCACCGCGTTCGGTGCCGCGATAAACCAGCCAGGCACCCTTGTCGGTCTGCAATGATTCCAGCTGCGCCACATCCACCCCGCAGCTGCGAGCAAAGGCGCTTGCCGCCTGTGTCGGCGCACCCCGCGCATCGCGGGCATTGTTCAACGGCGGCCCGCGCCGTTCCAGGGTGCGGTCCGGTTGCCTGTCGGTCAGATTCTGAATGAGCACCGCCAGCCGCCGCGGCGTGGCAAAGCGGCGCGCAATGCCGCCGGCAACGCCCGCATCCTGAAGGCCTTGGGCAATGCCCTCGAACAGCGCAATGCTCAAGGGTTCCAGCGCCTTGGGCGGCATTTCCTCCACGCCCAATTCAAACAAAAAATCATGCACGGCCATTACGCCACCTTGGCCGGAGTTGCGTTTTTCAGCAGCGGAAAGCCCAGGGCTTCACGGCTGTCACGAAAACTCTCGGCCACGGCACGCGCCAGCGTGCGCACGCGCAGAATGAAGCGCTGACGTTCGGTGACGGAAATCGCGCGGCGCGAGTCGAGCAGATTGAAGGTGTGCGAGGCCTTGAGCATTTTCTCGTACGCGGGAAGGACCAGCTTTTCGCCCAGCAGCCGCTGGCAATCGGCTTCGAAAAAATCGAACTGCGTCAGGAGCGCCGCGACATCGGCCTGCTCGAAGTTGAACTTCGACTGCTCGACCTCGTTCTGATGGAACACATCGCCGTAAGTGGTCCGCCCGAAGGGTCCATCAGTCCAGACGATGTCGAAAATGCTTTCCTTGCCCTGCAGATACATCGCCAGCCGCTCCAGTCCGTAGGTCAGCTCGCCCATGACGGGGCGGCAATCCAGGCCGCCGACCTGCTGGAAGTAAGTGAACTGCGAAATCTCCATGCCGTTCAACCACACTTCCCAGCCCAGGCCCCAGGCGCCCAGCGTCGGCGATTCCCAGTTGTCCTCAACGAATCGAATGTCATGCACCAAGGGATCCAGACCCAGACGGCGCAGCGATCCGATGTACAGGTCCATCAACTCATCGGGCGAGGGTTTGATCGCGACTTGAAATTGATAATAGTGCTGCAGCCGAAACGGGTTCTCGCCGTAGCGTCCGTCGGTGGGACGGCGGGAGGCTTGAACATACGCGGCGCTCCAGGGCTCCGGACCCACTGCCCGAAGAAAAGTGGCAGGATGAAAAGTCCCGGCGCCCATTTCCTGGTCGTAGGGCTGCAGGATCACGCAACCCTGCTCGGACCAGTACGACTGCAACTGGAAAATCAGCCCCTGAAAGGTTTCCGGCTTCTTGTTGGCCATCGTCGCTCTTGGCATTGCGCAAAGTCGGCAAGTATAACGAGGTGCAGAAGGCTTTAACGCATGGTCCTCATGCACCGAATCAGCTCATTCTGGCGCGTATGCACTATAATCGGGCGTCCGGCATCGCGGCGTGCACCAGAATAATGCAGGTATTGCAGTGATGACTTTGCAAGTCCTTGATTCGCAGTGAAACGGGGGCGTGGCACGCTCGATGCACTTGTGTGGACTCCGGCCACGGCCGGCCCAACAAGCAACCCTTTGCAGATTCTCGGAGAACGATATGACTGCCGCTGATGTTCTGAAATTGCTCAAGGAAAAAGAAGTTAAGTTCGTCGATCTTCGCTTTACTGACACGATTGGAAAAGAACAGCACGTGACCATCCCGGCGCGGGTGGTCGACGAAGAGTTTTTCAAAGACGGCAAGATGTTCGATGGCTCCTCGATTGCCGGTTGGAAAGGCATCAATGAGTCGGACATGATCCTGATGCCGGATTCGCAGACCGCGGTCATCGACCCGTTCTTCGAAGAGACGACGGTGAACCTGCGGTGCGACATCATCGAACCGATGACCATGCAAGGTTACAGCCGCGATCCACGCTCGCTGGCCAAGCGCGCCGAGGCCTATCTGAAATCCACCGGCATCGCCGACTCGGCGCTGTTCGGGCCGGAAAACGAATTCTTCATTTTCGACACTGTGAAATGGAGCGCCGAAATGCGCGGCTGCTTTGCCGAAATCGATTCGGTGCAGGGCGCCTGGAACTCCGGCAAGGACTATGAAGACGGCAACAAGGGTCACCGTCCCGGAATCAAGGGTGGCTACTTTCCCGTCCCGCCGGTGGACGCCTTTCAGGACATCCGCAGCGCCATGTGCATGGCACTGGAAGAGATGGGCTTGAAAACCGAGGTGCACCATCACGAAGTGGCCACCGGCGGTCAATGCGAAATCGGCGTCAATGCCAACACGCTGACCAAGAAAGCCGATGAAGTGCAGATTCTCAAATACGCGCTGCAAAACGTCGGCCACGGCTATGGCAAGACCGTCACCTTCATGCCCAAGCCCTTAGTGGGCGACAACGGCAGCGGCATGCACGTGCATCAATCCTTGCAGAAGGACGGCAAGGCGCTGTTCGCCGGCGACAAGTACGGCGGGCTGTCCGACATTGCGCTGTACTATATCGGCGGCATCATCAAGCACGCGCGCGCCATCAATGCTTTCACCAACGCAAGCACCAACAGCTACAAGCGTCTGGTGCCCGGTTTCGAAGCGCCGGTCATGCTGGCCTACTCGGCCCGCAACCGCTCTGCCTCGATCCGCATTCCCTGGGTGTCCAACCCGAAGGCGCGCCGCATCGAAGTGCGTTTCCCGGACTCCACCGCGAATCCGTATTTCGCCTTCGCATCGATGATGATGGCGGGGCTCGACGGCATTCAGAACAAGATCCACCCCGGCGATCCGGCCGACAAGGATTTGTACGACCTTGAGCCCGAGGAAGCCAAGCACATTCCAACCGTTTGCCACGCGCTGGACATGGCACTGGAGCACCTGGACAAGGACCGCGGCTTCCTCAAGGCCGGCGGCGTCTTCACCGACGATGTCATCGATGCGTACATCGAACTGAAGATGAAGGATGTCACGCGCCTGCGCATGACCACTCATCCGATTGAGTTCGACATGTACTACAGCTTGTAAGGTTGAACTGGGGCGCTAAGGGCTTGAAGCAAAGCTTGCCTTAGCGTTAGGTGACGGCGGTCACGCCGCCGTCACCTTGTTTTGTCGCCGGGAGCGGTTTAGGGCTATGCTTCATAACCATGCACCTGCGATACCTCTCGATTGGCTTGGCCGCGGCAGTTTTCCTGTTTTCAGGAGCGCCGGCAGCCACGGTCTACAAATGGACCGATTCGAACGGTGTCGTTCATTATTCGGATCAAGCCGTTCCTGGCGCGGAGCGGATCATTACGCAGGGAGGGGCGAGCACTTCGCATTCCGCGCCGCCGCCTGCCGCCAGTTCCAAAGCGGTTCGCAGCAGGCCCGGCAAGAGCGAACCCACGAGCTCACCGCTCGACTACAGCGAATTCGAGATCGATTCTCCGCAGCCGGATCAGACCTTCAGCGAAACCTTGGTCAGCGTGCGCGTGCGGCTGGAGCCGGCACTGAAACCCGGCCATCTGATTTCCTTGTATCTGAACGGCAAACTGGTCGAAAACCAGTCGCCTCAGTCCACTCAGTTCACGCTCAGCAACCTGGCGCGCGGCGCGTACACCTTGGCCGCCACGGTGATGGATGCCTCATCCGGAGAATCCAAGAGCACATCGCCGGTGAATTTCAACGTCCGCCAGCCCTCACTGCTGTCGCCGCTGCGCAAGAAAAAACTCTAGCCGCGCCGCATCGCAGCCGCCGGGCATTGCGCCATGGCCGCTGAATTCTCACTTCGTCCCGATCGCTTCGAAAGCACCGAATTGCTCGATGCGCTGGTGACCAGCGTCTTCGTCCTCGATGCCGATTTGCACATCGACTATTTGAACGCCGCAGCGCAGACGCTGCTCGGCCTTGGACCCAATCAGGCACTGGGGCGCCGCATCACCGAACTGGCCCGCGGCGCCGAGACGCTGCAGCCCTTGTTCGATCGCGCGCGCAGCGCCGGCGAAGGCGTGGTGCAACGCGAAGTCTCCTGGCCGGCGCCCAACGGCGCGGACCGGATTCTGGATTGCGCTGTGACGCAGGTGGTGATCGGCCAGGAGAGGCCGCGCACGCTGCTGGAAATCGAGGACATCACCCAGCACCGGCGGCTGACCCGCGAAAACGCCTTGCTCGCGCAATTGGGCGGCAGCCGCTTGATGGTCCGGCAGCTCGCCCACGAAATCAAGAATCCGCTCGGCGGCCTGCGCGGCGCCGCGCAGCTGCTGGAGCGTGAACTGCTGGACCCTGCCTTGCGCGAATACACACGCGTCATCATCAGCGAGGCCGATCGCCTGACCAGCCTGCTTGACTCCATGCTGGGTCCGGGGCGCCCGCCGGCCAAGCAAACCGTCAATGTTCACGAATTGCTCGAGCGCGTGTATCACCTGCTGCGCAGCGAAGCGGCGCAGGGCGTGAGCGTGACGCGCGACTACGATCCCAGTCTGCCGCCGCTCACCGTGGACCCGAACCATATCATTCAGGCCATGCTCAATCTGGGGCGCAATGCGCTGCAGGCGCTGGGTGGCGGCGGCATCGATTCGCCGCGGCTGGTGCTGCGAACCCGAGCGGCCACCAACGTCAGCATCGGCGCGACGCGTCATCGGGTGGTGGCCTCCATACAATTCGAAGACAACGGCACCGGCGTCTTGCCGGAAATCCGCGACACGATTTTTTATCCGCTGGTCTCCGGCCGCGCCGATGGCACCGGCTTGGGGTTGGGGATAGCGCAGGATCTGGTCAGCCGCCATGGCGGCCTGATCGAGTTCGACAGCGCTCCGGGTAGAACCGTGTTCACGATTTCTCTGCCACTGGATGTTTCATGAATGAAAAGCCGCTGAAAGTCTGGTTGGTCGATGACGATGCATCCATCCGCTGGGTGCTGGAAAAGGCGCTCAAGGGCGGCGGCATGATTGCGCAGTCCTTCGATCAGGCGGACAGCGCGTTGAGCGCCTTGCGGACCGAAACACCGGATGTGCTGATGACTGACATCCGCATGCCCGGCCGCAGCGGCCTGGATCTGCTGAAGGAGATCCAAAGCTCACGCCCCGGGCTGCCCGTCATCGTCATGACGGCGCACTCGGACCTCGATGCAGCCGTCGCGGCCTATCAGGGCGGTGCGTTCGAATACCTGCCCAAGCCCTTCGACATCGACAAGGCGGTGGAGCTGGTGCGCCGCGCCTCGCGCCAAGGCGCCGTCAGCACCGATGTGGAAGCCGCTCGCCGCAGCATCCCGGAGCTGCTCGGGCAGGCGGCCGCCATGCAGCAGGTGTTTCGCGCCGTCGGACGCCTGTCGCGCTCGAGCATGACGGTGCTGATCACCGGAGAATCCGGCACCGGCAAGGAACTCGTGGCGCGCGCGCTGCATCGCCACAGCCCGCGCGCCGGCGGCGCATTCGTTGCGTTGAACACGGCGGCCTTCACCGCCGACCTGCTCGAATCCGAACTGTTCGGACATGAAAAGGGCGCCTTCACCGGTGCGGATTCGCAGCGGCGCGGCCGCTTCGAACAGGCTGACGGCGGCACGCTGTTTCTGGATGAGATCGGCGACATGTCGCCGGCGCTGCAGACGCGCCTGTTGCGCGTTCTGGCCGAGGGCGAGTTCTACCGCGTCGGCGGGCAGACGCCGGTGAAGGTGGATGTGCGCGTCATCGCCGCTACCCATCAGGATCTGGAGGCGCGCGTGCTCACCGCGCATTTTCGTGAAGACCTGCTGCATCGCCTGAACGTGATCCGCATCGAAATACCGCCGCTGCGCGAGCGGCGCGAGGACATCCCCGAACTCCTGCGCCACTACATGGCCGAAGCCGCGCAGGAGTTGGGCGGGGAGCCCAAGCAATTGATGCCCACGGCGGAAAGTGCGCTGGTGGCCTTCGACTGGCCGGGCAATGTGCGCCAGCTGGTGAATGCCTGCCGCCGTTTGACGGTCACTGCACCGGGGCGCGAAATCCGCGCAGAAGATATTCCGCCGGATCTGGGCGGCAGCGGTGCGCTCAATGCATCGGGCCATGACTGGATGAGCAAGCTGGCCACCTGGGCGGAACAGGAACTGGATTCAGGCGCCAAGCGATTGCTGGACCAGGCGGTTCCGGAAGTGGAACGCATTTTGATCGGCGTGGCTTTGCGCAAGTCAGACGGGCTCAAACAGGATGCCGCCAAGCTGCTGGGCTGGGGGCGCAACACGCTGACGCGAAAAATGAAAGAGCTGGGAATGCGCAGCTGAGTCCTGCGGGCGCGCGGCGCGAGCCGATTGGCTCGCCAACGCGGCGCCCGGGAGTGTCGCGATATACTGCTGATATGTGGCACGACTTCATCCGCAAAGCATTCGGCATATCCGAAACCATCCTCTTCGGCAATTCCCTCGTCGACTGGGTGGTCGCCGCGCTGCTGGTGGCGGGCATCTGGACGCTGCTGTGGCTGCTGCGTCAGCTCATCGCTTCTCGCTACCGGCGCTACTTGGGCGAAGGGCACCCCACCGCGGTGCGCCTGTTCGCCTATCTCATCGGCCACACCAAGCAGTTCTTGTTCATGGCCCTCGCCTTGTACGCGGCCGAAGAATTTCTGACCTTCCCGCCGCGCGTTCACACCCTCAGCGGCAATGTGATCGTCATCCTGCTGCTGCTGCAGGTGGGCATCTGGGCCGGGCGCACCTTGCAGTTCTATCTGGAAATAAAACAAGTCCGCAACATGGGGTCCGGCCACGAGGTCACCAGTTCGTTCGGTATCATCAAGTTCGTCTCGATGGTGCTGATCTGGTCGCTGGTGACGCTGGTCGCGCTGGATAACCTTGGCGTCAACATCACGGCGCTGCTTGCCGGCCTGGGTGTCGGCGGCGTCGCTGTCGCGCTGGCCTTACAAAACGTGCTGGGCGATCTGTTCGCCTCGCTCGCCATCGCGCTGGACAAACCTTTCGTCGTGGGCGACAGCCTGGTGATCGATACCTGCATCGGCAAGGTTGAGCGCATCGGCATCAAGACCACGCGGCTGCGCAGCGAATCCGGCGAGCAGATCATTCTGTCCAACGCCGACATTCTCAAGAGCCGGGTGCGCAATTTCGGCCCGAGTGAGGAGCGGCGCGCTCTGCTCACCTTGAATGTGGACCGCGACACGCACATCGACACGTTGCGCGAGATTCCCCTGTTGGTTGAAGCGGTGGTCCGAGCGCAGTCACATGCGCGATTTGAACGATGCCATCTGAAAATCCTGAGTGACTGGGCGTTTCAATATGAGATTTCTTTTTTCACCCGCGACGCGGCGGCCAGACCGATTCTGGATCTGCAGCAGGCGGTGAACCTGGGAATTCTCGAAGCCTTCCGCGACCGCGGCATCAAGATCGCCATGCAGTCGCAGCGTCTGGTCTTCGCGCCGGATGCCGCAGCCCCGGCAGGTGGTGCCGCGAACGACTAGTGCGCCGAATGCAGGCTGGCCACCAGTGCGCTCAGGGGCATGGCGTGGCGCTGCAGATACCCGGTGATGCCGGCGTTGATTTTCTTGCAGGCGAAAGGATCGTAGAACAAGGATGTGCCCACGCCCACCGCGGTGGAGCCGGCAATCATGAATTCCAGCGCATCTTGCGCTGACTGTATGCCGCCCTGACCGATGATGGGAACACGGTGGCGGCGGGCGATCTCGGACACCTGATGCACCTTGAGCAGCGCGATGGGTTTGATCGCAGGCCCTGACAGACCGCCTTGCACATTGCCGATGACCGGCTTGCGCGACTCGACATCGATGGCCATGCCCATGACGGTGTTGATCACCGACAAAGCGTCGGTGCCCGCTTCGATGCAGCGACGGGCGTTTTCCTTGATGTCAGTCTGGTTCGGCGACAGCTTGGTGATCAGGGGCTTCTTGGTCGCCGCGCGGCAGGCTTCGACCACGCGCGCCGACATGTCCGGATTGTTGCCGAACTGCACGCCGCCTTGCTTCACGTTCGGACAGGAGATGTTGATCTCCATCGCATCGATGGGGGAGTCGTCGAAGCGCCGCGTGACCTCGGCGTATTCCTCCACAGTCGATCCGCAGACGTTGGCAAAAAAGCGCGTCTCGGTGAAATCCAATGCCGGCAGAATGTTGCGCACCACGTGATCCACGCCCGGATTCTGCAGGCCGATGGCATTGAGCATGCCCATGGGCGTTTCGTAGACGCGGTGCGCCGGATTGCCCAGACGCGGCAGGAGCGTGGTGCCCTTGAGCACGATGGCGCCGACATCGCAGTTGGAAAAGCCCTCCACGCGCGTGTACTCTTCGCCGAAGCCGACGCAACCCGACAGCAGCACGATCGGTGATTGCAGCTGCAAGCCACAAAACTCGACGATCAAGGAGTGGCTTAAGCTGTCGAGCACGGCTGACATGGTTGAATTATAACCGATGTTTCAAATCGTACTGGTTGAACCGGAAATCCCACCCAATACGGGCAACGTGATCCGGCTATGCGCCAACACCGGCGCGCAGCTGCATCTGATCAAGCCGCTGGGCTTCACGCTCGAGTCAAAACAACTTCGGCGCGCGGGTCTGGATTATCACGACCTGGTGCAGGTTCGCATTCACGAAAGCATGAGCGATTGTCTGCAAACCCTGACCGGATCACGCCTGTTCGCGATCGAAACCAGCGGCGCGAAACGCTATGCCGACCAGGCTTTCCAGCGCGGCGATGTCTTCATCTTCGGATCGGAAAGCCGCGGTCTGGGCGCTGCGTGGTCGGCGGCGGTGCCTCAGCGGCAGTGGCTGCACATTCCCATGGCCAATGACACGCGCTCCGTGAATCTGTCCAACAGCGTCGCGCTGGTGCTTTATGAGGCCTGGCGGCAGCAGGATTTTGCAGTCCCGGGGCGTTGAGGATTGCCGCGGCGATTGCTGCCCGCGTGCCTGCATCAATCCGCCTCGGCGCGGACCTCACGGCTCATCAGGGATTGCACGGCTTCCTTGATGGGCTTGTTTTCATACATCACCCGGTAGGCTTCGCGGCAGATGGGCATTTCCACCTGATGCGCGTCGGCGACTGTGCGCACCGCGCGCGCGGCGCTGATGCCTTCAACCACCTGGCCTATGCCCTCCAGCGCAGCGGCTGCCGCGACCCCGCGCCCCAATGCCACGCCGTAGCGCCGGTTGCGCGACTGATCGTCGGTGCAGGTCAGCACCAGATCGCCCAATCCGGCCAGGCCCATGAAGGTTTCGCGTTGTGCGCCGAGCTTCACGCCGAGCCGCATCATTTCCGCAAGGCCGCGCGTGATCAGCGCCACGCGCGTGTTGGCGCCGTAGCCGACGCCGTCGGCGATGCCGGTGGCGATGGCAATGACGTTCTTCACCGCGCCACCCACCTCGACGCCGATGAAATCCGCCTGGGTGTAGGCGCGGAATGTGGGCCCGGAAAGATTGCTGGCCAGATTGCCGGCAAATTGCGCATCCGGTGACGCCACCGTCATGGCCGTGGGCAACCCTGCACCGACTTCCCGGGCGAAGGTGGGGCCCGACAACACCGCCAGGGGGCGCGCGCCCAGGACTTCCGAGGCCACCGCGAAGGGAAGCTTGCCGCTGCCGAGTTCGAACCCCTTGGTGGCCCATGCCACGCGCGTGTGCGGGCGCAGATGCGGCTTGATGCTTTGCATCGTGCTGCGAAACGCGTGCGAAGGCACCGCGATCAGCGCGTCGTCGCATTCGCCCAGGGCTTGCGCCAGGTCAGGCTCGATGCGCAGCCGTTCGGGGAACGCGGCATCGGGGAGATAGCGCGCATTGCAGCGCTCACGCTGCATCGCGGACAGTTGCGCCGCATCGCGGCCCCATAGCAAGGTGAGGTGGCCGGAGCGCGCGAATTGAATCGCGAGCGCAGTGCCCCAGGAGCCGGCACCGATGACCGCTATGCGCTCCGCATGGCCGCTGATGCCTGCGCCCTCAGTTGACCAGCGAGGCTTGCGGCGTCTCGGCGGCCTGCGCCAACAAGGCGTCGAAATTGACCAGCGGCAGCAGAAAGTTGGGGAAGCCGCCCTTCACCACCAGATCCGAAATGGCCTCGCGCGCATAGGGAAAAAGCACCCCGGGGCAGAAGCTTCCGATCAGCCGTTTCATGTCCTCGAGCGATGCGCCCACGATGGTGAACACGCCGGCCTGTTTGACCTCCACCAGATACAAGGTGGCATCGCCTTGCTTGGCTTCCAGGGTGATGGTCAGCAGCACCTCGCGCACATCGGGGCCGATCTCATCGCCGCTGGTGTTCATGTTCAATTGGAACTTGGGCTCCCAGTTCTGGTTGTTGGGCAGACGCGGGCCGTTCGGAGATTCGTAAGAACAGTCCTTCAGGTACACGGTCTGCAGCGTGATCTGCACCCCGCCCGCGGTTGTCTGGGTGTTGTCTGCAACGATGTCATTCATGTCGATTCCTTCAATAAACGGTCCAGACCGCCGTCACGGTCCAAAGTATCCAGGTCATCGAAGCCCCCGACATGGGTGGCGCCGATGAAAATCTGCGGCACGGTGGAGCGGCCGCTGCGTGCCTGCATTTCCTGGCGCAGGCCGGGGTCGGACTCTACGTCGATCTCCTCGAAGCTTGCATTCCTGGCGCCCAGCAGATTGCGTGCGCGCTGGCAGTAGGGGCACCAGCCAGAGGCGTACATGACGATGCGCGGCTGGGTCACTTCCCCTGGCCCTTGCCGCCTGCACCGCCCTTGACCACGGGCATGTTTTCCTTGCGCCAGGCGTCGAGTCCGCCCGCCAGATTGAAAACCTTGGCAAACCCGAGCGTGGACAGTGACCGCGCCACGCTTGCGCTGCGCACGCCGGTGTCGCAATACACGATCACGTTTTTCTCGCGCCATTTCTTCAAGGTTTCCGCCTGCGGCGCAAGATCCGCATCGCTGATGCTGCGGGCCTCGCCGATGTGGCCGGCTTCGTAAGCTTCCTTGCCGCGCACGTCCAGCACCAGGGCTCCCTGATTCATCATTTGCACGGCTTGCGACGCGCCCAGCGCTGCGAAACTCTTGGCGCGCTCCAGAAACTCATTCACGATCACCAGAATGGCAATGACCACCGCCGCGCCCGACAGGTAGGGGTGGTGCGTGAGATATTCGAAAAAACGCTGCATAAAGGCCATGGGGTCGATGATTTTTAAGGGGCGCAAGTATAGCAGCGCGGCTCCCGGGTTGTATGCTTGCGCCCCTCAAGCATGTCCAAGCCCTCACACCCATTCTGTAAAGCCGCCCTGTCGGGCGCATTTTTCTGCCTGTCTGGCGCAAGTTTAGCGTATGGCGCCGACGCCGGCGTCACCTCGGCACAGGCCAGCCAGAAGCAGGCGGACCTGCGGGCGCGCATCGCGGAATTGACGGCGCGAATGGCGCAGGACCTGCAGCAGCGCGATGCGCTTGCGGCGGATCTGCGCACTGCCGATCTTGCAATTCCCGACAAGCGGCAGGCGCTGGAGGCTGTTCAGCGCGAACGCACCGACCTCGACAAGCGCCGCGCGCAATTGGCGGCGGAGCGCGCCCAGGTGCAAGGTGAGCTGGATGCGCAGCGCGCGCAACTGGCGCATCAGGCGCGCGCTTCCTACCTGCTCGGCCGCCAGCAGCAGTTGCGCTTGATGCTGAACCAGGAGAACCCGGCGATGGTGGGCCGGATGCTGACCTATCACGGCTATTTCGGCCGCGCGCGTGCCGCTCAGATCCAAGGCATCCAGGCCGATGTGGCGCGGCTGCAGAGGCTCGACCACGACATGCAGGCGCAGAGCGCGACACTTGAGCAGCTAAGCGATCAGGCGCGCGATGGGCTGCGTGCGCTGGTGCAGGCGCGCGCGCAGCGGGCCGGTGCTTTGAGTGCACTGAATGAACGGGTGGAAAGCGCGCAACAGCAGATCGAGCGGATGCACCGCGAAGAACGGGCGGTGGAGGCGCTGCTCGCCGATCTGAATCGCGTGCTGCCCGAGTTCGCGTTGGGCCCACAGAAACCGTTTGCGCAAATGCAGGGCAAGCTTCCCTGGCCGGTTGCGGGTCGCGTCACGGCGCGCTTTCACGCCGCGCGCGGGGCGGGCAGCAGCGGTATTCGCTGGAACGGGTTGCTGATCGACGCTGCGCGCGGCGCCAAGGTGCGCGCGCCCTATCATGGGCGCGTGATCTACGCCGACTGGCTGCAGGGCATGGGCTTGCTGATGATCATCGAACATGGCGGCGGCTTTTTGAGCCTGTTCGGCCGCGCCGAAGTTCTGTACAAGCGTGTCGGCGATGCCGTCGCGCCCGGCGATGTGATTGCGGGTCTGAACCAGAACGAGGCGCCGCAACTGTATGTCGAGATCCGGCGCGGCCGCACCGCCCTGGATCCGCAACGCTGGTTCAAGACCGCGCGCTGATCTGACAGGGCGCACGTCTGCACCGTTGGCCTGCGCGAACCGGCAGCGTATGCTTGCGCCCCGTGAAACGCTCCATCGCCGGGTCCTGGACCACTCTGATCGCCGGAATCGTACTGGGCCTGTCCGCAGGCCTCGGTGCCGCCGTATGGGCGGGAAAAACCAAGGCCGAATCACGGGCTGCCGCTTTGCCGTGGGCTGACGCGCGACTGCTTGCCGAGGTTCTCGAGCGCGTCAAGCGAGATTATGTCGACCCGGTGAGCGATCATCAGCTGTTGCAGGCCGCCGTGCACGGCATGGTTTCATCGCTGGATCCGCATTCCGAACTGCTCGAGGGCGAGGACTACGAGGACATCAAGATCAACAGCGCCGGCGAATATTCCGGGGTCGGCATCGAGGTGTCGATGCAGGACGGCGCCGTGGTGGTGATCAGCCCCATCGATGGCGGCACGGCCGCCGCCGCCGGCATCCGTGCCGGCGATGCCATCATCAGCATCGATGGCGTGCCGGTGGACACGAACTCGCTGGACAGCGTGATCCGCCGCATGCGCGGCCCCGCGGGCAGCGAGGTGCGCATCGGCATCGAACGCGAGAACGTGGCGGAGCCCCTGGAGTTCAAGTTGAAGCGAGCGCGCATCGAACTGCGCAGCGTCAATTGGGAACTGCCCGAAGCCGGTCTGGGGTATGCACGGATTTCGCAATTCAGCGAAACCACGGCCGAGGATCTGCAAAAAGACCTGCAGCTCATGCGGGAGCGCAATCATGGCAAGCCGCTCAAGGGGCTGGTGCTGGATATGCGCAACAATCCGGGCGGGGTGCTCGAAGCGGCGGTGGCGGTGGCGGATGAATTCCTGGACGCTGGCGCCATCGTCAGCGCCGATGGGCGCACGGAGGATTCCAGATTTCGCATGGATGCGACACCCGGCGATGACCTGAACTGTGCGCCCATCATGGTGCTGGTCAATGCCGGTTCCGCATCGGCCGCGGAAATCGTCGCCGGTGCGCTGCAGGACAATCATCGCGCCACGCTGATCGGGCGCCGCACTTTCGGCAAGGGCTCGGTTCAAACCGTCATCCCGCTGTCCGAGAACCGCGCCATCAAACTCACGACTTCACGCTATTTCACCCCCTCCGGCGCATCGATCAATCACAAAGGCATCGAGCCTGACATCGTTCTGGACCGCGATACCGACGCCGCCAATGAGCCCGGCGGATTCGATGTGACCACCATCGCACGCGACCCTGAAGTCAGGCGAGCCTTCCTGGAACTGCACCGCCGCCTGGAAAAGGCGCCGCCCGCCATCAAGCCGCCGGCCGGTTCGCCGCCGCTGTCAACCGCGGCGCTGCGTTAGCCGCGCGATCCCGCCGCATGACCCAAACTTCCGACAACGGCGAAGGTGAACTGCGTTCACTGGATCTGCGGCGCTTCATCCGCAGCACCTCCGCGGTCGAAGTATTGTGCATGCTGCTGGTGGCGCTGGTGCTGATCTGGTCCAAGTCGCCTTCGGAACAGGTCAAACCCGTCGTCGGGCTGATGGCGGCTTTTGCCGTGATGATCGTGCTGTTCCGCGCGCGCCGCTTTTTCCCGCGCCAGACGCGGGTCAAGCTGGCCATCGAATCCTGGACCATGATGCTGTTCATCACCGGTGTGCTGTGGTTCACCGGCAAGAACGCAAGCCCGCTGCTCAATTTGTATCTGCTGCCCATCATCCTGAGCGCGCTCACGCTGGGCCGTGCGCTCACGCTGCTGCAGGTCGGCACCATCTGCTTTTGCCACATGGTGCTGGCGGCGTCCTCGCCTGACATCGATGTGCTGTCGCTGCGCTACGCTGCGCAGGCGGTGGGTGCGCTGGCGCCCTTTTTTCTGGTGGCGTATCTCACCACCACGCTGTCAGCCGATGTCAGCGAAGCGCGCGAACATCTGGAAAGCCTCGCGCTCAGCGACGATCTGACCGGGATACTCAATCTGCGCGCCTTCAACGAGGCGCTGCGTGATCAGCATGCGAAGACCGAAGCCGCGCAGGGTCTGTACGCCATCCTCAGCGTCGATATCGACAAGCTGAAGAACATCAACGAAAGCTACGGCCACGAGGCCGGCAACAGCGCCATCAAGCTGGTGTCGGAATGCATCCAGCGTTGCATCCGCAGTTCGGATTCCGCCGCCCGCCTGAGTGCGGGTGAATTTGCGGTGCTGTTGCCCACGGCTACGCCGGAGGTGGCCGAAGTCGTCCTGAAGAGAATCCGCAATACCGTCTACAACACCACGCTGGATCTGCGCAGCCGAATGATCCGATGCAGCGTCAGCATCGGCGCAGCCGGTTACCCCAAGGACGGGCGCGACGCGCGCGAGCTGTTGAATCTGGCCGACCGGCGCATGCGGCGAGACAAGGAGCTGCGGCGCCCGCCGCCCGAGACTCAGTGACCGGCTGAGACAATCAGTGAATGGAGTGCCAGACCGCCATGCCCAGTCCGCCCGCCAGCAAAATCATGATAGGGAACAACGACAGTGCGAAGCCCAGGCTGCGGGAGGCCGGATCTTTGACGTAGGTGGCGGCGTAAATCTGACGGCCGATAAGATACACCGCGCCCAGCCCGGCGGCCCATTCGGGGCTCAAATGGCCGCTGAAAAGATACATCCCGGGATAGAAGAGGATCAGACACTCCAGCGTGTTCTGCTGCACCCGGAAATAGCGGTCAAAGACTTCGTTGCCGGTGATGGCCGGGGCCTTGATGCCATAGCGGCCGCGGGCGGCGCCCACTTGCATGCCGAAAACCAGGAACTGAATTGCTGCCAGAGCAATCACAATATCCACGTACAACATTGCCGGATCCTCAACTAGGGTAAAAAAAAGATGCTAACACCGCGACGGCCTTCACGCCTGGATTCGCGCCATTGGGCACAATAGCGGCAAGGTTATGACATGAGCGCCCAACGCAAAGAAGACCGCACCGGCACCCGTGGATATGCGCATCTGGTGGAGGTGCATGTTCCGGTCAATCGTGTCTGGCGCGCCCTGACCGAAGCTTCGCTGATCCGCATCTGGCAAAACACCGAGGCCGAAGTGGATGCCCGCAAAGGCGGCTTGTACCGCACCGGCAAGCCCGGAAGCGGCATGCGCGAGGCGCACATCGACATTTTCGAGCCCAATCGGCGCCTGCGGCTGATTTACTTGAACAGCCGCGACTTTCCAGCCAGCGCAAGCGCCATCGTCGACGATTTCCTGCTCGACGTGAAACCCGGCAAGACCGCGGTGCGGCTGCTGGGCTCCGGTGTGCCCGAAGCCCAGGTCTGGGACCGCCCCTATGTGAAGATCCGGATGGGCTGGGAGCGGGTGCTGGCGCGAATGCGCGTGATGCTTGAAAATCCGCCCAAACCCAAGCCGCCTGCAGCACTGGACAAAGACCCGCCGCTGCCCGGTCTGGACTACTGAACCGGCGCCGCGCCGATACTTGAATTCTTCAGGCCGCGCCAGCATGTAAGATGGGCGTGAAAGCCTCTTCATCCGCTCGTCTCACGGGAAACCGCATGCTTGGATTCCTCATTCGCGCCGTCATCGTCGCTCTGGGTCTGTGGCTTGCGACCTCCTGGGTCGGCGGTCTGCACATCGACGGGCCGCGGGACCTGCTTCTGGCCGGCATTCTGCTCGGGCTGGTCAATGCCGTGATCCGCCCGATCGCCATCCTGCTCACCCTGCCCATGACCCTGGTCACCCTGGGCCTGTTCTTGTTGGTGATCAACGCCGGCATGGTGGCGCTGGTCGCCTGGATGCTCCCGGGCATGCAGGTGGCGGGATTCTGGGCGGCTTTCTGGACGGCACTCATCGTGAGTCTGGTCAGCATGGCGGGTTCGTGGTTCATCGGACCCAAAGGCAGATTCGAGATCATCGTCAAGAAGAACTAAGGCGACGCGGGTTCCTCCAGCCCTTTGTCATCGCGCGGCGTGCTGCCTTTCGCCGTCACCAGCACCACGCCCACCAGCACCACGAACATGCCGGCGAACTGGATCGGCAACAGCTGCTCGTGCAGCAGCCACCAGCCCAGGAACGCGGCCAGCGCTGGATTCACATAGCTGTAGGTGCCGATGACGGCGGGTGAGGCATTGCGCGTCAGCCACGCGTAGGCCGTGTACGCGATGCCGGAGCTGAACACGGTAACGTAGCCCAGCGCGATCATGCCCGGCGTGTTGAAGGTCCATTGGCCCAGCTGACCCAGTGCGCAGGCGATCAGGAACTGGATGATGCCGCCAATGAGCATCTGCAGGCCGATGAACATCATCGAACCCAGCTTCGTATCGACATGCCGGTAGTACATGGTCGCGATGGACCAGGACAGGCAGGCCGTCAACGCCACCAGATACGGCAGGGCGACGCGGGAGTGCGCACCCAGGCGCGGACTCAGCGTCAGTGCGGTGCCGATCACGCCGAGCACCAGCCCCAGGATCGAATAACGCGTCAACGGATGGCGGCGCGCGCCGAAGCTTCCGAACATGGCGATCCACAGCGCCGCCGTGCTGTTGAGCAGCGCGGACTCGCCGCTGGAAATGAAGCGCAGCGCCCACACGTTCAACCCGGTGCTGAACACCACCGTGAATAAGCCCATGATCAGAATGTCGCGCCAATCGCGGCGGCGCCGCGGCCATGCATTGCCGCGCCAGAAACGCGCGAGCAGCGCAAGGGCTGAGCCTGCCATCATGAAACGCAGTCCGCTGAACAGGGCACCGGGCAGATGCGTGACGCCGATCTTGGTGAACAGAAAACTCGATCCCCAGATCAGATACACGGCGGCCAGCGAGGCCACGAGCTTGGCCGAATGGCGTGGATCGGCTCGCACCGCTGCGATTCAGGCCCGCCGCGGCGTGCCGGCCCGGAACATCCAGTAGCACAGGCCCATCAGAACGGCGGCGGCCCACCATTTGCCGCCCCAGGCCTCAGACCCCAGCGACAGGACGTCGGGATTGTTGCTGATCCAGATGAACATGGCGATCGTGATGCCGATCAATGCCTCGCCTGTGATCAGGCCCGCGGCGAACAGCATGCCGCTTTGCTTTCGCTGTTCGACCTGCGCCGGCGGCGTGCGCGAATGGTGCCAGCGATCGACGAATTCGGCGACGATGCCGCCGGCCAGAATCGGCGTGGAAACATCCAGTGGCAGGTAGATGCCCACTGCCACCGCCAGCACCGGCGCACTCCAGCGCGAACCGCGCGATTTAAGATACAAGTCGGTGAGGATGATGAGTACGCCGATGCCTGCACCAATGGCGATCATGCCCGTGGGCAGGCTGCCACCGAACATGCCTTCGGCCACCGACTTCACGAGATTGGCCTGCGGCGCCGGCAGCGCCTTGACGCCGGCGTGCGCCGGTTCGCCGATGCCGTAGGCGAACAGCAGCACGTTCATGATGGGCGCCATCACGGCGGCGCTGGCGAGGGCGCCGATGGCCAGCATCACCTGCTGGCGCCACGGCGTTGCGCCGATCAGCTGGCCTGCCTTCAGGTCCTGCAGATTGTCGCCCGCCACGGCGGCGGCGCTGCAGACCACGGCGCCGATCAGCACCACGGCGACGGCGCCGATCTGGGATTTTTCCCCCAGCATCCACATCAGCACCAGCGAGGCGAACAGGATGGTGCAGATGGTGATGCCGGACACGGGGTTGTTGGAGGAACCGACCAGACCGGCCATGTAGCCGCTGACGGATGAAAACAAGAATCCGGCGATGATCATGATCACGGCCATGGCGAGACTCACGCCGAGGTTGCCGACCACGGCGTAGTACAGCAGAAACAAGGGCACCACCAGCAGGCCGATGCCGATGAGTACGCCGCCCATGGGCAGGTCGCGCTCGGTGTGTGGAACCTCGCCCGATTGCCGATGCACGCTCAAGCCGCTGCGCACTGCCTGCCACAGCGACTTGCGCAGCGACCACAGCGCCCAGAAGGCGCCGGTAAGCATGCAGCCGACGCCGATGTAGCGCACCTGTGCGCGCCAGATGGCGAAGGATGCGGCTTCCGGATCCAGGCCGATGAGCTTCTGCGCGAGCACCGGGTCGTGCGCGGAGAAGTACACGTTGTACAGCGGAATGGCGAGCCACCAGGAGAAGAAGCCGCCGAGCGCCACGAGAATTGCGACGTTCAACCCGACGATGTATCCCACCGCGAGCAGCGCCGGCGAGAAACCATAGCTGAAGAACGCGATTCCACGTTCGCCGAGGAAGGATTTCATCGTGAAGGTTTCCGGCAACCAGCGCAGTCCTGAGGTGACGAACTTGAACGCGCCGCCCGCCAGCGCGGCCAGGCCCAGGAACTTCACGCCCTCGCCAGGATTGCTGCTCAGCTTGAGCACTTCGGCGGCGGCAACGCCTTCGGGGAACAGCAGTTTCTGATCGATGATGAGCGTGCGGCGCAGCGGCACCGAGAACAGCACCCCGAGCACGCCGCCCAGACCGACGATCGCAACGGTCCACCAGTAGTCGAATTGCTTCCAGTGATGCAGCAGGATCAACGCCGGCAGGGTGAAGATCGCCCCCGAGGCGATGGAAGAACCGGCGGAAGCGCCGGTGGCCACGATGTTGTTCTCCAGAATGTTGGAGGGGCCGAACAGCCGCAGCACCGCCATCGCGATGACCGCAGCGGGGATGGCGGTGGCAACTGTGAGTCCGGCAAACAAGCCGACATAGGCGTTGGCGGCGGCGAGAATCACGGTGAGAATCACCGACAGCGTGACCGCCTTGAAGGTCAGCTGAGGCGCAGGAGCAGCTTGCATGTCAGACCCATTCCCATGGTATGAATTATTCGATATCGCCCATCAGCTTCTGCACCGGCCGGCTCAACACCAGCAGCACGGCACCAAGCCCCACCGAGAACAAGACGATGTACAGGTAGCGGGCCGGCATCGCACCCAGATCGTTCGCATCGAATCCGCCCGCGATCAGGCCGGCCAGCAGATTGCCCAATGAGATGGACAAGAACCACATGCCCATCATCTGACCCACGAAGCGCTTCGGCGTCAGTTTGGTGTAGAAGCTCAGGCCCACCGGACTCAGGCACAACTCGCCCAGAGTGTGCAGCAAGTAGGTCATCACAAGCCAGTAGGGCAGAACCTTGTGGCCCTGTGCCACCAGATGTGACGCCACTACCATGACCAGCGTACCCAGACCCATCAGCATCACGCCGATGGCGAACTTGGCAGGCACTGACGGGTCGAGGTTGCGCCTGCCCAGCGCGACCCACATTGCCGCAAAGAACGGCGCGCACAGCATGATGTAGATCGGGTTCAAGGTTTGAAACCATTCGGTGGGAATGGTGAATCCGAGCGCCGCAATGGTGCGGTCGGTATAGCGCTCAGCGAACAGGTTCAGCGACGAGCCGGCCTGCTCGTAGCCCGACCAGAACATCACGCTGCCGATGAACAGCACCAGCAGCACGATTCCGCGCTTCTTGTCGGCCAGATCCAGGCCGGCGAAGAAAAAATAGTAGACGAAGTAGCCCACCGCCATGGCGAGAATCAGGTAGCTGGTCGACTGCGCCAGGCTCACCGGGTTCACCGCGATCAACCCCAATGCAACCGCTGCCAGCAACGCTGCGCTGATGGCAAGTCCCGCGCCGACGCGGCGCCAGCCGCTGCGGATCTGCGCGCTCAGATCCTCGCCCGGCCGCGCGTGGGGTTTTGCGCCCGATGCGCCCAGGTGCCGGCGCGTCAACACGAACTGCACCACGCCCAGCGCCATGAAAATGGCGGCCGCGCCGAATCCGGCACGGTCGCCAAAATGGCCCTTGGCCCAGGCGGTCACGAAGGGGCCCAGGAATGCGCCCAAGTTGATGCCGATGTAGAAAATGCTGAAGCCCGCATCGCGCCGCGCGCCGCCCTCGGGATACAGATCCGCAACGATGGTGCTCACGTTGGGTTTCAGCAAGCCGACGCCCGCAACGATGATGATCAATCCGAAATAAAACATCTGCGAGGTCGCCGACATCGCCAGCACCGTGTTTCCGAGCGCGATCAGGATGCCGCCATACAGCACCGCGCGCTGCGCGCCGATGAGCCGGTCGGCGATCCAGCCGCCCGGCAGCGCAGCCAGATACACCGATGCGGTGTACAGACCGTAGATGGCGGCAGCGGTTTTGTCATCGATGCCAAAACCGCCGTTGGCCACTGCGGCGACCAGAAACAGCACCAGCAGCGCGCGCATGCCGTAGTAGGTGAAGCGCTCCCACATTTCGGTGAAGAACAGCGTCGCCAATCCGCGCGGATGACCGAACATCTGCGCGCCATCGGTGCTCGTCGCAGGTTTTTCCATCACGGAGCCGGGATTTCCTTTTCTGCGATCTTGTCTTTCAACAACAGCTTCGACATGAGGATGCCGGCTTCGTAGAGAATATACATGGGGATGGCCATGAAGCTCTGCGACACGGCATCCGGCGGCGTCAAAAATGCGGCGACGATGAATATCCCCAGCAGCACGAAGCCTCGGTTCTTCGTCAAGGTGGATATCTTGACCAGACCGGTCCACACCAGCAGCACCGTTGCCACCGGCACTTCGAAGGCTGCACCGAAGGCCAGCAGCAGGACCATGATGAAATCCAGATAGCTGGAGATATCCGTCATCATCGACACGCCGGCCGGCGTGGTGGCGACGAAGAAGCTGACCATCACCGGAAACACCACGTAATAGGCGAACGCGGCGCCGCCGTAGAACAGCAGCACGCTCGACACCAGCAGCGGGATCGCAAACTTGCGTTCGTGGCGATACAACCCCGGCGCCACGAATGCCCATATCTGGTACAGAACGTAGGGCATCGCCATGCCGACCGCGGCCACCAGCGCAAGTTTGAAAGGCACGGTGAACGGCGCCACCACGCTGGTCGCGATGAGTGTGGCGCCGGTCGGCAGTTTCTGAATGAGCGGCTTGGCGACGAACGTGAAGATTTCGTTCATGTAGGTCGCGCACGGAACAAAGCAAATGCCGATCGCCAGAAGCGCCTTGAGCAGGCGATCGCGCAGTTCCAGCAAATGGGAGATCAGCGTGCCTTCGGCAAGCCCGCCCGAATCGTTGCCCGGCTCACTCATGCCCGGGCTTTGGCGGTTCGCTCTCTTGTGCGGCCGGCGGCGTTGGCGGGGGTTGCGGCGGCGGCGAGTCGGTGGTCATGGCCGCGCGCGCTTTGTCGATTTCCTTGGTGATGTCGGCGGCGCTGACCTCGCGGTCCAGCTGCTCGCTCAATTGGCGCGCCATGGCGCGCGCCCGGCCCATCCAATTGCCTACCTGCCGGGCAACCTTCGGCAGCCGTTCAGGTCCCAGAACCACCAGGGCGATGACGGAGGTGAGCAGGATTTCCGAAAAGCCGACATCGAGCATGCGGGATCAGGCGTTCGTCTTGGCCTTGGATTCCGCTTCGCGCTTGGCGGCGTCGAAATCCGCGTCCTTTTCCTGCTTGATCTGCTTGACCGATTCTTCGCTTTCGCCCTCATTCATGGCTTGCTTGAAGCCTTTGACCGCGGCGCCGAGATCCGAGCCGATGGAGCGCAGTCGTTTGGTGCCGAACACCACCAGGGCGATCGCCAGAATGACCAACAGCATTTTTGAATCAAACATATCGCTTCTCCGAGAATTGCCCCGCGTGAGGGGTGAGCCAATCATACGCCAAAGAGATTATTCGGTATAAAAACGCGCCAGGGCTGAGTGCTCGGTCGCAGTTACCCGCGCTCAGGGGGGCACTCCAGCCAAAAGGTCGTCGGCCCGTCGTTGGTCAGCGACAGCTGCATGTCGGCGCCAAAGACGCCGCATTGCACCTGACTGACCCCTTTGATCGCAGCCGACGCCAGATGTTCAAAAAGCCGCTTACCAAGTTCCGGGGGCGCCGCGCCGGAGAACCCCGGCCTCAATCCCTTGTCCGTGTCGGCCGCCAGCGTGAACTGCGGTACCAGCAGCAGGCCGCCCCCCGTATCCCGCAGGCTGAGATTCATGCGGCCGGACTCATCGGAAAAAATACGGTAGGCCAGCATACGCGCCAGCAGCGCTTCCGCGTCCGCTTCGCGGTCGGCCGGCAGCACGCCGATGAGAGCGGCGATGCCCGGGCCGATTCGGGCCACTTCGCGCCCGGCCACTTGCACGGCCGCCTGCGTAACCCGTTGAATCAATGCGATCACGGCTTACCGCCCTGCGTCACTTTCGCCAAAGCGCGGGCGTGAACAGCACCAGCAAGGTAAAGATTTCCAGCCGTCCCAGCAGCATGGCCGCCGAGCACACCCAGGTTTGAAAATCGGTGAGCACGCCATAGTTGCTGCCCGGACTCACCAGCCCCAAGCCCGGGCCGGCATTGTTGATGCAGGCGATGATGGAGGACAGCGCCGTCATGAAGTCCAGGCCGCTGCCCAGCTGCACGAACACCAGCGTCACGATGCTCATGAAATACAGGAACACGAACGCCAGCACGGCGAACACCACGCGGTTTTCGATGATGGTTCCGCCAACTTTGAGCGGCCGGATCATGTTGGGGTGCACCAGCTGGTTCAATTCGCGATGCGCCTGCTTGGCCAGCACCAGGGTGCGGATCATCTTGATGCCGCCGCCGGTGGAACCGGAACTGGCCACCACGCAGCTCAGGAACAGCATCCACATCGGCGCGAAAATCGGCCAGCGGCTGAAGTCCTGTGTGTGCAGCCCGCTGTCGGTGGCGATGGCGACGATGTTGAAGGCCGAATGGCGCAGTGCGCTGCCGTAGTCTGCATACGTGCCGTGGTAGTAAAGAAACCCGGCGATTCCGATGCAGCTGATCAGCAGCACGCCGAGGATGGCCTTGGCTTCGGAATCCTTGGCATACGCCTTCAGCCCGCGTTGACTCCAGGCAAGATAATGGGTGGCAAAGTTCATCGCCGCAAGGATCTGGAAGACTATGAGCACCAGTTCGATGGGCAGGGAATCAAAGTAGCCGATGCTGGCGTCGTAGGTTGAAAATCCGCCCAGCGACAGTGCGGAAAATGAATGGCACACGGCATCGAACCAGTTCATGCCGGCCAGGCGCAGACAGACCAGGCAAGTGACCGTCAATCCGGCATACACGGCCCACAGGAGCTTGGCCGTTTGGCCGATGCGAGGCGTCAGCTTGCTGTCTTTCATCGGACCGGGCATTTCGGCGCGATACATCTGCATGCCGCCCACGCCCAGCAGCGGCAGGATGGCGACCGCCAGGACGATGATGCCCATGCCGCCCAGCCAGCTCAGCAGATGCCGCCACAGATTGATGGAGCGCGGCAGATATTCCAGACCGCTCAAGACCGTACCGCCCGTGGTGGTGAGCCCGGAGGTGGCCTCGAAATAGGCGTCGGTGAAATTGATGGGCAGGTAATGCCACAGCGGAAAGCCCGCCACGGCCGGCAGCGCCACCCAGGTCAGTGCCACCAGCATCAGACCGTCACGGGTCTTCAGCTCGCGCTTGAATCGCCGCGTCGCCAGCCACAACAGCGCGCCGATGACGAAAGTCGCGAAGGCCGAGATCACGAAGGACCACAGCGCGGGGTCGAGGCCCCAGATGGCCAGAATCAGCGGCGCCAGCATGCTGGCAGCGAACACCATGATCACCAGGGAAAAGACATGCGCTACGGGGAGGAGTATGTCTTTCACGAGACGCTAGCGGATCACAGGAAGGACGCGGACCCTTGGAAGACTTTCTCCACCGCGTCGATGTGCCGGCGGTCGGTGGAGAACAGGATCAGGTGATCATCCGCCTGAATGGTCGTGTCGTGATGCGCGATGATCACGTCCTCGCCGCGCACCAGCGCGCCCAGCGTCGTGCCCTCGGGCAGGGAAATATCCTCGATGCGCCGGCCGATGACCTTGGAACTGTCGGCATCGCCGTGCACCACGGCTTCCAGCGCCTCGGCGGCGCCGCGCCGCAACGAATGCACGCGCACCACATCGCCGCGCCGCACGTGCGTGAGCAACGAGCCGATGGTCACCGTCTGCGGCGAGATGGCGATGTCGATGGCGCCGTTTTCGATGAGGTCGGCATACGCGGGCTTGTTGATCAGCGCCATGGCCTTGTGGGCGCCGAGTCTTTTGGCCAGCATCGCCGACAGGATGTTGGCTTCCTCGGAATTCGTCAGTGCGGCGAACACGTCTGTGCTGTCGATGTTTTCCTCGAGCAGCAATTCCTCATCGGCGGCATCGCCGTGCAATACGATGGTGTTCTGCAGGCGCTCGGCGATCTTGCGTGCGCGCTTGGAATCGCGTTCGATCAACTTCACCTGATTCTTCGCTTCCAAAATGCGCGCCAGGCGGAAACCGATGTTGCCGCCGCCGGCGATCACCACGCGGCGCGCCGGCGCTTCCTCGCGGCGCATCTCATTCATGACAGAGCGGATGTCCTTGCGTGCCGCCAGAAAAAACACTTCGTCGCCGTCTTCCACGACGGTGGTGCCTTCGGGTTTGATGCTGCGTCCGGCCCGGTAGATGGCGGCCACGCGTGCATCGGTCTTGGGCATGTGCTCACGCAGCCTGCGCAGCTCCTGTCCCACCAACAGGCCCCCCTTGAGTGCACGCACGCCCACCAGCCGCACGCGGCCTTCCGCGAAATCCAGCACCTGCAGCGCGCCGGGATAATGGATCAGGCGCGCGATGTATTCGGTGACCAGCTGTTCGGGACTGATCCACACGTCCACCGCCACCGCATTTTCACCAAACAGGCCGTCGCGCTCGGTGAAATCGGAGGAGCGTACGCGCGCGATTTTCTTCGGCGTCCGGTACAGCGTCCAGGCGATCTGGCAGGCCAGCATGTTGACTTCGTCGCTGTTGGTGAGCGCGACCAGAATGTCGGTGCTGTGAATGCCTGCGGCTTCCAATGTCGCCGGGCTGGCTGCGTTGCCGTTGACTGTGCGGATATCCAGACGGTCCTGCAGGTCGCGTAAGGTCGGCTCATCGGTGTCGATGACGGTGACCTCGTTGGCTTCTTCGCGGGACAGGTGATAAGCGGCGGTGCGGCCCACCTGCCCGGCACCCAGGATGATTATTTTCACAGTGCGGTTATTTTACACCACCTCGAGATTGGCGTAGGACAGCATCAGCCATTTGGTGCCCTGGCGCTCGAAATTCACCTGAATGCGCGCATGCGGGCCGTTGCCCTCGAAATTCAACACCACGCCGTCGCCGAACTTGCCATGCCGCACGCGGCTGCCCATGCGCATGCCGGTGGGCGTGGGCTCTTCGAGGTTTTTGCGGCCGACGTACACCGGCCGCGATACCTGCACGCGCGGACGCACCTCGTCCAGCAGCTCTGCGGGCAATTCGCCGATGAAGCGCGAAGCCTGGCCGAAGGTGTCCACGCCATGCAGCCGCCGCTGCTCGGCATAGGTCAGATACAGCTGCCGCATGGCGCGAGTGGCGCCTACGTAGCACAGCCGCCGCTCCTCCTCCAGGCTCGCCAGCTCCCCGATGGAGCGCTGATGCGGAAACAAGCCATCTTCCATGCCCGTCATGAAAACCACGGGGAATTCCAGACCCTTGGCCGAATGCAGCGTCATCATCTGCACGCAATCATCCCAGGCATCTCCTTGCGCCTCACCGGACTCCAGCACCGCGTGCGCGAGGAAGGAGTCCAGCGGCGACAGCTCGCTGTCGGCCTCGAGCGTGAAGCCGCGCGCCGCGCTGACCAGTTCGGCCAGATTGTCGATGCGCGCTTCACCGCGCTCGCCCTTTTCTTTCTTGAAATGCTCGATCAGCCCCGAGGCCTGCACCACATGATCGACCTTCTCGTGCAATTCCAGGCTCTGCGTCTCAGCCTGCATTTTTTCTATCATGCTCAAAAAAGCGTTCAGCGACTGCGCCGCCTTCTGCGGCAATTCCCGGATGCTGGCGCCGGCCGCCGCCCACAGCGAGGTGCCATTGGCGCGCGCATGCGCGCGTACCGTATCCAAGGTCTTGGCGCCGATGCCGCGGGTCGGCAGATTTACCACCCGTTCGAAGGAGGTGTCGTCGGTGCGGCTGGACATCAGCCGCAGGTAGGCCAGCGCGTCTTTGATTTCAGCACGCTCGAAAAAGCGCAGCCCGCCATACACGCGATATGGGATGCGCGCGTTCAACAACGCCTCTTCCAGCACGCGCGACTGGGCGTTGGAGCGGTACAGGATGGCCACTTCGCGGCGCGCGCCGCCGCGCTGCGACCAGTCGCGGATGCGGTTGATGACGAAATCCGCCTCGTCGCGCTCGTTGAAGGCCGCGTAGATCCTGACCTTCTCGCCGTCCTCGCCGCTGGTCCACAAGGTCTTGCCCATGCGGCCGGAATTGTTGGCGATCAGCGCATTCGCCGCTTTCAGGATGGTGCCGGTGGAGCGGTAATTCTGCTCCAGCCGGAACAGCTGCGTCCCGGGGAAATCCCGCCGGAACTGATTCAAGTTTTCCACGCGCGCCCCGCGCCAGCGGTAAATGGACTGATCGTCATCGCCCACCACGAAGGGCATGCCGTCGGGCCCGGCCAGCAGGCTCAGCCACTTGTACTGAATGGTGTTGGTGTCCTGGAACTCATCCACCAGCACATGCCGGAAGCGGTTGCGGTAATGCGCGAGCAGCGACGGGTTGTCGCGCCAGATCTCGAAGGCGCGCAGCAGCAGCTCTGCGAAATCCACGACCTGCGCCCGCTGGCAGGCATCCTCATACGCCTGATAGATCTTGATCAGCTGCCGGCGTGTCGGATCGCCATCGTCCTTGATGTGCTTGGGACGCAGGCCCTCGTCCTTCTGTGCGTTGATGAACCACTGGATTTCGCGCGGCACCCAGCGCGTCTCATCCAGGTCCAGCGCCTTGAGCACTTTTTTGATGATCCGTGTCTGATCGTCGCTGTCGAGAATCTGGAAGGTCTGCGTCAGAGCGGCTTCGCGCCAATGCATGCGCAGCAGCCGGTGCGCAAGGCCGTGAAAGGTGCCGATCCACAACGACGCGCTCGGAATGCGCAGCAAGGCTTCGACGCGGCCGCGCATTTCGGCGGCCGCCTTGTTGGTGAAGGTCACCGACAAGATGCCCTGCGGCGATACGCCTTCCACCTGGATCAGCCAGGCGATACGGTGCACCAGCACGCGGGTCTTGCCGCTGCCGGCGCCGGCCAGCACCAGCGCGGGCGCCAGCGGCGCAGCCACCGCCTGGCGCTGCGCGTCGTTCAAAGAATCCAACAGGTGGGAGACGTCCATAAGGGCGCGGATTGTACTGGTAAGTCGCCTGGCCGGTGCAAGCAGCTCGGCGGGGCGCGGGATGCGTTGCGATCAGGCCCGGTCTTCTTCCATGAAATGCAGCAGCACCAGCGCCAATGAAAGTATCACCGGTCCGATGACCACGCCGATCGGGCCGAATGCTGAAATGCCGCCCAGCACGCCGACGAAGACCGCCAGCGATGAAATCGGCGCGCGTCCGGAGATCAGCAAAGGACGCACCACGTTGTCCACGCCCGAGGACAGCAAGCCCCAGATCACCATGAAAACTCCGTAGCCCCATCGGCCTTGGACGAACAGTGCGATGGCGCCGGGCACCCACACGAAGGCCGTGCCGCCGATGGGCAGCATGGACAACAAGGCCGCGATGACCCCGAACACCACCGGCGAAGGCAGGCCGCAAATGGCGAAACCAACACCCACCACCAGACCCTGAAGGAGCGAGGTCACCGCAGCGCCGAACACGATGGCGCGGGTCAGATCGCCAAGATGACCCAGCAGGTGCTCCTTGCGCCGCTCCTCCAGCGGAATCAAGGCCCGCGCCCGCATGAACATCGCATCGCCGTCGCGCAGAAAGAAAAACAACAGGAACAGCATCAGCATGAACGAGGCCACCGTGTTCATCGTGCCCAGAAACAGCGAGCCGCCGATATCCGCCGCCTTCTGCAGCAACTCCTGCGACCCTGACAAAACCCAGCCTTGGATCTGCTCGGCGCTGACCGAGAACTGCGCCTGCACCCATTGATTCGAGCGCGCGATCCACGGGAACTGCGCCACGTCCTGGATGCCGTGAATGTCGAATTTCCGGGCCGCAGCCTGCAGTTGCGCCAGCAACGTCGACCCTTGCGCCACGAATTGCACCGACAGCGCCGACAGCGGCAGCAGGATGGCCACCGGGGTCAACGCCGTCAGTATTGCCGAGGCGGCGGCCGGGCCGCCGACCTTGCGGCGCAGCCGTTGGTTGATCGGATGCAGCAGGAAGGCAAGGAAAATGGCCCAGGTCATGGCGCCGGCGAACGGCGTCAGAATCTTGAAAACCGCGTAGCCAACCAGGACGGCGACCGCAATGGCAAAGCCCCGTCCGTACAGCGAGTCGGCGCGGTTCACGGGCGCCGGTTCAAGGCGACGCGGCAATGCGTTTCTTTGGTGCCAGTTTGCTTCATCGGCGCTATATTACCCGCGACAGGCACGTATAAGAGGGGGTTTAAGAATGATCAATCTATCCGTCAACGGTCAATCGCTGAGCACCGACGCGGCGCCCGAAACGCCGCTCCTGTGGGTCATCCGCGACCACCTGGGCATGACCGGTACCAAGTTCGGCTGCGGCATGGGATTGTGCGGGGCTTGCACGGTGCACATCGATGGCGCCCCGACACGCTCCTGCCAGACGGCGTTGAGTGCAGTGGCTGGCAAGACCATCACGACCATCGAAGGCTTGTCGGCAGATCGCAGCCACGCGGTGCAAAAGGCCTGGCTGGAAATCGACGTGCCTCAATGCGGCTACTGTCAGTCCGGACAGATCATGTCGGCGGCGGCGCTGCTCAAGTCCAACCCCAATCCGAGCGATGCGGATATCGACACCGCCATGTCCGGCAACATTTGCCGCTGCGGCACCTATCCGCGCATTCGCAAGGCCATCCACCGCGCTGCCGAAATTCTCAAGACCGGCGCCTGATCCGACATTGGAGTCATCAAACATGAGTGCGCAAGAACTCGATATCTCCCGCCGTGGCTTCCTCAAAGCCTCCGCGGCCGTCAGTGGTGGATTCATCCTGGCATTGACCCTCCCGGGCTGCGACAGCAAGCCGGCCGGCAAAGCCGGCGCCGGCGCGGGCGGCCAGCCCAATGCGTGGCTGAAAATCAAAGGCGACAACTCCATCACCGTGCTGGTGGATCGCTCCGAAATGGGCCAGGGCGTTTACACGTCCCTGACGCAGCTGCTGGCCGAGGAACTCGAGCTGCCGATGGATAAAATTACCGTGGAAGCGGCGCCTCCCGGGGATGTCTACATCAACAAACTCGTCGGCGGCCAGGTCACCGGCGGCAGCACCAGCGTGCAGGATGCCTGGGTGAAGCTGCGCACGGCCGGCGCCCAAGCCCGCCACATGCTCATCGCCGCCGCCGCGCAGCAGTGGGGCGTGGACGCCTCGCAATGCCGTGTCGCCAATGCCACCATCATCAACGCGCACGGCAAGACGCTGACCTACGGAGATGTCGCCGAGGCCGCTTCGAAGATGACGCCGCCGAAGGACGTGAAGCTCAAGGCCTATGGCGACTTCAAGCTCATCGGCCAGCCGGTGGCGCGCCTGGACTCCCCGGGCAAAGTCGACGGCAGCGCGCAATTCGGCATCGACGTCAAACTGCCCGGCATGCTGTACGCCTCGCTCGCGCAGTCACCGGTGCTGGGCGGCAAGGTCAAGTCCTTCGATGCCGCGGCGGCGGAAAAAATGCCGGGCGTCGTCAAGGTGGTCAACACCTCCGGCGGCGTCGCGGTCATCGCCGAGCATTTCTGGCAGGCGAAGAGCGCGCGCGATGCGATCAAGATCCAATGGGATGCCGGGCCGAATGCGAAGCTCAGCAATGCCTCGATCCGTGCCATGCTGAAAAAAGGTGCGGCGTCGGACAAGGGCTTGTCGGCGCTGGCGGCCGGTGATGTGGCCTCCGCCTTCAAGGGCGCCGCCAAGACGGTGAACGCGGTGTACGAATTGCCGCTGCTCGCACACGCCACGCTTGAGCCGATGAATTGCACCGCGGACGTGAAGGCCGATGGCTGCGATGTATACGTCGGAACCCAGGTCCAGCAAGTGGCTCAGGCCGTTTCCGCCAAGGCCTGCGGTCTGAAGCCCGAACAGGTGCGCGTATTCACCACGCTGTTGGGCGGCGGTTTCGGCCGGCGCCTGGACATCGACTTCATACCGCCCGCGGTCGAAGCCTCCAAGGCGGTGGGCAAGCCGGTCAAGCTTATCTGGACACGCGAAGACGACACGACGCATGACACCTACCGCCCGCCTGGCTACGATGAAATCAGCGGCGCCTTCGACGCGAAGGGCGCGCTGACCGGCTGGAAATTCCACATTACGGGTCCTTCGATCACGGCGCGCATGTTTCCACCGGTCACCGGCGTGGACCCGTTCGCCGTGGAAGCTGCGGCCAACTATCCCTACGATGTGCCCAATGTTGCGGTGAACTACACGCGCCAGGAAATCGGCATCGACGTAGGCTACATGCGCTCGGTCAGCCACGCGCTGAACTGTTTCGTCGCCGAAAGCTTCATGGACGAACTGGCGCATGCCGCCGGCAAGGATCCCTACGCGTTCCGCGCCGAACTGCTCGGCAAGAAGCCGCGCTTCAAGCGCGTGCTGGAGCAATGTGCCAAACACGCCAATTGGGGCCGCATCGACAAGGGTCACTTCCAGGGCATCGCGCTGATGGAAGGCTACGGCACGTATCTGGCGCAGGTGGTCGAAATCTCCACCGAGCACGATCAGCTCAAGATTCACAAGATCGTGTGCGTTGTGGACTGCGGCCGGATGGTCAACCCGCGCATCGTCGAGTCGCAGATTCAAAGTTCCATCGTCTTCGGCCTGACCTCCTCGCTTTGGGGCGAAATCACGCTCGCCGACGGCAAAGTGCAGCAGACCAACTTTCACCAATATCGGCTGTTGCGCAACAGCGAGACCCCGCCGATCGAAGTGAAGCTGCTCGACAGCGAGGATGAGCCGGGCGGCATCGGTGAGCCGGCCACGGCGCTGGTGGCGCCGGCGCTGTGCAACGCCATTTTTGCCGCCACCGGCAAGCGCATCCGCAGTCTGCCGATCGGGGCGCAGAAAGTGCTGAAGATCTGACGGGCAAGGTTGCAACTCTCGACGGGCTGCGCGATGCGCTGCTGGATGCGCAATTCGAGCTGACCCGCGGCCGTAGCCACAGCGTCATCGTCATGGCGACCGGCCTGGTGGCGGCCGGCCGCACCGAGGCGCTGGCTTCGCTGCGCGATTGGCTGGATCCGAAGAACATGAGCACGCGTGCCTGGGGCGAGCGCGACGATGCCGAGCGCGCCCGTCCCTGGGGCTGGCGCTATTGGCAGGCCATGCCGCGCAAGGGCGAGATCTGCATCTGGTTCGACGGCTGGTATGGCGATCTGTTTGACCTCGCCTTCAACAAGGCAAAGTCCGCTGTGGTTGAGTACATGGCGCAGGAAATCGTGCAGCTCGAGCGCATGCTGGGCGCCGATGGCGTGCGCATCCTCAAATGGCATTTCGACATCGACTCCCTCACGCAGCGGCGCCGCGTCAAGAAACTCCTCGCCGACGATTTGAACCGCTGGCGTATTTCGGAGCAAGACCGCCGCAACTGCCGCCGCTTCGGGCGGGTGGTCCGCGCGCATGCGTTGAGCCAATCCCTCACCGATCACCGCGGCGCGGGTTGGACCCGCTACGGCGATGCGTACAAGGGACGGCAGGCGGCGCCGCTGGCGCGCCAGCTGCTGTCGGTGATGACAACGCGGCCGCCCGGCGCCGCGCAATCGCGGTGGCGGCCGCCGTCGGGTCGTTCTGCGCAGCTGCGTGCATTGGCATCGGCGAGCGGCGCGCGCGCAGACGACGACGCGCAGGTGTTGCTTCAGCATCAGTCGCGTTTCGCGCACGCCATTCAAGCCAGGCGTTGGAAGAAGCGTTCGCTGGTCATCGTGCTCGAAGGCATGGATGCCGCCGGCAAGAGCAGTGCGACCAAGCGCGTCATCGCCACGATGGATCCGCGGCAGTATCAGATCCTGCCGACCCGCGCGCCCAGCCCGGACGAGGAGGCGCACCCGTATTTATGGCGCTTCTGGAGCGGCCTGCCGGCACGCGGCCATGTCAGCATCTTCGACCGCTCCTGGTATGGACGCGTTCTGGTGGAGCGCGTCCGGGGATTCGCACGCCCTGCCGACTGGGCACGCGCTTACGCCGAGATCGTGGAGTTCGAGCGCCAATTGACCGAGCATCGCATCATCGTCGCGAAATTCTGGTTCGCGATGTCCAAGCAGGAGCAGGCGCGGCGTTTCGCGCAGCGTAAGGCTGCGCCGCTTAAGCGCTTCAAGATCGATCCGCAGGATTGGGAGAATCGCAAGCATTGGGATGCATTTCAGACGGCGGCGGCGGACATGCTGGCCTGCACCGACTCCAGGCACGCACCGTGGACCGTCATACCCGCCGACGACAAGGCGCATGCGCGCGCGGCGCTGCTGCAAAGTTTGTGCAGGACGCTGGATCACGCCGCCGACTGAGGGCCGTTGCGATTATACTGGCCGCCTTCTCAACTGCCGGGGGCACTGCACATGATCGGGTATGTAACGCTGGGAACGAACAACAAAGACCGCACCGCAAAATTCTACGACGATCTGCTCGGTGTAATGGGCGCCAAGCGCAGCATGGAAACTGAAAAATTCGTCGCCTGGGGAACATCCCCCACCGCGCCCATGCTGTTCATCATCAAACCGGCGGACGGCAAGCCGGCCACGGTTGGCAACGGCGTGATGGTGGCGCTGGCGGCCAAGAACAGGGCCGAAGTGGATGCGGTGTACAAGAAGGCCATGGCGCTCGGCGCCAAGGACGAAGGTGCGCTCGGCGATCGCGGCGACAATTTCTACGCCGGCTACTTCCGCGACATCGAGGGCAACAAGCTCTGCGTGTTCTTCATGGGCTAATCTGTCGCGAAGAGTCTCTGCGGCGGCGCGCTGTGGATCAGCGCGCCGTCATCGCCTTGATGTACTGATAGAAAAACTCATTGCCTTTGTAGAAGGACGCCACGCCCAAGCGCTCGTCCTGGCCGTGCATGCGAACATCGTCACGATCGATTTCAATTCCGGTCAACACGAACACGGGCATGCCAACCGCGTTCAGATACACCCCGTCGGTCGCGCCAAGGGATTGCGCGGGAACCACCAACATCCCCGGCCAGAACTGCGATACCAGTTTCTCCAGCGGCTTCATCATCACCGGATTCAAGGGCGGGGGCGGATAAGCGCGGCGCTCGGGCGCCGTGTCGCTGACTTCGAAGTTGTCCGCGACGAAGCGCACGGTGATGCGGGGGTCCGCCAGCGCGCCGATGATTTCCTGACGGATCGATTCGGGCGGGTGCCCCGGCAGAATACGGCAATTCACGTTCGCCACAGCCTGCTGCGGCAGTGCGTTGTTCGCGTGCCCGCCCTGCAGGCGGGTCGGCACGCAGGTGGTGTGCAGTATGGCGTTGTCAGTGATGTCCTCGGACAGACGCGCCACGGCAGCTGGACCCGGCGGGTCGTTCAGGATGGCGCGCATGTCGGCGGCGCGCTGTCCGGTTTCGATCCGCGACATCTTCTCATAGTAACCGCGCGTCACGGCGTTGAGCTCGGGCGCAAACACGTGCTTCTGCAGACGCGCCAGCGCGTTCACCAGGGCATAGATGGCGTTGTCGGGCTCTGGCTCCGAGCTGTGGCCGCCGTGATTTTCCGCGGAGAGCTGAAAATCCGCATACACCTTCTCGCTCGCCTGCAGCTTGTAGAACTGCGGCGTGCCGCCCGTGGAGACGACTGAAAAGTCGTCGTGATTCAGCGCAAACTCTGCATCGATCAGCTCGCGGTGGTTCTTCAGCAGCCAGTCCACGCCGTTGGACTTGCCGCCCTCTTCATCGGCGGTGAGGATGAGAATGATGTCGCGGCTCGGCTTGAACTTTTCCTGCTTCAAGCGGATGAGCGAGGTCACCATGATGGCATCGCCGTTCTTCATGTCCTGCGTGCCGCGCCCGTAGAAGTAACCGTCCTTTTCCACGAACTTGAACGGGTCCATGCTCCAGTCCTCGCGCCGTGCCTCGACCACGTCCAGATGGCCCATGAGCAACACCGGCTTGTGCTTGCCCGTGCCTCGCAGCCGTACCACCAGATTGAGTTTGTTATCGTTGGGACCCAGCAGTTGCATGTCGGCGTCGGTAAAGCCGGCCTGCCGCAGGCGCGCTGCCATGGCCTGCGCGGCCGCGGTGACATTGCCCACCGAATCGGTGGTGTTGATCTGGATCAGTTCCTTGAAGATGTCGCGCGCCAGCGCGTCTTCGGCTTTGGGGGATTGCGCCTTGACCGCGGCGCCGGACAGCAACGCGCAGAAGATCACAGACGCCTGCCAGGCATTCATGAGCTACATCTTGAACAGGAAGTAGTGGTCGAGAATCAGCGCCGCGAACAAGGCCATCAGGTAGGTGATGGAATATTTGAAGGTGCGCATGGGCAGGTCGGGGCGGCTCCCGCTCATCATGGCCAGCGCGTAGTACATGAAGCGGGCGTTGAGCGCGATGGTGGCGAACAGGTAGATGAAGCCGCTCATGCCGGTGAGATAGGGCAGCAGTGTCACCAGCACCAGTAAAATGGTGTAAAGCAGAATCTGCAGCCGCGTGTAGGGGATGCCGTGCGTGACGGGCAGCATCGGGATGCCGACCTTGGCGTACTCGTCGCGCCGCGCGATGGCCAGCGCCCAGAAATGCGGCGGGGTCCAGGTGAACACGATCAAGAACAGCAGCAGCGCGTTCGGATCGATGCTGTTGGTGACCGCAGCCCAGCCCAGAATGGGCGGCGCGGCGCCGGCGGCGCCGCCGATGACGATGTTCTGCGGCGTCGCCCGCTTCAGCCATTGTGTGTAGATGACGGCATAGCCGATCAGCGAGCAGAAGGTGAGCGCGGCCGTCAGCGTGTTCACGCCCAGCACCAGCACCAGCATCGAGGCGGCTCCCAGCGTGCTGGCGAAGACGATGGCGTGACGCTGATCCATGTGGCCGGTGGGCAGCGGGCGATGGCGCGTGCGCGCCATGTGCATGTCGATGCGCTGATCCAGAATGTGGTTGAAGGCCGCGGCGGAACCGGAGGCCAGGCCGATGCCCAGCGTGCCGAACAGCAGAGCGTTCAAGGGCACCATGCCCGGTGTCGCCAGCACCATGCCGACGATGGCGGTGAATACGATCAGCAGGCTGACCTTTGGCTTGGTCAATTCCAGATAATCGCGCCAGCCGCTGCTGATCGCAGTGGCGGCAATCAGCGGGTTGTCGGGGCTCACGGC
Organism: Pseudomonadota bacterium; assembly: GCA_025357635.1. GTDB lineage: Bacteria > Pseudomonadota > Gammaproteobacteria > Steroidobacterales > Steroidobacteraceae > TMP-86. The sequence continues at coordinate 40,565 of JANXOV010000006.1, forward strand.
CATGGCGGCAAGATTACCACGAGAGTGTGCCACCGCCGTCGTTACGCGACGCGAACGGCTGGCTGTGGCGAGACGGCTCGCAGCAGGTTCACCATCGACACCACCAGCAGGGCGGCGCCGGCATTATGTGCGGTTGCGATCCCCAGCGGCACGCCCCACAGCACCGTCGAAATCCCCAGACAGATCTGCAGGATCACCGCGCCCAAAACCGCCAGCCCTGCGAATTTAACCTGACGCGACGCCCCGTCCAGCCAGGCCATCACGCCCACACTGATCAGAACCGAGCCGGCAAGCACGGCGCCGAGCCGGTGCGTGAAATGAATGGCGATGCGGGCCGGGGCGGCAAGCACGCCGCCCTCGTAGTCGATCCCCAATCCCCGCCACAGAACGAAGGCGTTGCTGAAATCCATGCTCGGCCAGAAGCTTTGCTGGCAGGTGGGGAAATCCGGGCAGGCGACCGAAGCGTAATTGGCGCTGGTCCAGCCGCCCAGCGCGATCTGCAGGGCCATCACGCCCAGGCCTGCGAATACGAACACGCGCAGGCGGGATTCCGCGGCGCTCAGCGTGCGCCGCTCCGGGTGCCTTGCCAGCCACACCAGCAGGCCCAGTGTCGTCAATCCGCCCAGCAAGTGCGCGGTCACGATCAAGGGCTTGAGCAGCAAAGTGACCGTGAATGCCCCGAGCGCCCCCTGCAGGCAGACCACCGCGAACAGCAACACCACCGGCAGCAGCGGCTGCTGCGGGTCCTTGCGGTTCCATACCGCGGTGACCAGCAGACTCACGATCAGCAGCCCCAACCCGGTGGCGAAATAGCGGTGTACCATTTCGTGCAGGGCTTTGGCGTAGTTGAAGCCGCGATCCGGGTATTGCGCGTTGATCTGTGCCGCCTCGTCCACCGCCTGCGCCGGGTGCAAATGCCCGTAGCATCCCGGCCAGTCCGGGCATCCCAGCCCCGCATCGGTCAGGCGGACCCACGCGCCCAGTACCACCACGAATGCCGCCAGGCACGCGGCGGCCAGCGCCAGGTTTCGAAACAAGGTGAGGCGTTGAGTGCTCATAGGTCAGCCGATCTGTGACAATTTTAGCAGGCGCTTCAGATCCTCGAGCAAATCCTTCGCCGGCGCAACCGGTGCGTAGCTCATGATCAGATTGCTCAAGGGGTCGATCACATAGACACTGCCCGGTGCCGCCTGAAGCTGTGCCAGCAGCGGCGCCGCGGCGGCATCGGCGCGTATCACCAGCAAATCCGGGTGGTCGCGCTTCAGCAGCTCCAGCGCGCAGCAGTTGCCGGTGGCCACGAACACGCGCTGCAGACGCTCCATGTCCCGGTCCAGCGCCAGCCGGACCTGCCGCGTGTCGTATAGCGCGCTGCGACAGCGCGCATCGCAATCGCCTTCGCCCACGAACAATACCGTCCACCGATGGCGCAGAAAATCCGGCGGCGTGCGACCCGCGCCCGCCAGCGTCAGGCTCATGGGCGGCAAAGGGCGCACCGGCTCGAGCAATTCTCCCCGATTCACGCGCTTGACGGGCTGCAGGCCTGCATGGCCGTAGTACATGACAAACGAGATCGCCAACGGCGCCAGGAACAGCGCCGCCAGAAACAGCAACATGCGCCGGCCTGGGTTCATGATTTCAGATTGCTCACAACGTAGATGATGCACAAGGTCAGCGCCAGCGCGAACCATTGCACTGCATAGGCCACATGGCGCATGGGCGCAAAGCCCGGCGCCGCCCATTGTCTCAGATAGCCGTCCGGCTCGTTCGCATCCAGTAATACCGTTTCCGCTGCACCGCTCCAGAGGCGGTCGCCCAGCACCGCCCGGATCTCGACGATCGAAGGAAAGGCGGCGCGAATCGGAAACGGCGGCGCCAGCGCCGGCGTCTGGCCCATGCGGATGCCCGGTCGAGGCAGAGAGTTGACCCGGCCGCGAATGCTGCGCGCACCGGCCGACACGCCCACTGCCGGCAATTCAGCGCGGTTCGCGCCGAGCGCAATCCAGCCGCGATTCACCAGCAGCCATTGGCCGGCGTGGGTGAGGAAGGGCGTGATGACGAAATAGCCGGCGCGTCCGTCCGCGGCGATCATGTTGTCGATGAGGAATTGGGCGCCTGGGTCGTAGTGCCCGTCGGCCTCGACATGCCGGTAGCGGTCGATGGGCGTACTGGCCTCGTCGATTCTCTGGGTGCTGCCGGCGCCAGCGGCGAATGCCTCGTACAAAGCGCGCTTTTCATCGGCTCGATGCAGCTGCCAGCGGCCCAGGGACAACAGCATGACCAGCAGCGCCGCAGTCAGCAGCGTGGCCCACCCGGACGGGGCGAACAGGCGCGAGCCGATTCTGACCGGCACGCTATACTGCTTTGGCGAAACGGTGAATGAGCATGGAAATTAAATACCTGGTGATCTTGATTCTGGCGCTGATCCTGATCAGCCTGGGCAAGGCGCTGTTTCATCTGTCCAGCGGCAAGGGCAGCAGCGCCGGCATGGTCCGTGCCTTGAGCTGGCGCATCGGACTGTCGGTGACGCTGTTTGCGCTGCTGATCCTCGCCTACTATCTGGGCTGGATCAAACCCAATACGGGTTGAGATCTACAGCCAGTAAACGAAGATAAACAGGCCCAGCCACACCACGTCGACGAAATGCCAGTACCAGGCCACGGCTTCGAAGGCGAAATGCCGCTGCGGCGTGAAGTGGCCCCGCATGATGCGAAACCAGATGACCGTCAGCATGATGGCGCCAAGCGTAACGTGCATGCCGTGAAAGCCGGTGAGCATGAAGAAGGTCGAACCGTAGATGCCGGTGCCCAGCGTCAGGCCCAGCTCGGTGTAGGCTTCGTGATACTCCATCGCCTGAAAACCGACGAAGGTGAATCCCAGCAGGAAGGTCAGCGCGAGGAAGAATTTCACCTGCCCGCGGTGGCCTGCGATCAGCGCATGGTGCGCAATGGTGATCGTGACGCTGCTGGCCAGCAGGATGGCGGTGTTGATGGCCGGCAATCCCAGCGCCGGAACGGTTTCGAATGAGCCGTTGGCACGCGGACCCAGGGCGGACGGGCCGTTGCTGGGCCAGGAACCCGCGTAGTCATTCCACAACAGCATTTTGGTGAACACCTTGACGCCGTTGCCGCTGAGCCAGGGCACCGCCAGTTCGCGCGCGTAGAACAGGGCGCCGAAGAAGGCGGCGAAGAACATGACCTCGGAGAAGATGAACCACATCATGCCCATGCGGAACGAACGGTCCACGGCCAGGTTGTACAGGCCGCGCTGGTTTTCCCCGATGACGGTGCTGAACCAAAAGATGAACAGCAGGCACAGCATCACGAAACCGGGCACGAGTGACCAGGCGGGCAGCCAGCCGTTCAATGCTGAAATGGCGCCGCCCATCAGCGTGAAAAGCGTCACCGAGCCGAAGATCGGCCAGGGGCTGCCGTGCGGGATGTAGTAGGAATCGGCGCTTTGCGCGTGTGCGTCAGACATGATGTTCTTTCATCCAATGATCATTTGAAGGGTGTCATGCGGCGCTGTTCAGCGCGCCGCGGTTTGCGTCAGGTCATAGAAGGCATAGGCGAGGGTCAGCTTGTCCACGTTGGCGGGCAGCTGCGGATCGACGATGAAACGCACCGGCATGTCACGTCCTTCGCCAGCGCGGAATCTTTGCGGACTGAAGCAAAAGCACTCGGTCTTGTGAAAATACAACGCGGAGCCGCCCGGTGAGACGCTGGGCACTGCCTGCGCCACCGAATCCATGCGCGTCAGGTTTCGGGCGAAGAATTTAGCCTCGTAGAGCTTGCCCGGATGAATCCGCAGGGACTTTACCTCGGGATAAAACTCATAGCTGCCCACCGTCGCCGGATTGGCGATGAACTCCACGGTGATGGTGCGGTTCACATCCACGGCCTCGCGCACGATGGCTGGTCCCGCCTTGGCCTCGGCATTGCCGATGCCCGCCACTTTGCACAGCACGCCGTACAGCGGCACCAGGGCGAATCCGAATGCGAAGCTGCCGGCGGTGAAAACCAGCAGCCGCTGAGTGAGGCTGCGGTTGGCCTTGCGGTGTTGTTCGCGCGTCAGGCCATCGCGATTCGGATCCTCGGTGTTCATCAATGCGAGCCGCGATACACGGTCAGCGCGATGAAGCCTGCGTAGATCGCCAGCGCGAGCAGGCCGACACTCAAGGCGCTGTTACGTATGCGGCGGCGCTGTTCGAGTTGTATGCCCACGCCTACTTCACCTCAGGTACGCTCTGGAAGCTGTGGTACGGCGCCGGCGAAGGCAGCGTCCACTCCAGGCCGCGCGGGTTGGCATCCCAGACCTGCGCCGTGGCCTTCTTGCCGCCGCGAGCACATTGAATGACGACGATGGCGAACAGGATCTGCGACAGTCCGAAGCCGAAGGCGCCGATGGAGGAGACCATGTTCCAGTCCGCGAACTGCACCGCGTAGTCCGGAATGCGGCGCGGCATGCCGGCAAGCCCCAGAAAATGCTGCGGGAAGAACAGCACGTTGACGAAGATCGTCGACAGCCAGAAGTGCCAGTTGGCAAGCGTCATGTTGTACATATGGCCCGTCCATTTGGGCAGCCAGTAATACACGGCAGCCATGATGGCGAACACGGCGCCCGGCACCAGCACATAGTGGAAGTGCGCGACCACGAAGTAGGTGTCCTGGTACTGGAAGTCGGCCGGCACGAAGGCCAGCATGACGCCAGAGAAGCCGCCGATGGTGAACAGGAACAAGAAGGCGATGGCGAACAGCATGGGCGGTTCGAAGCTCAGCGACCCGCGCCACATCGTCGCCGTCCAGTTGAACACCTTCACGCCCGTGGGCACGGCGATGAGCATGGTGGACAGCATGAAGAACAGCTGTGCTGCCAGCGGCATGCCCACCGTGAACATGTGGTGCGCCCAGACGATGAAGGACAGGAAGGCGATGGAGGCCGTGGCGTATACCATGGAGTCGTAGCCGAACAGAGGCTTGCGCGAAAACGTCGGCAAAATCTCCGAAACGATGCCGAACGCCGGCAAAATCATGATGTAAACCTCGGGATGCCCGAAGAACCAGAAAATGTGCTGGAACATCACGGGATCGCCGCCACCGGCCGCATTGAAGAAGCTGGTTTTGAAGAAATGGTCGGTCAGCAGCATGGTGACCGACCCCGCGAGTACCGGCATGACGGCGATCAGCAGGTAGGCGGTGATCAGCCAGGTCCAGCAGAACAGCGGCATCTTCAACAGCGTCATGCCGGGGGCGCGCATGTTGACGATGGTCACGATGACGTTGATGGCGCCCATGATCGAGGAGATGCCCATCATGTGAATAGCGAAAATCACCATCGGGAAGCTGTCGCCGCCCTGAATGGACAGCGGCGGATACAGCGTCCAGCCGCCTGCCGCCGCGCCGCCCGGAACGAAGAATGTCAGGATCATCAGCGTGAAGGCGAAGGGCAGAATCCAGAAGCTGAAGTTGTTCATGCGCGGCAGCGCCATGTCGGGCGCGCCGATCTGCAGGGGCACCATCCAGTTCGCCAGGCCCACGAAGGCCGGCATGACGGCGCCGAAAATCATCACCAGCGCATGATTGGTGGTCATGGAGTTATAGAACAGCGGATCCACCAGCTGCAGGCCCGGTTTGAACAGTTCGGCGCGGATGACCATGGCCATGGCGCCGCCGATGAAAAACATGATCAGGCTGAACACCAGGTACATCGTGCCGATGTCTTTGTGATTGGTCGTGAACAGCCAGCGCTTGATGCCGGTGGCGGGCTGATCGGGGTGGTCGTCGTGAGCGTGCTCAGCGGATGCATGGGCCATGTCGATGTAACTCTTTAAAAATGTAACTTAGCGGGTGATGACTTGGGCGGTCTGCGCATGGAGCGCGCTGTCGAATGCGGCCTGCTTGGCGTCAGCCTTCTGGGCTCCAACCCATTGCTTGAAGTCGTCCGGCGTCTTGACCTCGACCACGATGGGCATGAAGCCATGGTCGCGGCCGCACAGTTCCGCGCATTGGCCGCGGTAGAACCCTTCTTTGCCGGCGGCCACGCGGATCCACATTTCGTTGACGAAGCCGGGGATGGCGTCGCGCTTCATGCCGAAATCAGGCACCCACCAGGCGTGAATGACATCCTGCGAGGTCAGCAGCAGGCGCACCTTGGTGCCGCTGGGAATGACCAGTGGCTTGTCCACCGATTGCAGATAATTCGGCACGGATTGGGGATCGATGCCCGAGTTCAGCTGGCGGGCTTCATTGGAGTCATCCGACAGCGTGGAGAAGTAGCCGACTCCTTCGGCCGCATCCATGTACTGGTACTGCCACTTCCATTGATAGCCGGTGACCCGGATGGACAGTTCCGAATTGCGCGTGTCTTCAATCTTGATCAGCGTTGCGGCCGCCGGGACGGCCATGATCACCAGGATGATGACCGGAATGACGGTCCAGATGATTTCGGCCTTGGTGCTGTGGACCATGGTCGTGTCGGGCACCGCGCCCTGAGATTTACGGAATTTGAGCAGTGAGAAGATCATCGCGCCGAACACCACCACGGCGATGGCCACGCACCACCAGAACCCTTGCATGTGGATGTGGTGAATATCCACGCTCAGATCGGTCACCCCCACCGGGAGGTTGTAGCCATTGGAGGTGTTGGCCTGGGCGGCCCCGGCCAGAAACCCGGCGGCGGCCAGGCACCTGTTTGCAATTCGACGACTAATGCCACTCATCTGGAACGTTCCTCTTAACCCTTCAATTCATGACTTCAAGCGGCGGAGACTCGCATCGCCGACCCACCAATGCCTGCAGGCGCCGCGCCAAGCTGCGTCTTTCTTCCTCGGTCAGGAAACTGCCGACTTCGAAGGCTCGTCCATGCGACTCGATCAGCAGGCGGCTCGGATGCAGGTCGCTCTTCGCCTTGCGTAGTTTAACGTTGGCCCAATGCCGAGAGAACTGGTGATTCTGTGAGCCCGCCTGGGAAATGGTAATGATTCTGATTTCGGCGTCGGTCAGCAGCAGTTCCTGCCGATAGTGGCGTCGCTTCAGGCTCAGATGCAGCGCCACCCCCAACACCAGCATCTCCAGGCCCCAGAAGGGAAGTATGGGCCAAAGACCTTGGAGCACGAAGAACATCGCACAGGTCAGCGAGAGCGCGAAAATCGTGCTGAAGAAGAAAACTGCTGTTCGGGGCGTCAACGAGCAATTGGGAATCA
>JANXOV010000048.1 GCA_025357635.1 Pseudomonadota bacterium
TAGAGGTCATCCATGGAGGGTGCTGCCGCCCTCCTTTGTTGCAGAGACATCAATCCCCTTTACTTTCGAAGGAGCGAGCAATTATGAAGATTCGTCCCCTTCATGACCGCGTGATGGTGAAGCGTCTCGAAGAAGATCGCACCTCGCCAGGCGGCATCGTGATTCCGGACACCGCGGCCGAAAAGCCTGTTCAGGGCAAGGTCATGGCGGTCGGCAAAGGCAAAATCCTTGAGAACGGTCAAGTGCGTCCCTGCGACGTCAAGGTCGGCGACAAGATTCTGTTCGGCAAGTACAGCGGCACGGAAGTGAAAGTCGAAGGCGTCGATCTCGTCATCATGCGTGAAGAAGACGTGATGGCCATCTTCGACTCAAAGTAACTCACCCGAAGGACACGATTATGGCAGCGAAAGAAGTACGATTTGGCGACGATGCGCGCCAACGCATGTTCAGGGGCGTCAACGTCCTGGCGAATGCGGTCAAGGCGACACTTGGCCCCAGGGGCCGCAACGCGGTGCTCGAGAAGAGCTACGGTGCCCCGACTATCACAAAAGACGGCGTGTCGGTTGCCAAGGAGATCGAGCTCAAAGATAAATTTGAGAATATGGGCGCGCAGATGCTGAAGGAAGTGGCCTCCGCCACCTCGGACGAAGCCGGCGACGGCACGACGACCGCCACGGTTCTGGCTCAGGCAATCATGCGTGAGGGCCTGAAGGCGGTCGCCGCCGGTCGCAACCCCATGGACATTAAACGCGGTATCGACAAGGCGGTGCTGGTCGCGACGGAGGAGCTCAAGCGCCTCTCAAAACCCTGCAAGGACGCCAAGGCGATCGCACAGGTCGGCACGATCTCGGCGAACTCTGATGAGTCAATCGGCAAGACCATTGCCGATGCGATGGAGAAAGTCGGCAAGGAAGGCGTTATCACCGTTGAAGAGGGCCAAGGACTTGAGAATGAGCTCGAGCTGGTCGATGGCATGCAGTTCGACCGCGGCTATTTGTCTCCCTATTTCATCAATCAGCAGAAGAGTCAGACTGCCGAGTTCGAAAAGCCGTTGATTCTTCTGTGCGACAAGAAGATCTCGAATATCCGCGAGTTGCTCCCGCTGCTGGAGGCGGTCGCGAAGGCCGGCCGGCCGTTGATCGTGGTCGCCGAAGATGTCGAGGGCGAGGCGCTCGCGACGCTCGTCGTGAACAACATCCGCGGCATCCTCAAGGTCGCAGCGGTCAAGGCTCCGGGCTTCGGCGATCGTCGCAAGGCGATGCTGCAGGACATCTCGACCCTGACCGGTGGCACCGTCATTGCCGAAGAGGTGGGCCTGTCGCTCGAGAAGATCGCCCTGAACGATCTGGGGTCCGCCAAGAAGGTCGTGATCGATAAAGAGAATACGACCATTATCGGTGGAGCCGGCAAAGCTGAAGACATCAAAGCGCGCGTGACCTCAATCCGCCAGCAGGCGGAGGAAGCCAGCAGTGACTACGACAAGGAAAAGCTCCAGGAGCGTATTGCGAAGCTCGCCGGCGGCGTGGCGCTCATCAAGGTCGGCGCGGCGACCGAAATCGAGATGAAAGAGAAGAAGGCGCGCGTCGAAGACGCCCTGCACGCCACGCGTGCGGCCGTCGAGGAAGGCGTGGTGCCAGGCGGCGGTGTCGCTCTGATTCGTGTACTCAAGGCGCTCGACAAACTAGAGGGTGCCAATGAGGATCAGAGCGTCGGCATCCGCATTCTGGCTCGATCGATCGAGGAGCCCCTGCGAAATATAGTTGAGAATGCGGGCCAGGACGCGGCGGTCATCCTGAACCAGGTGAAAGCCGGCAAGGGCGCCTACGGCTACAACGCGGCGACCGGTGAGTTCGGCGACATGCTCGAAGAGGGCATCCTCGATCCAACGAAGGTCACGCGGCTTGCGCTGCAGAACGCGGCCTCGGTGGCTGGGCTCCTGCTGACGACCGAGGTGATGGTTGCCGAGGCTCCGAAGGACGAGGAGCACAGCCACGGCGGGATGCCCGGCGGCGGCATGGGTGGGATGGATATGTAAACACGGGATACAGGCGATGAGCGCGTTCCGACGCGCTGTCATGAACCGTTGGTATGCTGTCGTCGAGTGCCGCGGCGTTGAACCTCTCCGGTTTTCCACATTCATCATCTGCGACCCCCCGGCGGTCGTCGTCGGCTGGCAATGAAAGAAAACACGCTCGAGCGCATCCAGGATCTGGAGGACGGGCGCCGGGTCTTCTCGCCGCCGATCAACAAAGGCGGCGCCGTGATCGCGGCCACATCGCCCCATATGAACGCCGCGCGCTTGTCCTTACATCTTGCAGGCGTTTCGCGTGTGACCTGCTTTGACCGCTCAGGTATGGTGCCCGAGAGCCCCCCAAGCGGCGCCGCTTTTTAGCGCCAGGGCTACCGGGCGTTCAATCGCGAGGAGAACATAAATGGCGCGCACCGAGCATTTGCCGATTTACAAGGCGAGCTACGACTTGTGTCTGTACCTCGAGGAGGCCGTGCACGCTTTTCCTCGGTATCACAAGTACACCCTCGGCAGCGATCTGCGCGATGCGGCCCGATCGGCGCTCAAGCTCGTCGTGCGCGCGAACGCCTCCCGTGAGCGCGAGGCGCTGCTGCTTCAGTTGCGTGAACAACTGGAAGAGCTCAAAGTGCTGCTGCGCCTCGGGCATGATTTAAAGGTGTTCGCTCGATTTGCTACCTTCGAGCACGCCATGATGCAAACCATCGAGTTAGCCAAGCAGAGCGAGGGCTGGCTCAAGAGCCAACGTCACCCTCAATCCCTGAGTTATCCACAGATGCGGCACTCTTTTGCATGAATCTTCTTCCTACACCTAAAAGCGGTCAATTTGGCAGGAGAGTTTGGGTTGACCGACGCACGCTTGGATTGAAAAAAGAATGAAACAGGACCGACATTGACCTGTGATTTCGCCTGAGCCATCACCGTACCCTCCTTCTATCACCTTGTTGTCGCCGACCAGAAGCCGCAAGGCTCACTCAGCCACCGTTCACAAATTCAAATTGTTCCGGCACCGATCTTCTGCAGTGTGTCGATCGATGGTGCAAAGAAGTACTCGCCCGCCGTCGTGGTGACGAAATGCTTCACCGTGATGTTCGGTTTGGCCGGATCCAGCTGAAAGGTCCCGCTGACGGTCTGCGCAATGATCGGATCCTCGCCGGGCGTCACGCCGGTCGGAAACGGTGGAAACTGCGCATTGTTGATCCACTTCGACTGCACGAATTCGAACTGCCGCTCCAGATCCGTCTGATAACAAAAGAACAGCAAACCGCGGGGATCACTGGGCTGTCCGCCGGGCCGATTGCCGATGGAGGCTCCAAATGGAATACCGCGGCGCAATAATCGGTGGGTTTGAGTTTCCGGTTCGCTGTCGCAGGCCTTCTGCAGCGTTCGCTCATCGCGCGGATAGGCCTTGCGGATGTGCCCGGCGAGCGGGCAGATCGCGCCGTTCGCATCATCGCCAAACTCAAAATTCAGGTTCAGCGTGTCGCTGTTGGCCAGCGCCGGCGTCACCGTCACGCTGCCCGGGTCGGTCGGCGACACCACAAACGGTTGCGGCTGAAAATGCCGTTCTTCAAGCGGACATCCGCTCTTGTAGCGTCCCACAAGCTTTGCGCCCAATAGGTCCTTGTGGATTCCCGCTTGCGACGCGAGGGCCGTCACTTGCTGGTCAAAGGCCGGCACGTCCTGAGCCAGTCGCCGGAACACGAGATACGATCCATCCGCGGTCCAGGACGGTCCGGATTTGCTCGGCGCACCTGCCTGCGTATTGAAGCCGCAGCCGCCCACCGGCGACTTTGGAATCTGGGTTGGGTAGCCCAGCACAAATTCACCCGGCCACAGCAAATCCTGGCCCGGATGTCCTTGATCGGGATTGCCGAGCGGGTCATCCGGTTGCGTCACACCGCGAATTCCCGGTTGAGAGATGCCATCTTTGAATCCGAAATGCTCGTGCCCCGCCTCGGCGCCCTCCCGCGTACGCCCCTGCACGACTTGCAGCGGCGTGACGCCGGCGATGAACTTGGCGCTGGCCGTAATGTCGTTGACCCGGTCGCTCAGCGACTGCAAGTCATCCGCGGCGATTTGCAACACTACGTGAACATCAGAGGTTCCGAACGGTGCGATCCACTTCGATGGCGCGCTCGCCCCTTGATCGCCGATCAGCGGCGCGCGCGCGGCCATGCCTTGCTTGAATGCCGTCGGAAACTTTGTCAGGTCGGCGGCCTTGAGGTTTAGCGCACTGAGTCCACTGAAGGTCAGCGCCAAGTTGGTCCAAGCGGCCGAAATGAGCGACTCGGGCTTCTCAATACCCGACGCCAGCAATGCTTTAAACTGTGCATTGAATTTCAGCACCTCCGTGCTGCTGGAGTTCGCGACACTGACTTTGGAATCCGGATCCGCAATGTCCTGGATCCACGCCCGCCCCTTCACGGCACTCTTAAATTTCAGGAACAGGAAGGTTTGAAAATCCTTGTTGAACCCACCCAATATGTTGCCCTGTATGTTGTCCAGGTTGAGTGCTTTGACAGCCATGATGTGCTCCTTGCGGGACTGTGGTTGCTGTGGGCGCAATCGACTTCGGTCTTGAGCTCCAATAGGGGGGACGCATGCGCCGTCGGCGAACGACACACGAATCCAGTGAGGGAACGTCGGTGTCGTGCGGAATCAGATATCCCTATCAACACCAGACGCAATTCAGACGATATTTCGGCCATCTCCCTCGGCGACGGAATTCACAACATACGCTACTCCGCTGTTTTGTAGGGGTCAACGGGAAAGACAATTTCCTTTAAATGCGCCGCCGTGACGTGTCGACGGAATGTCCAACTCCGCATTGAGTTTCCAAGGCGACGCGAAGTCGAATCGCTCTCTGAGTTCGCAGCTTGCCTAACTCCCCCGCCCCTCATGAGTCGTTGGATTCCCAGGACGAGGGATCTCTATCATCGGTACGAGATAATTCGATCGACGCTGCGCAGGCACCGATGCGCTGCTCGATGAACCTCTGCTCCATCGGGTTGCGCGCGAGAGGCAGGGCAGCCGCAAAGTGCGCGCGCGCGGCCCCATGACGCCCGCACTGAAATTCAAGCTCACCCAGAGTGATCGGACAGAACTGATAGTGGCCCAACCGCTCGCGGTTCGCGATCGCGCGCAGGGCCGCCGGCCCCTGCTCGGATCCCGCATGTTGAGCAATCGCAATCGCCCGGTTGAGGTCACCCCGAGTCGTGGGGGCAGTCCAGCCGAGTTCTCAATCTCCCGTCCGCAACCGCTATGAGTACTTTTTACATGAATCTTCCCAGCGGGCCTACATGTATCGGGCTTCGCATATTCTTACCTGCTCACCCCACCGTGCCGCCTCTATCCGCTTCCTGTTCGTCGCGCCAGCGCTTTGCTTCCGGCTTCCTTCCGAGTCCCGGTCGCCCGGGAAACCGTTGCCTTCCGCTAACACTTGCCCATGTCGGCTGTGTAGAGGACTTTCACCTCCATATGAGTGCGCCCTGCCGGGCGCACAAGAGAACGGGCCCGACTCGAGAGCGAGCCGGGCCCGTTTAGTGCGGAACTTACCGTCCGCTGGGTCAGTCAAGTCACGGCACCGTCACCAGTGAGATGCGCGTGTCCCAGTTCGCGAGCGCGGTGCGCGTGGCGCCGCAGCTCCCGAGGGTCGCCACGTACTGCGCCAGCGTGCAGGTCTGGCCGATGTACTCGGAGGCGATCCAGACGGACTGGCCGTCGACGGCGATCGCCGCACCGTAGTCGCCCCAGCGGGGCCGGTTCGGGAAGCCGTCGATAGCGGGGTAGCCCGTGAAGCCGTCCTGGGGACCAAGACCTGCGGCCGCGATTTGCACGCTCCCGGCGCCGCGCCGTGCATCCAAGATTGCGTAGCCGGCGCTCGGGTAGTAGTCGTTGCCGACCACCGTGAAGGCCATGACGCCCTTGCCGGAGGCCGTGACACCGATGGCCGGAAAGTTGAGATTGTTGCCTGCCAGCGCGAGATCGCCCTGCCGTACGAGCTCGGCCTCGAGCTCTTCCGAAGACCCTTCCGGCCTCACAATGAAGTACTCGATACCCGCCTGGGTCGCGCCGCCGACCTTGACTGCGGTGTCGAGCGCGCCGTAGACCAGGCCGTTGGCGTAGACCACTTGCTGCATGCGCGTGTCAAGCGAATCGAGCGTCGATTCTGGGTTGGGCGCGAACGGATCGGGCGTACCGAGCAGAAAGTTCGTCGCGCAGGCCGCGTCGTTCAAACACTGACCCTGCGGGTAGTCGCCGGCTTTCTGATTGGACGGCGGCGGAACGGAGTATTGATGGACGCCGATGTGGGTCTTCTTCAGCGACAACGCCGGGCTGCCGCTGTCCAACGTGTCGGTGCGTGTCAGCGCCCAAACCAGAATGTGATTCGAGCTGCGGGGTCCGGCCACCGTGCCGTCCCCGTGGGCCTCGTCGGCCGCGTTCGAGCTCAAGAAATATTCGGTGCCGGGCGCGTAGTCGCTCGCAGGACTCGTCGCCGGCCAGATGGTGAAGCCGGAATTACCGCGATCCACGCCGTGCGTGTCAAACTGCGTGACCTGAACGGCGGTGTCGTTGCGGGCCAGCGCGTGCTTGGAGAAGGCGTAGATCTGCGCGCCGTGAAACTCGGGCCCGAACAGCGAGTACTCATTCGTCGTCACGTAGAAGCCGTTGGCGTCGGCGCCGAGTTGCGGATAGTCTCCGATGCACGGACCCAGCGAGCAGCCGTGGCTCGGCGTTCCCTGGGTGCCGTCGTCCTGCACCGGCAGCCGATAAATGCTCCAGGCTCCGGTCGGGTCGGACGTCTGGCTGACGGCGATGTCGATGTGGTTGGGGCCCAAGTACGCCCCACTCGCCGCGTCCACGTCCAATGTCAGTGCGATCTGGAACCAGCGCTGCGTGTCGGCATCGTAGTAGCAGCTCGGATCGGTCACAGCCGGTCCCACTAGGCCCGCGGTGCGATTGACCTGCGCCACGTACCCATAGAAGGTGTTGAGGTCGATGACGCCGGTCTTAGGATTGCCCTGGGTGTCATAGACCCGCAGCACATCGTTCACCGACTCCATGACGAAGCCGTTGCCGGCGCACATGCCCTGGTCGGGGGGCTCGACGGTAAACTGGTTGCCGCCGTTGGCGCGCCGCTGCGCCCAGTCGTTCAAGCCATCGAAGCTCACCGCCAACTGCGCGTTCGCCACTGCAAGGCTCGCCGCCTCGCGGCCGCCCCCCGCCGACTCGGCCGTCGTCATGTGACGGTGTACCACCTCGTCTGCCCGCGCGTTGTTGGCGCGTGGTGCCTGGGGCGCGACGCTTGCCGCCTTGGCATTACCGCCATCACCGACGGCAATTGTGTCGATCTCAGGCCGTTGCAGTATGTCGGGGCCCGTGGTCGTGTCTCGAGATGCCGTCGTCACCGTATTGCTGATGACGAGAAATCGAGTGGCTTGTGCGCCAGCGGTATGCGCCATGAGCGCGCCGCCGACTAGAGCCGCGAGCGCCACTGCCGTGGCCGACTTCGATCGTACGCTGATTCTCATGAAATCCTCCCCGTAGCGCCCCGGCTGCGCCGAAGCAAATTGGTATTGTTGTGTGTCTCTTGCTAGGAGCTCGCGGGACTTGTACACCTGCGCTCTGGGGGCGGTCAATTAGGGAGTTACCCTCAGCGATATTGCTTTTTACGGGTCTTCGTGATTTCGTATGGGTAAATCGATGCGCCTGATCACGACGCCAAGCCTATTTTCATAGGGTTCGGCGCACATTGAGAACCGGCGGAAAGTTGGCATGATGTACGGATGGCCAAACCCATCAGTGGCCGCCGGTTGGCGGACGCGTATACCTTTTCGGGCTTTCGCTTCCTGCAGCGTGTCCAAGGACTGTTCGGCGAGCCCGGCGCCCGGCTCATCACGCTCGTCCGGCGGGGAAAAAAACGATCTGCGGGGCCTGCGGCACTGTGCATCGCACCTGGTACGACCGAAGGCAACGGCGAGTCCGGGACCTCTCCTGCGCCGATCAGCGTATCTACCTCGACTTGGAGGTACGTCGAGTCGACTGCCGCCAGTGTGGTGCGGTGAAGCGCGAGCGGCTGGACTTTCTGGTCGAGAACGCGCTGCACACGAAGCGCTTTGCCTTGTACGTGGGGCGGCGCTGCCGCAGTGGCCCCATCCGCGACGTCGCCGCGGAGCTGCACTTGGACTGGCAGACCGTCAAGCGCCTGGAGATGGACTACATGCGCGAGCAGATCCGGCGTGTAGGGACCCCGGGGCCGAAGGTCATTGGCGTCGATGAGATCTCGATCCGCAAAGGCCATACCTACCGCATCGTGGTCAGCGACCTGGTTCGGCGCCGTCCGATCTGGTTCGGCGGGGAAGACCGGAGCGAGGCGAGTATGGACGCGTTCTACCGATTTCTCGGCCAAAAGAAGGCCAAGCGTATCCGCCTCGCCGTCATGGACATGTGGAAGGCGTTTCGTAACTCCACCCACAACAATGCGCCGCAGGCGGCGATCCTGTTCGACAAGTTTCACGTGATGAAGCACCTGGGCGAGGCCCTCGACAAGATCCGCAAGGCCGAGTACGCGCGCCTCACGGGCAAGCAGCGTCAGTTCATCAAGGGGCAAAAATACACCCTCCTGTCGCATCCGCAGAACCTCACCGGCTCCGCCCGCAAAAACCTGAAGTTGCTGCTGGCGGCCAACAAGCGGCTGAACACCGCCTACCTGCTCAAGGAATCCTTCGGCCAACTCTGGGACTACAACCGCGAGGCCTGGGCGAGGAAGTTCTTCGAGAACTGGCGCGCGAGCCTGAAGTGGCAGCGCTTGAAGCCGTACGAGAAGTTCGCTGCCATGATCGAGCGGCACTGGGATGGTATCGCCGCCTACTGCCAAGCCGAAAACAAGGTCGCCCTCGGCTTCGTCGAGGGCTTGAACAACAAGATACGGGTCCTGCAGCGTCGTGCCTACGGTCTGCGCGACGAGGAGTACCTTCGACTGAAGGTCCTCACCTGCATGCTGCCTCAACTTTGAACACAAAATGATCAACTTCTATCCACTCGTTTCCACGATGACCCGAAATTGTTTATGGCTTGCTGTTTGATATCGCCGCCCAGACCCTGCGCACGATCGCCGCCGATCCGAAGCATCTGGGTGCGCGGATCGGCACGACCTTGGTGTTGCACACCTGGGGTTCGGCCCTGACGCACCACCCACATATCCACGGCATCGTGCCCGGCGGCGGCCTCGCTGCCGACGCCGACCGCTGGGTATCCTGCAAGCCGGGGTTCTTCCTTCCGGTGCGGGTCCTGTCGCGCCTGTTCCGGCGTCGCTTCTGTGAAGAGCTTCAACGCCTGCACTGTGAGGGCCAGCTCAAGTTCTTCGGTGAGCATGTGGACCTGTCCGATCCCGAGGTCTTTGCCGACTGGCTCGCGCCGCTGCGTCAGTGCGAGTGGGTCGTCTACGCCAAGCGACCCTTCGCAGGGCCGCAGGCCGTGCTCGCCTACTTGTCGCGCTACACCCACCGCGTCGCCATCTCCAACTCCCGGCTCCTGCGTCACGATGATCGCGGCGTCACCTTCCGCTGGAAGGACTACCGTGAACACGGCCGCACGCGCCAAAAGGTCATGACACTGCAGACCGAGGAGTTCATGCGCCGCTTCCTGCTGCACGTGTTGCCCTCGGGCTTTCATCGCATCCGCCATTACGGACTGCTCGCCAACGCCAACCGCCAGCGCGATATCCCCATCGTTCGAGCGTTGCTGCACCAGCCGGCACCGCTGCCTGCTGCGGACCGCAAAGCCGATCACACCTGCGCGCAACCCGCCTTCCTGTGTCGGCACTGCGGCGCTCCGATGCTCCTCATCGAGACCTTCGCACGCGCGCAATATATTCGCGGACCGCCGGCCGCGCGCTCCTCATGAGCAACTGGGCTTCAACCGACTCGACTTCACCGAGGGCATTGATCAACATCATGCCGTCGCGAACGCCTGTGGCTTCGTGCTGCAAATCGCGCCGGCATTGCTGCCACCTGCGCCTCTACGAGGCCCGGTTACGCAGCGTACTTGGCGCGCCAGCGACACACACCGCTCACACCGACACGGCAATCCTTGCTTCATTCACTTCTGCCGACGTTCAAATCCCCATAGCACTGCATATCTGCTGATCGGAATCAGCAACCCCCGCGGTTTCCTCCCTTGAGGATTGTCCAACACCGGCCCGTCGGGGTCGGCGAGGCTGGTTAGTTGCGCGCACGTGGGCCGGCGTCGGACAATCCTTAACAAAAGTTGCCCGTTGGCAGCCATAACCTTGCATTGATATGATTGGATCGTTAGTAACAGGGGAGTCTGTATGACCACCGTTACCATTTTGTATGCGGGTTTGCTGGGTCTGCTGTCCTTGGTGCTGTCGGCGGCATCGGGCATCATGCGCGGCAAGAAGAATATCGATGCTGGCGATGGCGGCGATCGCGAGCAACTACATACACTATCTAGGCGCGGCGCTGCTGGTTGGCCGTGTGTTGCACGCGGCGTTCTTCAAGCAAGGCGTGAAATCCGTGCCGCGCGGCATTGGTGCAGGCATCACCGGACTCGTGGTCGCGATATCGTCGATTTGGCTGCTAACGATCTACTTCTATGGCAGTGGTTCTCGTTAGAGAGTGATCGCCACTTGCAAGACTCCATCGCGCCGCGAAGCGATGACGGCTATCCGCCGGCGAATGCCGATGGTTGGTTGACCGCCGCAGCAGCAATGGTCATTCGCAGCCAATTCTTGTGGGCAATACCAGCCGCCTGCCAACTCAACCACGCCGTGCACGAGGCTGCCCTGAACGCGCGCAGTGAGATTTTCAACAGAATAAGCCCACCATGACAATTGAGCTCACACTCCCCACTCGTGCAATGTCCTAATCGTTCCATAGCCTTTGGCTTTTCCGAAGTACCGGTCGTCCGCCGTCACCAGCAGGGCCTCTTCATGCTCCAGCGCAACGGCGTGATACAGAGTGTCGAACAGATGGTGGTTAGTCTCGATCGCAAGGCTGGTTGCCCGTCGAATGACGTTTGGGTTGTCAGTGGTAGGAAACTCGAACGCAGCGAGCATTTCGACATCAGCGACGGCGGTCTGCGGGGCCAGGCGGGCAGCAACCGCTGCCACCTCGGCCAACCAATGCACCGGCTGCAGAATCTCCAATCGGCCACTTGCAACGGACTCGACGAGGGCAAATGCTTTCTCGGAATCCGGTTCGCGGGAAGGGTCCCCAAGCAGCCATTTGAGAATCACACTAGCATCCAGGACGACGATCACGGTCGTGCGGCTGACCGTGCCCGGCGAACCTCCTCGCTGGTGAAGGATGGTCGACTGCTGCGGGTGACACTGAATTGACGGAACAACCGTTCCCGCCTAATCTGGAGTTTGCGCTCGCGCACTGCCCGTCGCATCAACTCCGCGATGATGGAACTCTTATTCTGATCACCGAATGCTTTGTCGAACTCTGTCTTCACTTCATCGGGCACACTGAAATTGACGGTTGCCATTGATGACCTCAGTTGTTGAATATTTCAACAACTAAACTATACGCTCGTTGCCGGGAGCGTCAAACGCGATTTCCGGCGTGATTTGTCAAATATGCGCCTGATATCGCCGCGATTGGCCATCTCCATAGCCGACTTTCGCATATGACCGCTGTAGGTCAACGGGGATGGCTCACGGACCTAGCCCAGAGTATCGCTGTCAAGTTAACGTTCTGGAGGTGTCTGATATGATCGGCATGTTGTCCATTTCTTGCCGGCTGCATATCGGAGAAAGCTGCAATGGATTCGATTGCGTTGAATCAGATGGCGACCCGCTACACGGCTGCTTGGTGCAGCCAACGCGCCGCGAGTGTTGCCTCGTTTTATGCAGAACAGGGATCTCTCAAGATCAACGACGGGGAACCTGCAATCGGGCGGCCGGCGATCACCAATTCCGCGCAGAGCTTCATGTCCGCCTTTCCCGATCTTGTGGTCAAGATGGACCGCCTCGTGGCAAACGGCGCCAAGATTGAATATCACTGGACGCTGACGGGAACCAATACGGGAACCAGCGGCACGGGAAGCTTTGTCCGGATCAGCGGCTTTGAGGAATGGCGCTTCGGGCCCGACGAGTTGATAGCCGAGTCGTTAGGCCATTTCGATGCGACCGACTACCAGCGTCAATTAAACGCTGGTGGCTTGCAGCCATGACATCCAGTCCGTAGAGCCCGCGCCAAGGCGCCGCACCTCGAGTACGCGTCAAACCGCCCGATACTGTCCGGTGACTCGTCCCCAGACCCCTGATTCAGGGTGATAGATTCTTTGCTCGTGCCAACTCCCCTGCCAATAGGGCAGCCAGAGTTCGACTTCGCCGTCCACTGTCTTTACCACACTGAGACCTTCGGGTTTCAGTGCCTGCCCGTCGAGCGCGCGTTTCCCAAGAATCGCCGGCGGCAGCATCACGGCTCTAAGCGAGGTTCCATCAGGGTTAAAGACGATGCCGTTGCCGGGTTGAGCACAACCGTCAAGTGGTGTATTCCAATGGCCGATGACGACGATGCAATGCGAGGCGCGGTCCTCGACGGCCTGAATCCGGGAATTGAAGCGCTTCTCAATCACCTTGCCATCGCATGTCCAGGAGAGGCCGACGGGCCCATCCTGCATCACGGCGATTCCCGCACCTGACTTCGGGTTGCCTTGATAGGGGTCGTCCAACGGATGGCCCACCTCGGCACGCAGCCCGCTTCGACTCACATATTGAAACTTGCTGATCGTGGTCATTTTGATATCTCTATCGTAGCAGCAGGCTTCAAATAGGTTTCCCACGACGATCCGCGAAGATCCACGAGAAACTGCAATTGCTGTCCGCCGCCCACATAGGATTCCGACGCCGGCCAGCCTGAGACTTGCGGACCGGCAAATCCTTCGCGCACGGGTATGGCAGTCGAAACCACATATTCCTGCAGTACCAGATCATTTCCACTGCGCTTGAATTCCTGGAGGACCGCCAGTTCATTTCTAGCCTCCTCCAGACTTTGATAGCGTTTGGGCGTAGCCCATCCGCCAGGGCCCGCATTTCGATCCTGTATGACGTAGATCTTGTCGCCGGGATTCAACCACGTGTCCACAACTGGCCGGCGAGGGTCCCATGGCGGGTGAGCGTCGCTTCGCCCGTTCGCGCGCTGCAGCTCCCTCCATTCTCGATTGGCGATTCTGCCCGCATACGGGCCACGCGAGGGATTGAAGATGCCGAACCAGGATTGGTCGATTGCCGCGCGCGAGCTGGAGCGCTTCACGGCACTCATGTCGCGGAAGAATATCGTGCGAAGCAATCTCGCAATTCGCGCCGATCCAGCCGCGGCGCCGGTGACCGACGCAGCGGTTAGCGCGGCTGCCGCCTGAGACAAACCGCGCGCCAATACGGATGAAGCGTCTTGCAGGTCGGATTGGCACTTCGCACCGGCCAGCCCGGCTGCGACGTGATACGTTGTTTCGATCACATCCCAGATGGATTTTCCAAGGAACAGTGCGCCGATGCCGGTGAGTGCGATATCGCCGGCCCAACCGTACGGCGTGAACTGGGATGCCGCCCAGGTGGAAAAGATGATGGCGGTGGTGGCAAGGGCCTGTGGGCTGACGAGGTCCCGCAGCGCCGCCGCCAGTTCCCGATCCGCGATCTGGCTGGCGGCTCCTTCAAATATGAATCCCAACTTTTCGTTGAGGGTCCAATCAGCAACGCTCTGGTCTTGCGTCAGAGCAGGCAGTGCCTGCAGTCCGGTCAAATCGATATTTGCAACCCGGTCGTTGCCCGCGAATGCGTATGGATTGGACCCGCCGGCCAAACCCATTGGATCAACGGAGATGTAGCGGCCCGTTTCCGGGTCAAGGTAGCGGCGCCCGTTGTAAAGCAGCCCGGATTCGGCATCAAAATATTGATTCGATCCTCTCAGATTGGTGATGCCCGGCGATACCAGGCCATGCTGCCGATCGACCATCGCGCGCGGCGCATAGGTCTGGTCCGCCACAATCCCCAACACGCGCTCGCCGTCGAGCATCGCAACCGGTTGGTCATCGAGCCAGACATACTGCTTCGTCACCTGGCCGCGCTCGTCCACTTCCGCCGTGAGTTTGTCCTGCTCATAAATATAGCCAGTGGAGACAGCGTGGCCGTTGTCGAAGGTTGTCTTTTGAATCCGTTGGCCACTGGCGTTGTACGCATAACTGGCGATGACGCGCCCGTCCCGAATAACGGACTTCAAACGCGCATCGTCATCCCAGATGAAGCGCCGGCCCGGATCTTCGACGACGGATCCGTCCGCACTGAACCGGTAGGAGCCCGACGGCCGGTTGGTGCCGGGTTGGACTGTGAAGCCGAAGGCCTTCTTTCCCGCAAGCCCGATCAGGTTGTTTCCGGCGTCAAACGCGAACCCCAAGGGTTGCGCTGCGGTACCACTGGATCCCACACCAATCAGCCGGCGCAGATCGTCGTACGCGTACTCGACGAATTCAATCCCACCTGCCGATCGGATGGAGGAATGAATGGCGCGATCGGTATCAACGGCATGGGTGAAACGCTGTTCCCACAATCCCGCTGCGCCCACTCGCGTGATGCGCCCCTCAACATCCAATTCACGATCGTAGCGCGCAAATCCCAACAGGTTGAACCCCCGCCTCGCAGTCCCCTCCCGTTCATCATTGAGATTCGACACCAGCGTCGAGCGCCCGTGGCGGTCGATCAGCGAAATGGACTCCAGTAACCCCGCATTTCCACTTGGTGGGCGACGATAGTTAAACTTCAACGTCTGCCCACCGGGCAGTTCCTTTTCCATCAATGCGCCAGTGGCGTCGTATCGGTACCGGATCGCCCATTCGGCGTCGCCGATGCGGCTGATGCGCTCGATCAATCGTGACTGGGGGTCGTATGCGTAGCGCTCTTCGCCGCCGCGAAACGTCAGCTTCGATGGCCGCAGATTTCTGCCGTACTCAATTGACGTTGTCCCGTCCGGAGTCGAGCGTTCGATCAACCTGCCGGCTTCATCGTAACGAAATGAAACGCGGATGCCCGAGGGCAGTTCTTTGAACATCAAACGGTCGTCGGCACCGTAGACAAAGCGGGTGACCCCGCCGTCCGCGGAATACGATTGTGCCAGGCGTCCGAAGTCATCGTAGGAGTAGCCATTGCGCACGCCGCGATCGTCGACGAACCCGACGGGGCGGCGCGCCGGGTCAAGTGCAATTCGGTCCGTCGCAGTCGCGGCGGCTTCTTCCGAATCATCGCGGCGCTGCGCCAGCGTGCCCGCCGGGTCGAAAAGAAATCTGTGGATCAGCAGACCCTCAGCATCTCGATCGAACGATATCTTTCTTCCGAACGCATCAGTGATTGCCGTTACCCTGTCGGCGGCGTCATAGGCGTAATTCAGAACCTCGCCGTTCGGACGCACCACGCGCGCAATCCGCTCCGCCGGATCGTAGTCGTACTGCTCAGCACGCCCGTTGACGCTGATCATGGAAATCCGTCCCCGGGAGTCGTAGCGATAGTGAATCTGATTGCCGCCCGGCTGCACGATTCGCGCGGCACGCGACAGCGCATCGTATTGATATCGCGTAATGCGCCCGGCGGATTCGCGCTTCTCCAGGACACGCCCGCTGCGATCGTAGACATAGCGCACCCCGCCTCCAACCTGCAGCCTCCCGGCCTTGTCGTAGACGAAATCGATGCGCCGGCGGATGGAGCCTGACGGCGAATATCCTTGTTCGATTTGAGCCACAGGCAGGTCAGGCCGTGAGGACGCATTGTCGTAGAGGTAGTCAATGTCGTGGAATCGGCTCGCGCTGATGCTGGGCATTCGTATGCGTTCGATTCGTCCCCTGTCGTCCCACAAAACTCGCTTTTCTCCGGTGGCGGTCCCGTTGGGCGCCAGCCGCTCGGTGGATGTCAGGCGGCCGTGCCGGTCGTATCGGTGACGCACATTGATCTCGCCGCAATGCGCGCATCCGGGTCCTCGGGCGCTCAACAGGCGCTGCTCTCCAGCGATGATGGCGTAGGTGTAGCGGGTCTTTTCGCCCCGCGCGTTGATGAGAGTGGCGCCGGCGGCACCGCTTTCGCCAATCTGCGGACCTTGAGCGATTGCGGTGGTTTCCAGACCGGCGCCGCGCATGGACCAGAGTGCGCGCCCATTGGACTGATAGGCATACGTGGACAGACGTTGAACCGACCCCGCTTCGCCGTCGAAACCCACGACTATGCCCGTGAGCGCATGCGGATTGCCGCCTTGGTGCAGCGGCTCGTACAGGTACTGTCTGACGGTTCGCCCATCGGACAGGGTCACGCCGGTCAGGTTGCCGAAGTCCTTCCGCCCGCGCTCCACCACATGCGAGTACGTAAAGCGCCCGATCGGAGAGTCGATGGTGGCGATGACCCCACTACCGCGATCGCCGACTCTCGCATAGTGGATCCGAAGCATGCGGCCGAGTGGATCAGTGATGCTGATCACCTCGCCGTGCGTATCCCGCGCGAGGGTGAGCAAGCCTTCATGGTCATCGCTGACGCTTTCCAGTTTCCCGGCAGCATTGAAGCGCAATTGCCGGCCATTGGGCCACGTCCACAAAAAGCCGGCGACGCCTCCCCGGCCCTGCAGTATCCGAAGAACGCCGTTCGAGGGATTGTCGGTTGCGCACAAGCTGCGATGACGAGGATCGCGAGTGAAGACAATGCGGCTGCCATCGGCTTCGAGCACTTGAACCGCGCCGGGCACGGTCACGATTTCCGTGTCGTACGACAAGCGCCATCCAACGCCCATGGAGCCCATGCTGCGGTCCTGCGAGTTGTAATGGCGGACGACTTCCAGCCCCAGCTCCCCGGGCAGCGGCGCCATGTCCGTTTCGCGTTGATACTTGTTGCCGGTGATGATGTTGATGGGATTGCCGGCCCCCTGATCGGTGCCGCTGGTGTTGCCCAGGCTCGCCGGGCCGCCACCGGCACAGGTGGCGCCCACCGGGCTCGGCCCGCACGTGGCTCGGGTCTGAGCGGACAATGGTTCTGCGAAGAAGGTTGCGATCCCTGCAAGGCCGATCGCGACGACAGCCGTTTTCAGCGTGCGTCCTGCACAGCAAGTGTTCATGCGTACCCATCCTTAGGTTACGGTGTAAATTTCGAACCGACACAGCAAAGCCTGACGCCGCAGTTGGGATCGCAGCGCGGGTCTCCGGCATGACAGTCATGACCGGTGCCTGACCCACCTCCTCCAAAGCCGCCGCCCTGCGGCCCGCCGCTACCTGACCCAGATCCCGCAGCGCCTCCCGGTGTACCACTGCTCAAGGAGACCGCCGCCTGTTCGAACGGCTCGCTCGACATTCGCAAAGTCGCGCGGGCGACAATCGGTATCCGCCCCCGCTCGAGCAGGTCTGCAACAAACGCATCATCCTGACCCACGCCGGCCAACTGCAGCGCCTTCGCATAAAAACTTCCCGCCATGGGGATCTGCTTGGACCTGGGGATTCCATAGGTCACGCGCAATGCCAGCAGATTGGCATCCTGTAAACTCTGGCCGGATGAGTTAGTGGCCGGGTCAGCGGGGCAATCCGGGCGATCGCGTGGACAGCGCAGCATCATGAGGTTCGTGTTGGGTATGACACGCACGCCGCCACCGGCGCGCGCTGACAACCCAGGACTATAAAAGTCGTCGAAACTCTTTGAAGTCGGAGAAAGAATCTCCAGACGCGCGGCGCCGGTGGCGAGGTCTGCGCGAACCATCGCGAGCCGTTGCGCCAGCTCCGCGCTGTCGCTGCCGCCACCATAATAAGGAACCAGCGCGCGACCAAACGCCGCGAACATGGCCGCAGGCTTGGCGTGTTCGAGGCCGCCCGCTCGCGCAGCCTCAAACACTGCATACGTCAGATTGCCTTTCGCATGAAAGGCCAGGGCCGCTTGAAGGACGCCGAGGAGGACAAACAACAGAATCGGGACGATGACCACAAACTCCACGACAGTGGCGCCCCGGCAGGATCGTTCAGGACTGCGCATGTCGATCCACCAGCAGCAACGTGTCGCCCACCAGCAGTTGCAGACGCCGGGCATCACCCTTTGGAAACTCCAGGACGCTCGCCGCACCCTTGCACGCAGCGATGCGCCAGGGCGGCACGGACTCCGCGATCTTCAAGACCTTGTTCCGCGAATCGAGAAAGACGATGTCGATCGGCATTCGCATCAGTCCGGTGTGAACGCACCAGCAGGGTTTGATGTGCATGGCGCTCGAGGGCGGCAGTGGCGCCATGAATATCAATCCACGGCCGCGCGCCAGAACCGTTCGTGCGGGAAACACCTCGATCGGATGCCTGCTCATAAACCCATCCTTAGGAATTTGATTGCGATCGGAAATCCGAGCACGATGAATGTGCATGGAAAGATGAAGGCAATGAGCGGAAACAGCATTTTGACGGGCGCTTCCATGGCGAGCTTTTCGGCGCGCGAAAATCGCTCCATGCGGCGTTGCTCGGCTTGCGCGCGCAGTATGGGTCCAAGGTTCATGCCGAGCGTCTCGGATTGAATCAACGCGCTCACGAGACTGCCGATTGCCGGGTCACGCATCCGCTCCGACATGTTACGCAGCGCTTCTATGCGCGTTTTCCCGGCGCGCCGATCGCGCAGAACGCGCGCCATCTCATCGCGCAGCGGACCCGGCGGCCCCTTCGCAACCGCATGTCCAAGAGCGCTTTGCAGAGTCAGACCGGCTTCCACGCACAGCGTGATGAGATCCAAGGCATAGGGAAGCGCTTTCTGCACGCCGCGGCTTCGTTTCTCGATGCGATCGCGAAGCCACATCATGGGGATAATGGAACCGATCATCAGGGCAAGCAGCGAGCCGGGCAGCGGATTGAGTCCCCAGGTGGAGGATATGAACCACGCCAGCAGCAACGCTGCCGACGCGCATAGCGTGGTAAACGCCAGAAACTGCTCAGCAGTCAGGCAATAGTCCAGTCCGGCGAGCTGCAACCGGTGGCTCAATCGCCGACGCAGTCCTTCAGGCAGATAAGAACCCAGGCAGGTGGCCACTAATTGGACCGGCAGCCAGGCGAAGCGGAATCCGATCGGAGGAGCGTCGAGATACTGTCTGTCCTCTGCGGGCAGTTCTGCAACGAGCTGCCCCATCAGGCCTGCAACGAGCGCCGCCGAGGCCGCAGCGGCTGCGGACGCCGCGAAAACGACCCAGCCGAAGTCGTTCAATGCATCGCTCATACGTCGATGCTCACGATACGGTGGATGACGTAGACGCCAAGGAATTCGACAATTACCATCAAGGCGAGGGTCGCCCACCCTGCCCGAGTGGTGAAGAGCAGCGACATCTCCGCCGGCTCCATGCGCACGAGAATGAGCAGCAGGACGATGGGGAGCAGGCCGACGATGACAGCCTGGAGTTTTCCCTGCGATGTCAACGCACGAATTTTGGATTCTATTGCCAGTTGATTGCGCAACGTCGACGCCGCACGCTCCAGCGCTTCGGCAAGTCCCCCGCCCGAGTCGTAGGCAATCCGCATAGCCGAGACCGCGAGCGCAACCCCCGGAAGCGCGATGCGATGCGCAAGATTTTCGAGCGCGGTGTCCAACGACACGCCGAGCCGCTGTTCCCGCAGCACGACGGCGAATTCCTGGCTGGTGGGCGCCGGCAACTCCGTGGCGATCTGGTGAATCGCAGTGCTCAGTGAACAGCCCGCACGCAGTGCGCCGGCCAGCATCAACAATGCATCGGGAAACTGGCGCTGCAGGCTGCTGCGCCGGCGCCGGCGCAGGAACAGGATAATGACTGCAGGCAACAAGGCCGAGCTCAGACCGCAGCCCAAACCGATCAGCAGACTGTGTGTTGCGTACAAGACTCCGAAGACGACGGCCAGGGAACAAAAAGCCGCTGTCACGTACAGCAGCTGCGGATCGAGAAACACGAACAATTCCAGTAGCGACAAACGGGCTCGCTCTGTTGCAAGCTCACGATGCCTGGCAAGCCGTTGAACTCCTTGTTCGATGAAGATCATCACGGCCATCGCCGCCGCAGCGGCCCCCAGAATCGTTGCCAACCAGGGGATGAAGCTCATGCACCTTCCCGCCGGAACGCATCCAAGCACATGGATTCGCCACGCTCACGCAAGGATTCGTAAAATGCGGGGACGCAATCGCAGGCGCCAAATGCTCCCGCGACGCCGCCGTCATGGCGCCGCCCGAGGCGCCGGAAGTTGAAGATCTCCTGCAGTTGAATACGGCCGCTCTCGATGCCGCACACTTCGGCAATGCTGGTGATCTTGCGCGATCCACACGCGAATCTTGTCTGCTGGACGATGATGTCCACGGCTGAGGCGATCTGATCGCGAATGGCCGCCAGCGGCAGTGCATCGCCCGCCATCAACACCAATGTTTCCAGCCGCATCAATGCATCGCGAGGAGAGTTGGCGTGCAGGGTCGTCAAGGATCCCTCGTGGCCGGTGTTCATCGCCTGCAACATGTCGAGCGCTTCACCGCCCCGGCATTCGCCGACGACGATCCGGTCGGGGCGCATCCGCAGCGAGTTCCGGACCAGATCGCGAATGCTGACGAATCCCCGCCCTTCCGCGTTCGCGGGACGCGCCTCCAGCGACACCAGATTGGGATGGTGCAGTTGGAGCTCCGCTGCATCTTCGATGGTGATGATGCGCTCCGCTTCAGGAATGCAGGCCGACAGAACGTTGAGAAAGGTTGTCTTGCCGGAACCCGTTCCACCGGATACGACGATGTTCTGGCGGTGTAGAACGCAGACTTCCAAAAACTCTGCCATCGGTCTGGAAAGGGTTTCCAAGCCGATCAGATCCTCGGTGCGCAATCGCCGACGCGCGAATTTTCGTATCGTCAGCGAGGGCCCCTTCAATGCCAGCGGCGGGATGATGGCGTTGACGCGAGACCCATCCTTGAGTCTCGCATCCACCATGGGAGAGGACTCATCGATTCGACGGCCCAGGGGAGCTACGATCCGCTCGATCACACCATGTACGGCCCGATCGCTGGAGAATGTATAGGGATGGCGTTCGATGCGGCCCGCGCGCTCAATGAATACTTCATCGTGCCGGTTGACCATGATTTCGGTGACGGACTCATCGCGTAGCAGGTTTTCCAAAGGGCCCAATCCGATTGCCTCATCCAGGACCACGCCTGCAAGATCGTTGCGATCGACGGTGTCCGGCAGTTCAGACAGGCCACCGACGATCTCGCGCACCAGCCGCTGCGTTTCGGTGCGAAGCTCCGGGTCCGACATGCGCGTCAAATCACGCCGCCGCAGATCGATGGTCTGCAGCAGCATTTCGTGCACCTGAATGCGCCATCGCGCCGGCACGCCAGCCGCGGTGCTCATGGAACCGCCAGCAAATGCGTGGCTTCGTCCTGCACTGTATCGCGACGTGTCATCGCCTGTGAATCGCCGGGATCGACGGTTCGTGCAGTGACGAAGATGACGAGTTCAGTTTCCCGCTGTGCGGCTTTGCGGCCTTTGAAGAGATGACCCAGGATCGGCAGCCGCCCGAGGCCCGGTACGCTGTCGGTGGTCGTGCCTTTGCCCCGCTGCAGCAAGCCCGCAATGACCATGGTTTCGCCGGACTTCACGTTGAACCACGTGTCCGCTTCGCGCGAGCGCAGACCCGGTACGCCGGATAGCGGATTCAGGCTGGCGTCAGGCTCGCTCACCATGGCGCGAACGGAAGAAAGAATGGCGCCCGATTCCATGGCAATTGGTGTGATTTCCAACTCGACGCCGAATTTCTTGAAGGTGATTTGCGCCGATCCATCTTGATTGATGGCCTGATACGGAATTTCGCCGCCCACCAGAAAGCTGGCTTTCTTGCCGCTGCGCGCGGCGAGCTGCGGGTCGGCCAAGACGACCGCTTCACCTTCGGTTTCCAGAATGCTGATGGTCGAGCCGATGGAACTGGCCACGCCGATTCTCCCCTTGAACGGCTCCACCGTGGGTCCAGGGAAACTCGATTGCCACCGAATGCCGAAATCGCGGGTGTGATTGCGCGCCACTTCGATGACCTGCACGTCGATCAACACCATCTTTTCCCAGGCGCGGTCTTTCTGAAATGCCGCCAGATTGACCACCTGCGGGTAGTGCTTCGAAAGCTCCCCCAGTTTGAACAACTGTGCTTCGCTCAGATCGGTGCCATCGACGATGATTTTGTCGGCCAGTGTCCGCACCGATACGTTTGGCATATGACCGATGAAGCCTTCGATCTCGTGCGCGAGACGCTGCATGTCCAGCGGCACCACCTGAATGGACCAACGCTCGGGGTGGCCAGTGGCGTCCAACAAGTTCAACGACGTGCGGCCCGGGCCTCGTGCGACGATGACGACATCGCCGTTGGCCAGGGCGGATGCGCTGATGACGCTGCTACGGCCGACGATCACTCGCTTGACCTGCGGCCGGGGCATGACCGTCGTCTCACCCACGTACAGCTGGATTTCCGCCGTGCCGGACTGCGCATGGACACAATGCACAGACAGCATCAGGCAGACAGCGATGCACCAGAGCGCGACCCTCATGGCAACAGTCTCAGTGCCGCACCCACCGCTGAATCCTTCGACAGCCGGTCGGCGTAGATGACCTGCACGCCGAGCCGCCGCTGCAAAGATGGCACCAGGCCCAGAATGCTCTGCGCATCCTCCTTTGGCATCGGTATGTCGTCCTCGTCGGTGGGCGTGCGCAACACCGCGGTCAGGCGCCCGATTTCGCGTGCAGCAAAGATGCGCCGCGCGTCGTCGGGGCTGACGTCCAAGGTCATGGTGTTGTAACTGCGCATGTCGGGCGCTGAGTCCTGGGCGGGCCTTGCGTCAGTGCGCGTTCCGGTCGCGAGCACCAACGCCCGCTGCAGCAGCGGCATCAGGGTGGTTTGTGTGTTGCGCTTGATGGACACCAGCAGATCGATACGGTCACCGGGCGTCACGAGGCCCGACACCGAGCTGATGTCATCAACAGGCACGGTGACGGCGCGCCGACCCGGCTCGATTCGATCGGACAGTGATCGCGGCCCTTGCGAGGCCAACTGCGCCCACAGGATGGGCTGGCCGCGCCGGGCTGGGACATCAAGGGCGGCGTTCTCGAATCGACTCAACTGATCCGGCGTCAGGGCCTCAGCGTAGGCCCACTCTTTGGGGATGGGACGGACGGACACGGTATCGGCAGTCAGACGGGCGCCGCGCGGCATGTCTTGATTGGCGACCACCTGTTTGACTGTCTCGACAGGCGTGCTGTC
The DNA here is from genome assembly GCA_025357635.1 of Pseudomonadota bacterium. GTDB lineage: Bacteria > Pseudomonadota > Gammaproteobacteria > Steroidobacterales > Steroidobacteraceae > TMP-86. The sequence goes on from JANXOV010000048.1 coordinate 23,282, forward strand.
CGCTTCGAGCGAGGCAATGCGCTCGGCAATGTAGTAGTGAACGCCATATCCTGCGCCGACGCCAAACACAGCGGCGGCTCCGAGTACGATCCAACGAGGCGATACTTTCACAGACTCTCCCTTCCCTGGGTTGTATGGGTTGGCCTACGGAACCGAGATGGCGATCGCGAAGCGCATGAATGCCATACGGATGGAATCGATGAGAAAAGTGATGACCGAACTGTTCGTGCCCGCATCGGCCGCCAATAGCGCAAGGACCAGCAGGCATCCCACCAGATACTCGACGCTGGATTGGCCAACGCAGCGGATGCGAACCGGCGACGGTTTCATGGTCTTGGCTCTTTAGACATTACCGAGATCCAGGTGCGTCCGTGTTCACGCGTCATGACGATGTCAATGCTGCGGGCGCCGGCGGAGAAAGCCATGATTTCGCCCTGCCGGCCGGAGCCGTTGATCGTTTGACGATCCGACAGTCGCAAGCCAAACGTGGTCAGACGCCGCTTGAAGAAGTCAGCGTTTGGCGCAAGCCCCGTGGGCGAACTTGCGATCAAGGTCTGTGTCTGAAGTTTGCCGTCGCGCGACCCGACACGCGTGAGGACCGTCACATCCGGTGGCAACGGCACGACGCCCGAGCCAGGGCTCGCAGCATTGATGTTCGCTTCGCTCACTCTGGCCCGCGTCTGGCGGGCTGATAGCGATTGCAGTTCGACGGTGACGAAACGCTGGGCACGCGGCGCGGCGAGAATGATGCCGTGAGGCGCCTTGAATTCGACATGATGCTCGCCCAGGTAGCGGCGGTAGAAGTCCGCGCTCTCATCCAAACCCAGGCTCAGACGCCACTCACGGACATGGGTCGGCACGGCGTTCACGATCAGTTCCTGATCGATGGAACCGGGTGCGGCGTTGATCGGCGCCGGCACATCGGTCGATCCGTAGACGATCGCCGCGAACAGGATCATGGCGTGAGCGCTCATGGCGAACACCCGTTTTCCAGCCGATCGCAGGGCAGAACCTCCCAGTCCCTGAGACCTGGCTTCATGGGCTCATCGGTCAGAAGTCTGGGCAACTGACCGATGAGCCTCAGCGAGGAGTCCAGCTCACCGCTGGGATAGATGAAATCGGCGGCATGCTCGATGCGCAGCTGCACATCGCGGGTTCCCAAGGCGCTCCAATCATCGACCAGCAAGGCGGCCGTGCGCGCAATCGGCGGCAACCACAGCGGGTGAACGATGACTGTGCCGGTGATGAGGTTTCGAGATCGCAAATCGAATCCCTCGCTCCACCAATGCCGCGCAGCGGGGAACGGATCCCGCGTTCCGGCACGGGTCGTTGCGCCGATGCGATTGCGCAGATCGGGCAACAATGGTTGGGCGCGATGATCCACCCACAGACCATTACGCTCGGCCGGCGCGTCGCTCGGCGCTTCCGCCGTGCGGATCGGCGCATCCGATCGGCTGAAAAAACGACGCGCAACATCGGCGGCGATCTGCTCATCGCGCAAGCGGCCATTCAGCGGATCGTGGGCGATGGATTCAAACGCAACGTAGCGGCTTGCGATGTCGGCGGTATGAATCAGATCCAGGTGGCGCCCGAGCATCGGAATCAGCAACACCAAGGGCGACAACGCGGCCATCAGCACACAGAATTCGGTCATCGCCTGACCGCAATACCGGGATTTGAAACGGCGGTTCATGGCAAGGCCACGCCGTCTTGCAGGGACGCCGCGTAACGGTGATCGGCCGGCACCGGAGTGACGAGCCTTACGCGCCAGTAGGGGTCAAACAAGTTTCCGCGTTCGCTGCGCCCATCCGCCCGGTCATCGGGCCGCTCGAAGAAGACTTCGGCTCGCGACAAGGCAGCGACGACGTTGCCCGGCATTCGTCCATCGAATACGGCCAGTCGCCCGCTCGGGTGAGCTTTGGCCGCAGCCTCTGCCGACAGGGCGGGAGCACGCGGCTTTGTTGCCAGCACGCTCAGACCCGTGGTGGGCCTGCCGCTGTCAAGGGAGCCGATGTCAACAATGGAGGGCAGCCCGCTGAACAATGCGGGGAGCAGGTATTGGGTGGAGAGGGATCCGCTTTCGGGCGCGGACCCGACGTTGGTCCACCCTCGCGCGACCGTGTCTTCCGTACTGCCGCTGAACAGACCGCCGTTGTCGCGGTACGTGAAGTCATCGACGGCCGCCCAGTGATCGAAGTCCTGAAGATCGGTGCCGCCGGTTCGCTCCAATCGCCTGGAACCGAGAAAGCCAAGCAGGTTGCGCAATGTCCACTGGCGTTGGCGGGAAAAATCGTCGCGGGAACGGCGCACGACATCGGCAAGTCGGCCTCGCTCATCGCCCCCGTAGCGTTTGAGGAAGGAATCGAAGCCGTGCGTTCCTGGATTGATGGATACGCGTGCGCTTTCATCGCTGATCTTGGCCGCTTCGGCTGCAATCTGCAGCTGGCGGCCTGCAGAGCCAGCGAAGTCCCCGGCACGCAGCGACTGCCGCACCAGGGACTCGGACAGTTCCAGACCCTGACTGGCCAGATCCGCTGCGGTGATCGCCGCCGCAGCGCCGTGGTTGACGTACTGCGCGATTTCACGTGGATCGACGCCGCCATACGCGCTCGCATACCCCTCGCCCACCAGCGTAGCCTGCAACTGGGCCCACCGGATCAGGTCGTCGGGCGGAAGCAGCTCGCCCAGACGCTCGGACGCGTGATCCACGTTGACCCAAAGGTCTGCAAAGTAGTTGGTCCAGGAGGCCAGCGACAGCGCCTGCGCCAGAGCCACCTGATTGGCAATGATGGCCCGCGTCGCGTACGCGGAGTAGTTGAGTGCGCGCGCCTCGACCGTTGCGGCACTGTACGCCGCCGCGTCAGCGGCAGTGGCGATGCGCATTTTTTCATCCACCAACTGACCGCTTGAAACGGCGAAGTACATGAACAGCGCGCATACGAACAAACCTACGGTTGCAAAGGGCAGCACTTGCCCGGATTGATGCAATGACACGGCGATTACCGCGCAGCGTTGCCGGTGTAATTGCTCAGGTTGCGGCGAGAGTTCGCGTCGGTTTCAGCAGAAGTGGCCGCCGCCTGCGCATTGGCCTGCGCCGTGCTGCCGTTGCCACCGGCGAGTTCCTGTGCGATGGCTGCTGTTTGATCCCGCACGGTATTACCGAAGAATTGATACACCGCGATTGCGGCAATGGCGATGAGCGCCACGATGATCACGTATTCGGTCATTCCTTGACCTTTTTGGGACAATGCAAAGCGCAGGTGATTCATGAGCCCTCCTTGGCTTGAGATCAACTATTGGGGCTGCGAGGATGACTCCTGCAGCGTCAGATGCCAATCCCCGATTGCGGTGCGTTCATTCAGATTTGAGACAGGGGGATCACCCCACCGGCGCCGACATCTGCACCACCGGCGACACGTCCTTGTCCGACACCAGCACCGTCATCAGATTGGTGATCAGCAGCGCGCGCTGATTTTGGCTCAATTGCACGACTTCATTCTTGTGCAGGTCTTCGATGGCCAGCTGCACCAGTCCCACCGTGCCTTCCACGATGACGCGGCGCGCCGCGAGCACCGCCTGCGCCTGCTGCCGCCGCAGCATCACGCCGGCAATCTCCGGCGCATACGCCAGATGCGCAAGCCTCGCATCGATGATCTCCACCCCTGCGATGGCGACATGATTGCCGATGGTCTCCTTCAATTCGTTGCTCACCGCTTCCACATTGCCGCGCAGGCTCTTGCTCTTGTCATCCGCATCGTACGGATGCGTGCCGGCCACCTGGCGCAGCGCGGACTCTGCCTGCTGCGCAATGAAGCCCTGATAAGACTCAACGGCGAACGCGGCGCGCGCGGTGTCTTCCACGCACCACACGACGACGGCTGCGACCTCGATCGGATTGCCGGAGAAGTCATTCACCTTCAACGTCGGCGTGGTCATGTTCACCACCCGCAGCGAGAGCCGATGGCGGCGGTTCAGCGGGTTAAACCACCAGAACCCGTCGCGGCGGATGGTTCCGGCGTACCGGCCGAAAAAGGTAAGCACGATGGCCTGCTTGGGCTCGAGCACCACCATGCCGCGTGTCATGACCCAGAAGGTGAGTACGGCCGCGGCGACTTTGAACAGTGGCGGGCTGGCGGGGTCTTCGAGGACGTTGTGCCAGATGAAGTTGCCGATCACCGCCAGGGTGATCAGCCCCATCAGCAGCGCAATGACGCCGGGGATGTAAAACGCGCTCTTTTCTTCGATGTCATCGGCCGCTCGTGATTCCAAGGTCATGATCGCGTTCTCCTTATAAGGTGCGTGTGCGATGATAATCTCTATCAACCCATGATCAATCTGAAAGATCTCAAATACCTGGTGGCCATCGCGGATACCGGCCATTTCGGCAAGGCAGCGCAACGCTGTTTCGTCAGCCAGCCCACCCTGTCGGCGCAGCTGAAGAAGCTGGAGCAGTACCTGGGCGTGCAGTTGGTGGAGCGGCAGCCCAATAACATCAAGTTGACGCAGGTTGGTGCTCAGGTGGTGGCGCGTAGCCGGCACATGCTGCAGGAGGGCGAGGAGATCCTGGAGCTGGCGCGAGCCAGCGCCGACCCCCTCACCGGCAAGCTGCGGATTGCGCTGATCCCCACCATCGGCCCGTATCTGCTGCCGCGGATTACGCAGAAGATCCGCAAGGCGCTGCCAAAAATGGGCCTGATGCTGTACGAACATCAGACCGATGCGTTGCTCAAAAGACTTCTCGAGGGTGAACTGGATCTGGGCATCCTGGCGCTGCCTGTGCCGGACGACGGGCTGCGTACGCGGGTGCTGTATGAGGAGAATTTCCTGCTGGCGGTCCCGGATGAGCACCCGCTCGCCAAGCGCTCACGCATCAAGGTCGAGGATTTGCAGGACCAGACTGTGCTGCTGCTGGAGGATGGTCACTGTCTGCGCGATCACGCCCTGGAAGTCTGCAGCCGGGTGGAGATCCGCGAGGCGGAGAATTTCCGCGCCACCAGCCTGGAGACGCTGCGCCAGATGGTCGTGGCGGGCCTGGGCGTGACGCTGCTGCCACAGCTGGCGGTGGCGCCGCCCTTCGGTTCGCAGCGAGGACTCACCACCTTGAAGTTTGCCAACCCGCAGCCCCGGCGCACCGTGGGCGCCATCTGGCGCAAATCAACGACACGTGCAGCGGCCATCGACGCGGTGTGTGATGTCATCGAGCGCACGATGCAATGACAAAGCGACCGAACCCCGGCGAATGGGCTTTTCACGCAGGTGACGCGGCGGTGCTGCACGCCCTGGAGACGGGGCAGCACGAAGCATCGTTGCGCGAGTTTTTCGGGCTCGACGCCTACACGGACCTGACGGCCCTCGCCGCACAGGCCGCGCAGGTACGCTCGCGGCGTGCAAAGCGCCGCGGCGCATCCCCACCGCATCGCGTGCTGATCCTTCCCGGCATCATGGGCTCGAAGCTCGGCCGCGCCAGAACGGCCGGGGCGACGTCCAAGGTGCTGTGGATCGACCCGCTGCGCATCGCGGCGGGCCAGTTGACGCAACTGGCGCTACCGCGCGGCGCAGGACTCCAGCCGCTGGGCGTCATGCTGTTCACCTACGCCAAGATCAAACTGATGCTCGACATCGCCGGCTTCGATGCGCGCTTCCATGCTTACGACTGGCGCCTTTCTTTGAGCGATCTCGGCACGCAATTGGCCGAACGCATCCTGAAAGAGGACCGGCCGGTATCGGTGGTGGCGCACAGCATGGGCGGACTGGTGGCGCGCGCCGCGCTGGGCTTGCTGCCCAAACGCAGCGTGCGCCGGGCCGTGCTGATCGGCGTGCCCAATGCCGGCACCTACGCGCCGGTGCAGGCGCTGTGCGGCACCTACCCGGCCGTACGCAAAATCGCCACGCTGGATCTGAAGCATTCGGTGGAGTTTCTGGCCAAGCACGTGTTCAGCAGCTTTCCCGGCCTGTATCAACTGCTGCCGGCGCCAGATCCCAAGATGCCGGTGAACGTGTATGACCCGGGTGCGTGGCCCCGCCCGCAGTCGCACCCGGACGTCCGGCTGCTGAAGCAGGCAATGAAAGCGCGTGATGCGCTCGCCCCGCCCGACGAACGCTTCGCGCAGATTGTCGGTATCGGTCAGGACACCATCGTCGGCATCCATCGCTTCGGCGGCGGCTTCGGCTACGATCTAAAACCAGCCGGCGATGGCACGGTGCCGCTCGCATCGGCATTGCTGCCCGGCGTGCCCGCCTACTACGTGGCTGAGCTTCACGGCAGCCTCACCAACCATTCGCAGGTGATTCACTGCGCCGCCGAACTGATCAAGACCGGGCGCGGCAGGGCCCTGCCGCAGCGCTGGACGCAGGGCCGGACCAGGACGCGCGCCGTCACGGATCACCAGCTGCGCACGCAGTTCCAGGCAAAAGTCGACTGGCGAAAACTCGACTCCGCCGGCCGCGAGCGGTTGATGACGCAGTTCAGCGGCAACACCGGCGCCAGCGCCTCCAAGCCACGGCGCAAGATCGAACTTCGCATCGCTTACGGCAATATTGCAGATGCCGACGGCAGCGCGCTAGTGCTGGGCATATTCCGCAACGTCACCCCCGGCGGCGCAGCGCTGGCGGTGGACCAGCGCCTGAACGGCGCGATCCGCGAATTTACGGCGCGGCGCATGTTCTCCGGCGAAGCCGGGCAGATCTTCGCCATGCCCGCCGGCAGTCGCAGGCTGCGCGCCAAGTCGGTGGTGTTCGCCGGCATGGGCGATTTCGACCGCTTCGATGCGCAGACACAGTCCTTTGTCAGCGAGAACGTGGTGCGCACGCTGGCGCACACGCGCATGCACGACTTCGTCACCGTGCTGTTCGGCACTGGGTCCGGCGTCAGCGTCGCCGACGCGGTGGCCAATCAATTGCGCGGTTACTTTCATGCGTTGGATGCAGCCGATGCGAGCTACGAGTTGCGGCGCATCACGTTCTGCGTGTACGACCAGCGCCGCCTGCGGCAACTGCGCACAGCGTTGCGCACGCTGATCGGCGGGGAGATTTTCACCGACGTCGACGCCACCCTCAGCGAGACAACGCTGCGGGTAATGCCCAAAGCCGTGCTTGGCAAGCCCCGGCCCAGCATTCCCACCACGGCAACGCCAGCACCCCCGACAGCGTATCTGATCCTGTCGCAGGAGCCCGGCCTTCTCACCGATGATCGCATCTGCGTGCGCAGCTCGCTGCTCAGCGCCGGCGCCAAGGCGGCTGTGTTGAGCAGCCGGCAGGCGATTCGCCGTCATGATCTGGATGCGCTGCTCAATGACCTGCACGGCGGAGAATTTCATGAGCGGGATCTGAAGCGCTACGGCGAGCGGCTCGGCGTGCTGATGCTGCATCACGACATGCGCGAGGCACTGCTGCAATCCAAGGCCAGTCACCTGGCCGTGGTGCACGACGCCGCCATGTCGCAACTGCCCTGGGAGACCTTGAGCATCGGCGCCTGGACGCCGGCCATGGCTGCCGGCGTATCGCGACGCTATGCCGCCGAGAATCTGTCAGTAGCTCGCTGGAGCGAGACGCGGCGCATGGGCGAGACGCTCGAAGTCCTGCTGGTCGCCAACCCGACGCAGGATCTGCCAGGAGCACAAGCCGAAGCACAGCGGCTGACCCGTGTCTTCGCCGGCCGCGCCGACATCCGGCTGCACGTCGTGCAGGGTGCGCAGGCCACTCGCGCCCGGCTATTGAATGACTTCCGCTCCGGTGCGTTCGATGTGCTGCACTATGCCGGTCATGCGCATTTCGACGAGCGTGAGCCGCAGCGCAGCGGCATCGTCTGCGCGAAGGAAGAGATCCTGAGCGGCAGCGATCTGGCGGCACTGCAAAGCCTGCCGGCACTGGTGTTTTTCAATGCCTGCGAGTCCGGGCGGCTGCGCGCGGCCAGGCCAGGCCGCCGGATCCGGCGCGCGCTTGCGGCGACCGATGGCCTTGCCGAAAGTTTTTTGCGCGGCGGCGTCGCCAATTATCTGGGCACCTACTGGCCGGTGGGCGATGATGCGGCGCTGGCGTTTTCCACAGCGCTATACTCGAGCATCGTCGCGGGCAATGCGTTGGGTTATGCGATCAACCGCGCCCGCGCGGCGGTGCGCGCCGCGCACTCCTGCGACTGGGCCGACTACATGCACTATGGCAGCTACGAATTTGCCATCAAGGGACCGTAATATATGAAGATTCCTGCCCCGCTCTGGATACTCGCTGCAACCGTCACTCTGGCGTGCAACACGAGCCTGGCGCAAAAACTCTCGGCACCCGAGGCCGCCACCGTGCGCGCGGTTGATGAAGGCAACGCAGCGGCGCAGTCGCTGCTCGAGACCATCGTCAACATGAACTCCGGCACCTTCAACATCGCCGGCGTCAGCGCCGTGGGTAAAGTGCTCGAGCGCGAGTTGCAGGGCCTGGGCTTCAAAACCACTTCGATCAATGAAGAGGCGGTGAAGCGCGCACCGTCGCTGCTTGCCGAGCATCGCGGCCGCCGCGGCGGCAAACGCGTGCTGCTCATCGGTCATATGGACACCGTGTTCGAGCCCACGCATCCGTTCCAGCGGCTGGAGCGCAACGGCAACATCATCACCGGGCCGGGCGTAAACGACATGAAGGGCGGACTGGTGGTGATGATCGCCGGCTTGCGGGCGCTGCATGGCGCGGGCCTGCTGAAGGATGCGAACATCAGCGTGTTCATCACTGCCGATGAAGAAGCCGCCGGCGAGACGATCGAAAGTTCGCGCAAAGATCTGATCGCTGCGGCCCGGAACGCCGATGTGGCGTTGTCGTTTGAAGGCGTGGTGGTCCGAGACGGCCTCGAGTACGCCAGCACCGCGCGCCGTGGTTCCACACAATGGAAATTGCACGTCAAGGCCAAGGCCGCCCACTCCGGCAGCATCTTCAGCAAGGATACGGGCGATGGCGCCGCGTTCGAGATGAGCCGCGTCCTGGCTCAGTTCCATGACACGCTGCGCGAACCGAATATGACCTACAGCGTCGGCCTGGCGCTGGCGGGTTCACAGATCAAGGTGCAGCCCGACGGCAACGCCTCGGTGGCGGGCAAGGGTAACATCGTGCCCGGCGAGGCCATGGTCATCGGCGATCTGCGCGTGCTCACGCCCGAACAACTGACGCGAGTGCAGGAGAAGATGAAGGCCATTGCCACCGCCAGTCTGCCCGGCACGCAGTCTGCGCTTGAGTTCGAGCAAGGCTATCCGCCGATGGCGCCGACGCCGGGCAACATCGCATTGTTGACCGAACTCAATGGCGTGAACCAGTCCCTCGGCGCGCCTGCGCTGCAGGCACTCGACCCCATGCTGCGCGGAGCCGGTGATGCCTCCTTCATTGCGCCGTTCATCGACGTTCTCGACGGCGTGGGTCTGGCGGGCGAAGGCTCGCACACGGCAACGGAGAATGCGGACTTGAGCCGCCTGCCGCTGCAGACAAAGCGCACCGCACTGCTGATACATCGCCTGACTCGGCAATCAGTTCGAGCCCGCTAGCAACCACGAACTCTTATGTCGCCGCCGCGGCCTCACGGGCCGCCTTGAGTTGTTTCCAGTTCGGTGCGTACTTGAGCGCCTCGTCGTACTTGGCGAGGGAGTCTTTTTTCTCGCCCCGCTTCGCCAGCACATCGCCCCACGCCTTGAGCGGATCGGCCCATCGGGGACCCCGTTGATTGGCCTCTTTCAGCTTCGCCGCCGCCGGCAGATCGCCGTGGTTCGCCAACGCCAGACCCCAGGAGTAGTAGCCCGCGGGCAGGCTCGGCGCCAGCTTGACGGATTTTGCATACCACTCCTCTGCGCCGGCCCAGTCGCCGCGTCGGGCGAGGATGTCGGCCTTGAACCGATAGCAATCCACGAATTTGAGCTGACCCACCGCCGCCAACGCTTCATCGGCCTTTGCTGATTGTCCGGCCGCTTCAAACAGGGGTGGTGCAAGACAGATCACCGGTGTGAAATTGGTGGCGACCACCGGGTTGGCATAGGCTGCTCGAAGGACATCCATCTCCCTGGCTCCCGCAGCGGCATCTCCAATCTCAGCGGCCAGCAAACCCCGAACCAATGCCGCAAGCGTCGTATCCGCCGGCGAATGCGCATCGACCTGTGTGGTTCTCAGCCTGAACTCTGCCGCCTCAACATCGTGCATCTGCACGTCGATCTGCGCCACGTTCAGATTTTCCGAACCGCTGGACTCGGTGATACTTCCAACGCCTCCGTAGGATTCCATGTCGGAGATGAAACCGGCGCGCAGCGCCGACAGGTTCCAGGTCAAGACATCCCAGTATTGGTACATGTTCTCATCCGCCCGTCCCGGTCTGCCGCCTGCTGCGCTGAGCATCTTCTCCCCGATGGGTGTTACGCTTTCCTCCTCACCGAGATTGCTGAGCATCTCCATGACGTTGTAAAGGCCAATCCAATAGTCAGGCTTGAGCCTGACCGCCTCGCGATACAGATGCAGCGCCTGCCGCAGCGTCGCTTCAACGTCACCGCCTTTAGCGATCACTGCGTTAGCCCAGGCATTGAGCAGATAGGGCCGCTCGGCAGACCCGGCCGTGGCGTACGCGTCCTGACTGAAGCGGATGGCCTCATCACTGCGTCCCTTGTCGCCCAGGTACCACGCCCAGAGTCCCGGCTGCGACTGCGCGTAGACATACTCACCTGCCTGCGTCATGAGTTTGTCGAGGTCGCCGGCGTCATCAGTGAATTTTTTCGGCAGAACGCCGGTACCGCGCACCGTGAGCGCAAAGCCGTCATTCGCAGTTTTCAACAAATCACCCTCGATACGCAGGTCGTGTCCCAGGCGCGCTCGAAGCAACCGCTGGATCTGCCCGATCGACAGCCCGGTCTCCGGAATTTCGATCGAAATCTCGTTGGTCCAGGCATTCGAAAGCGCGCGATGCTCCGCGCTGCTGCGGTTCGCCGCCTGAATCCGCGTCAGCACGTCGAGCAGTCCCGATGCCAGGACCTTGCCGTTGATGCCGTTCGCAGCCAGCGCGGGAGGGGAATCGAACGGATCGATCACGACGCTTCGCGCGGTGAGTGCCTCGTGCAGCATCCCGGCGATGCCGAGTCCGATGACCGTCGCGACAAGCGCCACGAACACCTGAAATCCGATTCGAAGAGTCTGGCCCAGACGCTGCCCGCGCAGCAGGTGCGATTGATGCCGCAAGTGCGCAAGGCGCAGCGCATGTTCGTCTTTGAGATGTTCACATTGCGTTTCCAGCAGCCGCGACTGGTGATCCAGAAAGATCTCGGTCTTGCGAGCGACTCCCGGGTCATTACCGGACAGCCTCGCGGTAACCGCGGCCGCAAACGCCTCCGCGCCGGCCAAAACCTCAGGAGTTTCAGCTTCCGGCTTGTCGTCCTCCTCACCAAGAATACCGCCGAGCAACCCTTCAGCCATTTCAATTTCCTTGCGAGGCGCGCATCAACAGCGTGGCTACTTCGCCGGTTCAGGAGCCGGTGGTGCGTCGTCGTTCCAGATGTCGCGGATCATGAGCCATTTGCCGTCGACCTTGCGCCAGATCTCGATGTACTTGCCGGTCTCAACCGACTTGCCGGCAGTGTCGACCACCGAGGACGTACCCGCGTGCCAGGCGAGATCGCCCGAGATGCCGACGTCACTGTCGCCGATCTTTTCCGTGAGGCCTGCGGCCTTGGCGGCGGCAGTGTCTTTTGTCAGGAAGTCTTTGATTGCCGCGCGTCCGGTCAAGGTGGTTGCGTTGGCCGGCATCAGCACCGCGTCCTCGGTGTAGAGCGCGACTATCTTGTCAACCTCACCGGCGTTGTAGGCTTCGGTCCAGCTCACGGTGGCGGCGCGGATCACTGCTTCATCGGCCGCAAGCGCCGTGGGCGTCTGGGTCGTTGGCGCACGCTGACCACAACCGGCGGTAACCACCAGGGCAAACGAGATGAACAGCATCGGGATTGTCAGGCGCATCGTCGATCCCCTTATGACCAATGGTTGTTTGTTCGCAATGACCGCGCCATCATCGCACGCGGACGAGCCGCAGTGAACGCCTGGGAGAGGTCATAGTGAAATTTGTCGGCATATCGGGAAGCCTGCGTAGCGCGTCTATCAATAGCGAATTTCTTCGCGCCGCAATAGGACGCCACGACGCACACCCTCGAATGGTTATGCTACCCCAGAGTGCTTGAACGTGCCGTCAGCAGGAAGAGCGGGGTCCGACTCTAAGGTTAGCGTGAGCTTCTGGGAAGCCTTCCGCTTTTGGCTCAAGCTGGGCTTCATCAGCTTTGGCGGCCCTGCGGGACAGATCGCCATCATGCATCAGGAGTTGGTCGAGAAACGGCGCTGGCTTTCAGAGCGCCGCTTCCTGCATGCATTGAACTACTGCATGGTATTGCCTGGCCCGGAAGCGCAGCAGCTGGCAACCTATATCGGCTGGCTGATGCACCGAACCTGGGGCGGCATCGTCGCCGGGGTTCTGTTCGTCCTACCCTCGCTGTTCATACTGATCGCGCTTTCGTGGCTCTACGTCACTTTCGGTGATGTGCCGCTGGTCGCAGGATTGTTCTACGGGATCAAGCCCGCCGTGACCGCGATCGTTGTTCGAGCGGTGCACCGCATTGGTTCGCGAACGCTGAAGAACTTTCCACTATGGGGAATTGCGGCCGCATCGTTCGTGGCGATGTTCGCCGCCAATGTTCCATTTCCGATCATCATCGTCGCAGCCGCCTTAGCAGGCTATGCCGGCGGCCGCATCGCCCCCGATAAGTTCAAAGTGGGCGGTGGTCATGGCAAGGCAGACGCGTCCTACGGCCTTGCGCTGATCGACGATCACACGCCGACGCCTGTGCATGCGCGCTTCCGGTGGTCTCGACTGGTCGTCATTGTGCTTATTGGCGCACTGCTGTGGCTACTTCCGATGTCTGCACTGATGTTCACTCAAGGCTGGCGCGGGACGCTTGCACAAATGGGCTGGTTCTTCACGAAAGCGGCGTTCTTGACCTTCGGCGGTGCTTACGCCGTGCTTCCCTACGTCTATCAAGGAGCAGTGGGTACCTACGGGTGGCTCACGCCCACGCAAATGATCGATGGCCTCGCCCTCGGTGAGACAACGCCGGGCCCACTGATCATGGTGGTTGCCTTTGTCGGCTTTGTCGGTGGACATGCGGCCGCAGTATTCGGACCGGAACGATCGTTGCTGTCCGGTGTCGTGGCAGCAACCCTGGTGACCTGGTTTACATTCCTGCCGTCTTTCTTATTCATCTTCGCCGGTGGTCCTCTGGTGGAGTCTACGCGCGAAGACCTCAAGTTCACCGCGCCCCTGACCGCCATCACCGCAGCGGTCGTCGGCGTCATCCTCAACCTGGCGCTGTTCTTTGGATACCACGTCCTTTGGCCTCATGGCTTTGCAGGCGCCGTGGACGCATTGTCGGCAGCGATGGCCGTCGCGGCCGCCGTCGCGCTAATTCGTTTCAAGCGCAGCGTCATTGAGGTCATCGCAACCTGCGCAGTGATTGGTCTTGCTGCGCGAGTGCTCTACTAGGTTATGCTTGCGGAAGTGCGAACGAAGGGCCGGTAGCAGTCCTTACACGGAGAAGCATATGGGCGGAACCACTATCGCAGTCAATCCAATTCATCTTGGACTCGGGGCGACTGCGATCACTGAACCTGCTTTCACCGGATCCATGGACTGGTACGCTGGCTACGTCGAGCGACACCGCCCAGATGGTGTCGAAGGTCGGCTCGTCAGCACGTTTACATTCAAAGAATCCTGGAACATGTGGGAAATGCATCCACACGGGACCGAGGTTGTGCTGTGCCTTGCTGGCAACATGACGCTGCATCAGGAACGACCAGATGGATCGAAGCACTCTGAAGTTCTAAGACCTGGCGAATACGCGATCAACGAGCCTGGAACCTGGCACACGGCCGACGTCGTCGGCGAGGCAACTGCCCTGTTCATTACGGCCGGTGTGGGCACCCAGCATCGCCCGCGATGAGTCGGCTTCGACAGCCGCCCCGTCCATGCAATGAACTATTTCATGCTTTTCGTCGCGATCCAAATCTGCGGTGCTCCCTTCACGCCCGCCTTCTCCATTGCTGCCTTCAGTTCGGGCGACGCGGCGAAGGCCTTGGCCTTTTCCACACTCGAGAAGTCGTGCGTAACGGTCACATCATTGGCGTTATCCGCTGATCGGTACACGGTGCCATTGATGGCCCCCAACTTCTTGGCCGTCGGCGCAAAGGCATCGAACGTCTTTCTCCAAACTCCATAGTCTGCCACCTCGTGATGTACAAACAGGCGCGCGTTCTCGGCCTGCGCCGCGCCGGCTGCACCGATTGCCGCCACCACCATCAAGCCGGCAATCATGAGATTCTTTAGTTTCATTGGTTTGATCCTCGTTGTAGCTGACTTCTGTTCGACCCGCAGTGCATCGTCCGTCGTCCGAACTTGTGCGGCGAATTATGGACGAGAACATGCTGGAACGCAGCCAAATCTGCAGAAGCCGCCACGCGTCGTTCAGATCATGCCGGTCGATGTCAGCAAGCGGCCAATGGTCCCCATTGAAAACTCCGTCCGACGAACCCTTTCCGCCTACCCTCGACTCAATTTTTGGTAGCTCAGCTTTCTGCTCGGTGCGCCTTTGCTGGGTCCATATATGGCAAGCAGACGGGCATACTTTGGCGCCCAGTACTTCCCCACTGCCCCCGCGGGAACTTGCACGACATCGCCCGCCTGCGCCTCGACCGTGATGCCGCCGGATTCTACAAACAGATGGCCTTCGATTACGTAGTTGTATTCGCTATGCGGATGCTCATCGGTCCACGACTCCTCCGTCAGTTCCCACTCAAACAGCGCCGGCTCGGACCACCCGCCTTGCGTTGCTGGGATGATGGCCCGACATTTCGGTGCATCGTGCCCGTGCAAGTCGGTTCGTGAGTATTTGGTCGGTGCGTTCGCAACATCGGTCATGTACTGTTTCTCCAGTTGTGTGGCCGGCGGCTTCAATTGTATCGGTTCGTGGCGTTGCAGGATGAAGTCCGCGTATTGGCCATCCGTCATCAGCGCACCGGCGTTAGGTATGAGCATTGCCTTGATCTGCTCGAGTGCCTGGGTGACGCCGGCGGGCTCGGACTCCAGGGCCTCGAAGATCTCGCGGCGGGCATGTGCCCAGCATTGCGCGTGGGTGAGGCCGGTCTTCGCAGCGTAGGCGCGGTAAGCATCGTAGCCATCGCTGATGAGCACTGCATCGGGGGCCGGCGCCATGCCTAGGAGGTTGCGCACGTGCGCATGAGCGCGGGAGGTGCAGTACGCAAAACACACTTCGTCGGCCTCCCCGTAGACGGGCCAGAAATACCCCGTCTTCATCTTGCCGCGCCCGGCGCGGCCGGCCTTGATCGGGGTCTCATCCATGGCCTTGACGCGGCTGGCGCGGATCGAGGCGAACTGGGCGTCATAAATGGGGCTCAGCAAGCTGATGGTGCGCTGGGCGAGTTGCGTGAGCCAGGGGCGGCTCACCGTGATCCCCGAATCGCTCAGGCGCTGGTGTTGACCGTACAGCGGCAGGTGGTAGAGGAACTATGCCGCAGTGCGGACTATGCAGGTTAACTCCGTACAAAGCAGCAAAAACACGGGATTTACAAGCGTTTACAGCATGTCGAGTTCGGCATAGTCTCCCGCAAAAGATTGGGGAGGCGGACGTGGTTCTGTTCGTTCTATGAGCTGCTGGCAACGCAAGATATCGCTCGCATCGATCGTAGGCCCTTTGAGCGCGATCCAGGAGTCGTATGCGACTGCTCTCAACGAGGAGGGATATTCGCACGAGACTTTTCTGCGCAAGACGTCGTTCGTAATTGGATTTAGTCGTTGGCTTCACCGGAAGCGCATCACGATGCCGGAAGTCACGCTAGGCGTTGGCCAACGATTCTTGCGAGATAAGCGCAGCAGAAGCGGTGATCCGGTGACACTGACGCATTTTTTGGCGTGGATGCACAGCCGAGGATTTATATCGGCGCAGGCACTTCTGAGTCGTAAGAAGTCGGGGGTGGATACGCTGGTCGAGGAGTACTCGGCATATCTGTTGAGCGAGCGCGGACTTGCTTCCACGAGTGGTGTTGTTTACGCGGCCATCACGCATCGCTTCCTCACGCGAACCTGCCCGCGAGGACGATTGGACCTGAAGGCGCTGACCGCTCAACAGATTCGGGATTTCGCCACGCATGAAGCACGCAAGTTCGGAACGTCTAAAGCGGCAAGCTTGCTGACGTGCGTGGTTCGTTCCTTTCTGCGTTTCGTGCATTTCCGGGGCTATGTTGATCGATCCCTTATCGGAGCCGTTCCGGCTGTTGCCCATTGGTCGATGGCGCCGATTCCGAGGGCACTGCCGATCAAGGCTGTCAGTCGAGTTCTCGCAGAGAGCAGATCGAGGCGTACTCCCTGCGGTCTTCGAGATCGCGCCATTCTGTTGCTCCTGGCACGGCTGGGTCTTCGAGCGCGGGAGGTCATGCTCCTCGAGCTGGATGATATTGATTGGGAGACCGCGTGCATTCATGTCTGTGGCAAAGGACGTCAGGAACGTCCGTTACCACTGCCGCACGATGTGGGAGAAGCGATCGCCACGTATCTGCGTAATGGTCGACCGGCATCGTCCTGCCGCCACGTGTTCTTGCGCACCCGCGCGCCGTGGCGAGCCGTGGCCAACTCGTCCTCGATATCCGCGATTGTCGGCCGCGCCCTTAAGCGAGCTCAAGTGAAGTCGGCAACCCAAGGTGCGCATCAGTTTCGGCACTCTCTCGCCACGAACATGCTGCGCCGAGGCGCCTCGCTGACTGAGATTGGGCAGGTAATGAGGCACCGCGATCCCAACACGACTCGCCTGTATGCGAAGGTGGATCTAGGCGCGCTTCGCGAGGTGGCTTTGCCCTGGCCGGGAAGACCTTCGTGAAGAGCTTGCATGCCTCTGTGCAAGATTATCTGGCGATGCGCCGAGCGCTCGGATTCAAGTTGCAGCGCCATGAAGCCCACCTGCTGAGTTTCGTAAGGTTCATGCAGCTCCACCGGGCCCGGCGCATCACCGCAAAGTCGATGGTCCGGTGGGTGCGGGAGAACCCATCAACCGATCGCTCCTATCAAGGGCTCCGATTTGGCGCCGTACGCGGCTTTGCAGCCTATCACAGCAGTGTCGACCCCCGCACGGAAGTGCCACCAGCAGATCTGATCCCACGCACGCCAGGGCGCAACCGCTTCTATCTGTATTCCGACGAGGAGGTGCAACGGCTGCTGGCGGAGACCTTGAAGCACCGAGTCGGCGCGACCAGCATTTCGCGGTGGGTTCGTTACACTCTTTACGGATTGCTGAGTGTCACGGGGCTTCGGATTGGTGAGGCACTGAGACTGAACCTGGCTGATGTCGACCTTGACCAAGGGATTCTCACGATTCGTGACTCGAAGTTCGGCAAGTCTCGTTTGGTCCCCGTTCATCCGTCAACCCGCATCGCCCTAGGTAAATATCTGCAGCGACGCTGCGACTACTTCGACGGGCGTTACATCGAGCCGTTCTTCGTATCTCGCCATGGCACTCGCATGTGCCACAACGATGCCTGGAAGTCTCTCGTCCGCCTATCGCGCAAGATTGGACTGCGCGGCCCCTCGGACACGGCGTGGACCGTGTCTTCATGATTTCCGGCATCGCGCAGCCGTACAGGCGATGCTCCGCTGCTATCGTTCCGGAGCGGATCCCGAGCGGCGCCTGCCGGCGCTTTCCACGTATCTTGGTCATTGCGATCTGAAGTATACCTACTGGTACCTGCACCAAAATCCCGCGCTCATGAAGCAAGCGGTTGGGCGCCTCGAACGCTACTGGGAACGCGCCCGATGAGCACCACAGAGCCCACCTTTTCCGTTCTGCTACAGCGGTTTTTCACGCAGCGCTTGATGCAGCAGAAGAACGTGAGCCCCCATACCCTTTGCTCGTATCGCGACACCTTTAGGCTCCTGCTGCGCTTCGCGATGAAGAAGCTGCATGCGACCCCGGAGCAGCTGACCATCGAGCAGATCGATGCGCCGTTTGTGACGACGTTCCTCAACGATCTCGAGAACAGCCGAGGCGTGAGCCCGCGAACACGGAACCTTCGGCTCACCGCCATCCGGTCATTCTTCCGATTTGCCTCTTACGAGTTGCCAAGCCGAAGTGCACAGATCCAGCGCGTGCTTGCAACACCGCGCAAGAAGTACACGCGACGGCTTATCGGATTTTTGACTCGGCCCGAGGTCGAAGCGCTTCTCAGCGTGCCCGATAAGACAACCTGGACGGGCCGTCGTGATCATGCGTTGATATTGCTGACCGTTCAGACCGGACTGCGCCTTGCCGAGGTGACGAGCCTGACCCGGCAGAGCCTGACTATCGGAAGGGCTGCGTACCTCCAGGTCATTGGGAAGGGTCGCAAGGAGCGCGCTGTCCCTCTTTGCAGGCCCGTGGCCGCCGTCCTCAAGTCTTGGCTTCACGAGCCGCGCATGGAGGGCACCGAGCTTGTTTTCCCCAGCACGCGAGGCAGCCGACTGAGTGCGGATGCGGTTCAGCATCTGCTGAACAAGCATCTTGTGAGCGCAACGAGAGTTTGCTCTTCGATCGGTAAGAAGCGGATCACGTTTCACTGCCTGCGGCACACGATGGCCATGGACTTGCTTCAAGCGGGTGTTGAACAAACGGCGATTGCTCTCTGGCTCGGCCACGAGTCGATCGAGACCACTCAGATGTACCTCGATGCCGACCTCGCACTGCGAGAGAAGATTATGGCCAAAACCACACCCATCGACAGCAAGCCAGGGAAATACCGGCCGACGGGTCAGCTGTTGTCGTTCTTGAACCAGCTGTAGCATCCAGACTATGCCGCATCCGATATCAAATATTGCCGATGATTGAGCGCTGTTCGCAATACTGTCGGGATATTCCTAGAGGCGGCATAGTACTGCGAATGCCGATATCGGCATTCGAGGAATTTGTCGATGAGCAGTCCTGCGGCAAAGCTCACATCGGCGCGGCTGCCCTCCAGCACGCCCACCGGGGCCGGGGCGCACACGATCGACTGGGTGTCGAGGATCTTGATGAGCGGGCGCACGTACTTGAGCACCACGGTGCTGCCGGGCCGCTGCGCCAGGCGATAGCTGACCTTCTCGCCAATGACATCAAACTGCTTAGGGTTGAGCCCCTTCATCTGCGTGCTCAGCACCATGATGGTCTCCACCGGGACGCGTGACTCGTCGAAGAACGGCACGCTCTCCCCCGTGTTGGCCAAGTCCGTTTTGGGAACACGTCGCGTATGCGCAGGCACGGCCTTGGTGGTCTCGGGGGCGACAGCCGGCACGGCAAAGACTTCCCCCAGATGCATCTGGGTCGGATCCGGCTCAGGGGCAAAGCGCTCGCTCTTCTGGCCGAACACCTGGCGCTGGAACCACGCCAGTTGATGCTTCAGCGAACTGACCTGATCGCCCAGCGCGGTGATAGTTCGCGCCTGTGACAGGAGGAGGCGACTCAAGTCCACGCTACTCTCAGGGACCGGCTCGGTGGTCTGTAAAAAGCCTGCACTTGACGCGTTTTGCACCACTGAATTTTAACCCATCGCCGTGCTCAAAGGTGCATAAATACAGGGTTTATTTGCCATCTGCGGGTGCTGATAACGCTTGCGCTGACGACCTGGCTCAATCCCCTCCAGCAGCAACTTCAACTGCGTCCAGTTCATCTCGCCAGCGTGTACGCGGCTCCAATCGCTGATAAATCGCCCAGTCTCCAAACGTTTTCCCCACACGCAAAATCCGCTGCGATCAAAATACAACACCCGCATCTGCGCACCGCGCCGGGAAACGAACACATAGAGCGAGCCGTCCAGCGGGTCATGGCCCATCGCGGGCCGCGTCAGCGCCTGCAGGCCGTCGAAGGAGCGACGCATGTCGGTGGGCTGTCCATACAGAAATACCCGAATCTGTCCTTCTGCGAAAAACATTATCCGCGCACCACGTGCAATTGCACCCCACCGCCCAGATCGAGGCGCATCTGAAGCTTCGATCCTCTGTCCTGCAGCGCACCCAGATCGACAAAGCCGGCGCTTGTGGCCGGACTCGGCGTCGCGGGCGCCAGCTTATTTGCCGCTGGCCGCGGTGTCGCGCTGCTGCGCTTGGTCCGCCAGCGGCGGAACAACTTCGCGCTCACGCCCTCCTGCTCGCAGAATGCCGCCTCGCTCAATCCGCTCTGCGCAAACCGCGCCACCATTGCCCGCCAGGTCTGCGCACTTCGTCGCTTCGTTATCTGCATCGCTTCTCTCCAGTGATTTGCACTGGAGCGACAATGCGCGCCGATCCTCAACACGAAAAGTACGCCGCCTGGTTACCGGTTACGCGCATTCTGCTGGCCACCGGCAAGCTGGTCGGTGAAGGCTTTGACCATCCGGCGCTGGACACCTTGGTATTGGCGATGCCGGTCTCGTGGAAAGGCACATTGCAGCAATACGCCGGGCGCCTCCACCGGGAGCATGCAGGTAAGGCTGACGTGCGAATCATCGATTTCGTCGACACCGGTCACCCGGCTTTGCTGCGAATGTGGGAGAGGCGGCAGCGTGGCTATCGGGCAATGGGATACCGCGTAGGTTCTGCAGATACATCCGGCAAGCTGGTCTACCGCCGGAGCGGCGTCGAGGTCGACCAAAAGTCGACCTGTAGAGACCCGCTGCTCCGGTAACTGCGGGGTTTCTGTCGAGATTCCACGCGTCGCGCGCACTATCACCAGCAATATCTGGCGAAGAATCCGAACGGGTACTGCGGGATAGGAGGGTGTGGGGTCCCGTTCAAAGTCGCGGAGTTACAGGTGGGGGAGAAGGCGTAGTCGAAGCTACGACGAGGATTCCGGCGGGAAGTCGCGCGGTTAGCGGCGTTCCTGATCGAGACCCTGCGTTGTTCTGCGGAAAAATAATGGCTGGCTTCGACGCTGAAGTCTACCGTCGACCGCCGTTCAGGATAGTCCGCGGCGAAGGACTGGCTGGGATTGAACGCCGGGAAGCGGCGGCTTTTGACCCACAGCGGCCGCCCAACAATGTCGGCTTCGGAGCGGCGAATTACCAAATAAACCGCAAGTATTGGTATATTAATTATACCTTTATTATACTTTTAAGATATGTTAAAAATATTAAATGGGCTTTGAATACGACCCGGAGAAGAGCGCTGAGAACAAGCGTAAGCACGGCGTTGATTTCGAGGAGGTTCAGGAGTTGTGGTCTGATCCTGAGTTACTCGAGATCCCAGCACGTGTCACGGAAGAGCCGCGATGGGTGGTGATCGGGAAGATGAATGAGAAACATTGGTCTGCCGTGATTACCAGACGCGGAGACAACATCCGCATCATTTCGGTAAGGCGATCTCGCGACGAGGAAATTGAGATTTATGAAAACCAAAACATTTGATCGACAGTTCGATGCTTCCGAGAAAATCATCGACCAACTGGATTTGACCAAGGCGAGACGGGTCGGAACGAATCCGAAGCGGGTGAATGTCGATTTTCCGGGTTGGATGGTGGAATCGTTGGATCGGGAGGCGCGTCGCATGGGAGTGACGCGTCAGTCTTTGATTAAGCTCTGGCTTGCCGACAAATTGGGCCAAAAGGTAGCTGGTGCCGGCAATCGCCGCAGTTGACCCGGTGCTGCCGCTCGCGAATCCAGATAGCTGCCGTTCAAAATGAGTAAAGCGGACGGTCAATGGGTCTGCCAGTATAAGAGTCGGAACGCGAATGGCACTGAGCAAATCAAACAAGCGAAAGACTCAGCGTTACCCGCGCTGCGTTGTCATCGCCGGCCCTAACGGCGCGGGCAAGACGACGTTTGCGAAATCCTGGCTACCGAAGCAGCGAATCCTCGACTATCTCAATGCCGACGAGATCGCGCGCGGATTGTCTCCGTTGGATCCGCAACGGGCACGAATTGCAGCAGCGCGCGTTCTGTTCGAACGATTCGACGAACTGGTAATGCGGCGGCGTTCATTTGCATTGGAAAGCACGTTGAGTGGTCATAGTCATCTCGCCCGATTGCTGGCTATTCGAAAATCTGGCTACCGGATCGAGATCGTGTTCTTGCGCTTGTCGTCGGCAGAGGTAGCCATCAGTCGCGTGGCAGCTCGTGTTAGTCAGGGTGGGCATGATGTGCCCGGAAAGGACATACGCCGACGATTCGAACGAGGACTGCGGCGATTCGAGCAGGACTATCGTCCCATCGCGGATAGATGGGTGGTGTACGATAATACCGGGCCAAAGGCTGTTCTCATTCAAAGTGGACCCTAGATGAAGCAAGATAACAACCCGCATCGCAAGAAAGGGACCGTGTTCGCAAAATCAGTGGAGCGCGGCTTGTTACGTGCCGCGAAAGACGCTCGAAAGACAGCCAAGTTGCACGGAACACCAATCGTCTATTTGCGCAACGGGCGTGTGGTTGCCGAGAGAGTCTAGGTCGATGTTGTGGCGGTGATCTACTCCGCCCTCAAATCCGCATTGTTCGCGCTGGAACCGGAGCGGGCGCACCAGCTTGCGCTGGAAGCACTGCGAACCGCTGGCCGGTTTGGCGCTGGGCGGCCCCTCGGAACGCCGGTCGAATTGATGGGCTTGCGATTCCCGAATCGCGTCGGGCTTGCGGCCGGGTTCGACAAGAACGGCGTCGACGGCATCGGTCGGCTGGGCTTTGGATTCATTGAAATTGGAACCGTGACTCCAAACGCTCAATCCGGCCAGCCACGGCCGCGATTGTTTCGCTTGCCGGCTAAAGGCGCACTAGTCAACCGCCTCGGATTTCCAAACGATGGCGCGCGCGTCGTCGCGCAGCGGCTTCGACGGCACCGATACCGTGGCATCGTTGGCGTCAACATCGGCAAGAATGCCAGCACGCCGATCGAGCGGGCCATCGATGACTATGTTTCCTGCCTGCGCACACTCCACGGCGTAGCAGACTACATTGCCGTCAACATTTCTTCCCCCAACACCAGTGCGTTACGCGACCTACATGAATCGCAACGATTGGAGCCATTGTTGGAAGCGCTGCTCATGGAGCGCAATCAGCTGCTACAGGGAACAACGAAGCGGTTACCGTTGCTGCTTAAGGTCTCGCCTGATCTGGATCCATTGGCGCTGAAATCTGTCGCTGAGTCCGTACGGCGCTGTCACCTCGATGGACTCATCGCAACGAATACTACCGTGAATAGAATTCAGCTAGTGTAGTGTCGCTTAAATAGCTATGCATTTAAGCGACCTTCTTCCCGCGAGGCAAAGTCGAGCCGGGTTTGATCTGCTCGAGCTTCGCTCGGGCGCGGGCAATCTTTTGGACGATGCCCTGGACCGTGGCCGTCCAG
>JANXOV010000049.1 GCA_025357635.1 Pseudomonadota bacterium
TGATGAATGGAAAGGCCAGAACCGCAATGCCTGCAATCGCGGCGAGCGTGCTGCGTGATGTCGATTCAAAGAATATCGCCGCCGCAAACAACGCAAGACCCACAGCACAGAGCATCAGACCGCCCGGGCCTATCTGCGCGATAAAGGGAACCACCAGCACGCTGCCAAGACCGGCGCCGCATAAGTCCCAGAAGTAGAGGCTCTGGATTTTGGAAGAATACTTCGAAAATATGGCGATCAGGACGTAGCCTGCAAGAAAGAACGGCCATACGAGGCCTGCATACAATGCGGTGAACGCACCGATGGTGCTGAACGGACGCTGCTTGATCATATGGAAATCAAGCGGCAGCACATTGATGAGTGGAATCAGCAGTACCGTGGAAACGCCAAACACCACGCAAGCCCAACCGATGAGCGATCGAATGTCGCGCTGTGGATCCAGCGGTCGAAGCGCCGCATAGATGCCCGCCAGACCGAAGGCGAACACGGCCATGGTCACCACGAAGTACGACATGTTCGGGATCAGGACGACATCGAACACGCGGGTGAGCATCAACTCCAGCACCAGCGAAGCCAGCGCGATCATGAGCACACCGAAACTGATTCTTCTCATCAAGTTCTCCGCAATTTCACAATCCGCATCGACTGCGAAGTGTGGTCAGTTGCGAGGCTGTTCACAAGTTAAGAAGGCGAAATGTGACGCTGGACAGCTTGGATAAGTAAGACGCAATTCCACCTTTCTGCAAAACTACGCGCTCCACGCATCACACGCGGCAGCGATCCGCGCCAGCGCCTGCTGCTGCCCCAGAATAGCGAGCGTGGCGTCGATCGGTGGAGAAACCGCACCGCCGGTGACGGCCAGGCGGATCGGTTGCGCCAGCTTCCCCAGCGACTGCCCCATCTGCACCGCGAAGGCGTTGATGCTCTCGTGAATCGCCTCCGCGGACCACGGCGTCAGCGTACTCAACCGACCCGACAATTCGCGCAGCAACGCGACGATTTCTGCATTGACGTGCTTGCGCACGGCCTTTTCGTCATACGCCGCCGGGGCTTTGAAAAAGAAGACACTGTTGGCGGCCATTTCCTTGATGGTCTTGGCACGCTCACGCTGCGCCAGCACGATCAGTTCCAGCTGCGCGTCCGAATCCGCCGTGACGCCCAGTTGCTGCAGATGCCATTTCAACGGCTCGACGATGCGCGCCGGCTGCGCGCGCATGATGTGCTGCTGATTGAGCCACGCCAGTTTTTCGCCATTGAATGCCGATGCCGACTTGTTGACGTCGACGATGTCGAACAATTCCAACATCTGCTGCCGGGAGAAGATTTCCTGATCGCCGTGCGACCAGCCCAATCGCACCAGGTAGTTGAGCAACGCCTCGGGCAGGAAACCCTCGTCGCGGTATTGCAGCACACTGACGGCGCCGTGACGCTTGGACAGTTTGGCTCCATCAGACCCGAGGATCATCGGCAGGTGCGCATACACCGGCGGCGGGGATTGCAGCGCAATCAGCATGTTCATCTGCCGCGGCGTGTTGTTCAGGTGGTCATCACCGCGGATCACATGCGTGATCCGCATGTCCATGTCATCGACCACCACGCAGAAATTGTAGGTGGGCGTGCCGTCGCTGCGCGCGATGATCAGGTCGTCCAGTTCGGCGTTCTTGAACACCACCGGCCCGTGCACGACGTCCTCGACCACGATCTCCCCGTCCAACGGATTTTTGAACCGCACCACGAACGGCGCACCGGCCGGCGCCGAGGTTCTGTTGCGGCAGCGTCCGTCATAGCGCGGCTTCTCGCCGCGTGCCGTCTGCGCGGTGCGCATCTGCTCCAATTCGTCCTTGCTGCAGTAGCAGCGGTACGCCGTACCCTGATCGAGCATGCTTTCGAGGACCGCCTTGTAGCGGTCAAAGCGCTGGGTCTGATAGAAAGGCCCTTCGTCGTGATCCAAGCCCACCCATTTCATGCCGTCCAGAATCTGCTGAATCGCCTCGCCGGTGGAGCGCTCGCGATCAGTGTCCTCGATTCTCAAGACAAACGTGCCTTTGAACCGGCGTGCATATAGCCAGCAAAACAGCGCGGTGCGTACGCCGCCGATGTGCAGATAGCCGGTGGGACTGGGAGCGAAACGGGTGCGAACGGTCATGAATGCGGAGCCATGAAAACTGAGGGTGGCGGATTTTAGCACTCCTGGCGCGAGGCGCCGCCGCGCAATACCAAGGCGGCTTACGGGGCTGCGGGACCACTCTCGCCAATGGATGCAATGTCTTTCCTCAGGGCTGCGGGGGTGACCGCATGCCCAAGGAAACGACGCATAAGCTCCGTGACTTCGACTTCCGCGCCGAAGCGCAATAGATTCGCCGACGTCCACGAATACCAGCGAGGATTACCGACATCGAAAGGACCGATGGCCGCAGCGGTCTTGGCGCGAATTTCCGCCGTCATCAAGGCGCCAAGCCCATAGTTGATCATGTAGCCGGGGTCGGTCACCAGCTGAGAACGCACCGCCCACCAGGACAGTTCCGGATGCGGCGCAATGCCCAGATAGCGCTGCGTGATCTCAGTCCACAGCACATTGGGATCCGTCGCCGGCGCCCGCAACATTCGCAGCTCGAACAAACTCCAGGCCACATCCAGCATCACGCCGGAATACTGCTCGCGCAATCCGTCGGCACGTGACGCTGCGACACCGAGATACTTGCCCTGCCACTCCGGCGTGAAGACAGACCAGGAAGAAACATCGGCGAAGGCCTCGATAAACGTCGTGTCAGGCCAAAAGAAGGCGGGGCGCGCGCGAATGGCCATGAAATGCACGGCATGACCGGTCTCATGCACGAGTTCGTTGAGAATGCCCAAGCCGCCGCGATCGTCATTCGCAGACACGCGAGCAATCGCGGGGCGCCAATGACCGTTGATGTTTCGGCCAATTCGAATCGCATCCGAATAGGCGAGTGGGGCCTTGCCCGGCCGCGGCTCGATATCAAAGACGACGCGCATCGCAGTTGGATCGGCGCCCAGGTCGCGATCGAAACGCTCCTGCAACGGGAGCAATTCATCCCGAGGAATGGTGGTGGCCAGAGTACGGCTCGCCAGCGCATACCGGTAACGATAGTCCCAAGGCTCGAGCAGACCCGAATCGACCCCGCTCACCGCGCGCCAGGACTCTAGTACCGCGACCAGCCACCGCTCCACCTCTGGCACATCGATGTCCAAAGAACGCGCCGCTGCATGCACTGGTGAGCGCTCTTGCTCAAACTCCACTGACGCCGATCCAATCAATCGCCGGTAAGGACTGGATGGCTCATTACCGGCGTTGATTGCCTGCCACAGCGGCAGCATTGCCAAGAACAGAGCCTTGCGCCTCGCCGGCTCCGGGATTTCTTGTAGAAGTTGAAGCGCTGCAACGCGCGTGAAGCGTTCCCCTTCAAACTCAATCTGATTGCCGAGCGAGTCGAAACAGGCGTACAGCGCAGCCCGAAGCTCTCCCTGGCTTGCCTGTTGGTTGCTGGACTCGGAACATCGCGCGTTCGGAGCCGACGATTCGCTGCCGGCGGCGGTGAGTTCCGCGAACGTCCGGCGCATTGACAGGAATGCACGATATTCAGTTGAATTAAGAGGTCTATTACTTAACTTATTGAACTCAATCAATAAATATTTTATCAACTCGGAATTGCGGCGGCTCCAAAATCGTCGGCCGTGCCCCGAAACCTGCGCCTGCAATCCCGAATCAATGGCCTCGATCGCACCATGCGAATCTAAAAAATCCGCGTAAACCTGCTCTATTGAATGCAACTGGGTCTCGACGCTGCGCGATGAACTTGCGCTCGCGCCACCCACCCAAAAGGCAATCAACGAAGGGAAAAAAATAGATGACAATTTACATGTCATATATCGCGTATCTCTCTAATTTATCAATTATTTATGGGTTCATTCAGTATTAGCAATCTGCACGCGAGTGTGCCGGGAAAGCCGCACTCTGAGTGGACCGACGTTGCAAGGAACTCACGGTGTGTTTAGCACGGCGGCAACGGGCATCAGCGTTTGACCGTCGATAACTTCGAACTCACCCGCCTGACTATACGAATGCGTTGCCATCAAGTTCGGCGACCATTGTGGCTCGATGGTCACGCCCGGTTTTTCCTGATACCGATCACGGTCCCAGCAAACAATCTCGTTCAGAGTAAAGCTGTAACCATATGTCTTGCTGCAGTCCTGGCTGGGACGGAATAGCTTGCCATCGTGTTTAAAGATTGCACCAGCGCCGCGGCAGTTGCGAACGTCTGTGGAAATAGGATTGTTCGGGTGAGCGATCCACTCTCCTGTGAGCGTGGTCGCGTAAAACAACCATAGCTGTGATCCTGATCCGTTTGGACCCTTGATCGTCGTGAAAAACCAGTAAATGCCTTCTTCAATCCATACGGTCGTGTCAACCGTCCGTGCTTTGAACAATTCTTTTTCAAATTTCCACTGATCAGGAAAGTGAGTGCAGCGATACAGTTCGACGGCTCCGCTGCCGCTCGTCTCCGGTATCATGTAAATCCCGTTTTCCGCCCGGAAAATGCAGGGATAGGAAAGGTGATATGGTCTTTCGAGTACGGTTACGGGCTCTGAGATTTCATTGCCATCCACCTGTGCGCAGGCGATGCTCCCAGTTCGGGTAGCGTAGTCGTAGTCTTCGAAGTAAATCCATACCTTGCCCCGCTCCTCAATGAGGAACGGACCTGCATAAAAATGCCCCCGGGGAGACTCGATCCAGCGGAAGTCGCCGAGATCCGCCGGTGCGCCCGGATGCGACGTCAACCTGCGTCCGGAGCGGATCGCGAGACGCCAGTGCTCGATCTTGGGTGCACATTGGCGAACCAGCCGCCGGAGGCTCCTACGGGCGAGCAGAGGTCCCAGCCAGCAGATCATTTCGTAGTTCGAGGGAGACCGATAGATTGGCGTCTTGCCACGATAAGGCGCCGGAGCCACTGCGGTGCGTTCGACATGCGCCCAGCCGTGCTGATGCAGTTCGCGGAGTTTCTGGATCACGAACGTAACCGCACCCCAATACGGTTGAACGCTGTTACGCGCACGCGAGATTCCGTCATGCGTGGCGAACAAGCCTTTACACAAAACCTTGCCAGCATCCAGATCCTCGGTCAGGACCTGCAGCATCACGCCGGAGAGGGGATTGCCCTCGCGTATCTCCCAGAAGTAAGGCGGCCCACCGCGGTAAGCATCTCCGTCACCGTGATGGTACGACCAGACACCGTGCTTGGCTGCCGTGAGTATGTCGCCACGTAAGATGTTGAAGCCGAAACGGATCAGGACGTCCAGGTTTTTTTCCCGGATGCGCTCGACTGCGTCAGCCGGAAAACGATGCACGAAGCGTGTTCGGACAGGGGTCACCCGCAGTGACTCTGAGCGCGCAAACTTCGTGGAGCAATCAATCGGTGTGCGCGGATTGTCGGTTGCTTTGATGTTTCGCCGGTCCCAGCGCTCGTAAAGCTCGAACAGCATGGTTTTACGACGCCGGCCGTCCAGAATCCGCCCGGCCAGCCTGCCGAGCCACGATCGCTTCGGTGCAATATCAGCGGGTGCGCCAGTCTGCTCTGCGTTATAAACCACCAGTTCCACGCTTGCGAAATTGCTTTGTTGAATTTGCTCAACAACCGCTGCAAAACACGCCGGCAAGGTGGAGGAATTGACCAGGAGTCCTATGCGCAGTGGTGAGGTATCGGAGTCCGATCGAAGGTAAAAAGAAGGCAGCATAAATTCAGTTTATCCTGCGCGTCATGGGCAGTGTCGACTTCGGGCGTGACAGCCAACCCATTTCCACATAAGCAACAGCAGTCGCGCGCGAAAACCCAGATCTGCACGATCTCGGGCTGAGTGCGAATCATCGCCCCAGCTAAGCGTATAGCGGAGCGCAAGATGCTCGACGGTCGCCCGCGCGCACTGCTACCTCAACGAGAAAAAGACAATTAACATTATATATATTACGTATATATATGATATATATAATTTTTTACGAATATATTCTCGAACTAAAGACCCGGCAAAAGAGCTCTGCCGGTTGACGCTATCGCTTCCACAAATCGAGTGATAGCATTCACGCCCCGACGGCGGGCGGTTAGCTCAGCGGTAGAGCACTGCTTTCACACGGCAGGGGTCACAGGTTCAATCCCTGTACCGCCCACCAAAAATCAAAGAGTTAGCGACGGAATGCATTTCTGTACGACATTTGTACGGCAACATTCCGCTTCGGCGTAACGCCAAACCGCAGCCAGAGCCACTCACCGAGGGAGTGACAAATTGCTCCAAACCATTGTTGGCGGTCACTGGCGGGAGCGCCAATATCCCGGGCGCCGCCGTTTGTGCGCAACTGCAACTACAACCAGCACTGCGCCGTCATCTATTCGATAGGCCAAATAGTACGAGAATCGTTGAAGCGGAAGTCTGCGGTGAATGGCGTCCAGGGAGTGCCCGATTTTGGGGTATGTAGATGCTAGTGTAGTGTCGCTTAAATAGCTATGCATTTAAGCGACCTTCTTCCCGCGAGGCAAAGTCGAGCCGGGTTTGATCTGCTCGAGCTTCGCTCGGGCGCGGGCAATCTTTTGGACGATGCCCTGGACCGTGGCCGTCCAG
>JANXOV010000051.1 GCA_025357635.1 Pseudomonadota bacterium
CCACTTTGCGTTTTTCGGACGGCATTCGGTTCTCATGACCGGAGTCAACAGCATCCTAGCATCAGCCAGCGCCAAGCGACCGCCCGCATTCTTCGTACGCTGACGTAGGGAGCGCGGGGGCGGGTGTCCGTTGCGCCGCATTTGAGCTCGCGGCAGAACGGGCGAACCGGCGCGGTAGGTCGCAACACCTAAGTTACGTCCTGAGATCCGTGGGGCTACAGCGCCCGCCCGTTCTCGGGAACGCCGGCCCGCAGCTGCGTTTGAACACCACAACAAATCCCGGGCCGGCGCGCGCGATTGCGGCGCGACGGCACCCAGCCCGCGCGCTCCCGGCATTTTCTTCGTACGATAAAGGCTAAAGACCCGAAACAATACGCGCCTTGATAGTCTCGAACTCCGAATCCGAAATCAATTTAGCATCCAGCATCTCGCGCGCCTGGCGCAGCCGCCGCGTGGACTCGGACTCAGCGCCGGCGGGAGCATCCGCCGGCGCGGCGGCGAAGGCTTGCGGTGCAAATTGCACGCCGCCGGATTTTGCACGCAGCTCTTCAAGCTCACGCACGCGGCGCTTTTCGCGCCATGCCTGATCGTGCTGCTGGCAGATGCGGTACAGCGCCTGCGCCTGATCCTTGCGCAGACCCTGGAAAGTCCACGCCCGGTTCACTTCCGAGGCGATGTTCAGGTCGGAGCTGGATTGCGCGATGACGGTGAGATCGGCGCCGAAAATGCCAGCCTGGATGCGCGTCTCCTTCAGGTCCTGCCAGCGAATGTCGGCCGTGTCGTAGCCGCCGATGAGCTTGCGGGTCAGCGCGATAAAGCGCCCCGTCGTTGCCACCAGCACCGTGCGCCGGTGCTTGATTGCGAAGATGCGGCGCTGCGTGGCCCAGGCCTCAATTGATTCGCCCGCAGTCAACAGACTGTCGAGGGTGTCCAGCGCCTTTTGCAGCTGCGGTTCATCGGATTGGATTTGGCTCATGACCGCCAAGAGTGCCTACACAATGCGGTGCGGTCAATGCGCCGGGGCAGCCCGGCGCATGCCGATAAAGAATGTCACATCCGGGGCGGTATTCACGGCCGCGTCTTCGGTGAATCCCAGCTGCGCGCTCCATCGGGGATTCACCCGCCACTGCACCCCGGCGCTCAGCAGCATCGAGGGACCGAGGAATCGCAGCTGGGTCTGTTTAAGACGTGCGGACTGCGCATCCAATTGCAGACGCAGCGACCAGGCGGGGCTTGGCAGCCACGATGCAGCCACCCGCCCGAAGGCGGCGGTGCGGCGGGCGGCACCGCCGAAAACATCGTCGCCGAACGGCCGTACAAGGCCCGCCTCGGCGCCCACCTGCCAGCGCGTGCCGCGCAGAGCCGCGTGCATCCAAAGACTCGCATCCCAGGCGCCGTTCCCGGTCAGCGCCGCGACGCTGCCGGTCGGCGCTTCCAGGCCGCCCCACACCGACAACGATCGGGCCGCCGCGTCCACCGCGAACCAGCCCACCTCGGCGGACGCGTCGCCGATGCCGGTCGAAGACCGGTTCAAATCAATGCTGGCAATGCCATTGTAGAAATACTCGAGTTGATCGCGCGGATACTTGGGCCGCTGGCCGCGCTTCAGGCCGAACGCGCCATGCCAGCGTTCGATGAGCGGGTCCAGTGATCCGCCGCTGTCGCGAATGAGCGGCAGAGTCAGACGATAGCGCCAGCGCGGTGCGAGCCGTGCATCGTATGCAAGCCGCAGCGTAGCGGCCTCGCCATCCACGAACAGCCGCTCGCCGGCGCGTGACTCAACATTGATGGTGTTTGCAACCGCAAGATTCATCGAAAACCCCGTGCCGTCGCCGGCGCGCATGTCGCTGGGAAGGGGCAGATACAGTCCGCGCAGCAGCGGGTTCTCGTTCTTGATTTGAAAAAATTCGCCGGCAGCGGCACAGGCCGGCGAACACATGAGCATGCAGGATAGAAGCCGGCCTTTGAAATTCATCGCAACCTTATAGCACCAACGGATCAGGCTTCCGTGTAGCGCCGGCGCAGATAAATGGCGCCGGCGACGAACGCCGCACCGAGCGCGACACCCGCCCACATCTCGGGGCTGCTGAAGAAGTACACCGGATCGAACTGATCCCAGCCCAGGCGCGGCACGGAGAGATTTCCGCCGTCGTGCAGTTTCGAGGTCAGCAGTGTGGGTTCATTGAATGCCACGCCCGGAAAGCCGAGCAGATGCCGCTTCAGCGTGTCGATCAGATAGCTCGTCCCCAGCAGCTTGACCTCGACATAGCAGGCCACCAGCGGCGCCAGCAGCGCCCATAGCGTCACCGCGCGGTTGGCCCAGGCGGACATGAGCAACAACCAGCCAGTCAGCGGCAGATACCACAACGCGCCGGTCACGATCATGTAGACGGACAGCGCCTGCAGCTGCAGCCACGTGCCGGGATCCCACAGAGCGCCTGCGAGCTGCGAGCCGCCGCGCAAGGACAGGATGAATGCCGCGCCCAGCGCGGTCAGATCTGCTGCAATGAAGTACACGAAGGGAATGATGATCAGTGCCATGACCAGCTTGGACAAGACAGTGTCGGTGTCGGTCAGCGGCAGCGACTTCCAAAACAGCACGCTGCGGTCCTTGCGGTCGGCATGCAGGCAATCGAGCAGATACCAGGACGTGTAGACGGACATCAAGGCGAGCATCAGCGCCGAAATCCCGATGAACACCATCGGTGCGACCGCCTTGATCTGCTCCGCAGTCAGGTGCTGCGGCAGGTCGTCGATCTGAATTTTTCCGAACATGAAAATGACCAGCAATAGCCCGCTGACCGCCGCGGGGAGCACCCAGATGGCGCGGTTCTCCCAGACTTCGCGGCGGAATAGCCAGAGATACGTGTTCATGCGGCACCTTGGGAGAGTTTGGCGACGAACAGATCGGCGATGGTGGGCGTGTGCGGTTCGCCCAGACCAGCGAGCGCCGGGTTCGAGGGTTGATCGAAGTACATGATGGTCTTGCCCATCAAAGGTCGGACGTGGAAGGGCTTGAGCGCCTGCGCGGCGTCGAGCCGGTCAGGATGAACGCTGATGGCCACGAAGCGCTCGGGTATCTTTTCCACCGGCGTATCCAACACGATGTGGCCGCGCTCGATGAACATCACGTGGGTCAGGAGATTTTCAATCTCCTCCACCTGATGCGTGGTGATCAGAATGGTGCGCGTTTCGTCCATGTAGTCGTTCACCAGCGCGTCGTAGAACGCACGGCGCGCAAGCAGGTCCAGGCCCAGCGTCGGTTCATCGAGCACCAGCAGTTTGGCGTCGATGGCCATGGCCAGCGCCAGATGAACCTGGGTCTTCATGCCCTTGGACAGTTCGCGAACGCGCGATGTCATTTTGATCTGGGTCTTGGACAACAAACCCACGGCCCGATCGCGGCGGAACTTCGGATGCACGCCGCCGACGAAATCCAGCGCCTGGGAAACGCGCAGCCAGCCCGGCAGGACGGCCACATCGGCAATGAAGCAGGTGTCGTGCATGATCTGCGAGCGCGCCTGGAACGGATCCTTGCCGAACACGCGCAGCTCGCCGGTATAAGAAGTCAGACCTAGCACGGCGCGCAGCACGGAGGTCTTACCGGCGCCGTTGGGCCCGATCAGTCCGACGATGCGGCCCGGCTCGATGTCGAAGTTCACATTGTTAAGCGCGATGAACTTTCCGTACGCTTTGCCGAGATTGCGCGCGCTGATGAGTGCAGTCATGGAAGGCTCATTCATTTTTGGGCTCGATGTTTCGGGGCGGCGAGGCCGGATGGGTGGCGGCCGGCACTTGCGAGAACAATTCCTCTGCGCTGAACCCCAGCCGGTTGATGACGGCGAGGACCTGCGGCCACTCCTCATTCAAGAACCGCTCGCGCTCTCCGGCCATCAATTGCCGGCGCGCGCCATCGCTGACATACATGCCGCGGCCGCGTCGTTTTTCCACCAGGCCTTCGTCGACCAGTTGCTGATAGCCCTTCAACACGGTCAACGGATTGAGCCTGTAGTCAGCGGCCACGTTGCGCACCGAAGGCAAGGGATCTCCCTCCTTCAGTGCGCCCTCCAGAATGAGCGCCACCATTCGATCGCGCAGCTGGCGATAGATTGGCTGATTGTCATTCCAATGTGGGTCCATGCGTTGACTCGATGTGCCTTTGAACGTGTAAGGGGTAACTAGCACAGTAATCTACCAGAACGCTTGTGAGCGGCGGCCGTGATGACCGGATCAGGGACGAAACACGCTGATCTGGGCGCGGGTCGAATCGTGACTCAGCGTGCGGGTTAGCACGGAACCGGTGGCGTGCTGATGAATCTGGCCATCGAACAAGAAAGCGGCGCCACCCATGATCAGACCATTGATCATCACGGCGAGAGTGAGGGCTTTGAGCTTCAGGGCGATATCGGTGTACATGACAGTCTCCTTCGTTGCTGCCACCAACGGTGTGTTGGTGACTTGGTGTTATACTAAGATACATCACTGCGACATGCAACCACTAATTCAAATTATTTTCCGCCCTGCTAACCCGGTCGGGGCTGCGCGCCCGTTTGCCTGCTTAAGGCGCTGATTTTCAATGTCATTTGACATAACCGGAGTGCCTTTGACATGCGGCTCACCTCTTCATTGACGTACCCGGATCTGGGTAGCTACCCCATCGCACCGACACGTATGCTGTGGTCTATGGAGCCCCTGGAAGAGGATGCTGCGTTGATGCTCCGGTATCAGGCCGGAGAGGCACGCGCTTTCGATGCCCTCTACGCGCGGCACAAAGGCCCGCTGTATCGCTACCTGCTGCGCCATGTGCGCAACGCCGCCAACGCCACCGATTTGTTCCAGGAAGTGTGGATGCGGGTAATCGCCAATCGCGCGCGCTACACGCCTCGCGCAAAATTCGCGACGTTTTTGTTTCACATTGCGCACAACTGCGCGATCGATCATCACCGCCGGGCGCGCAGCGCTCCCATCGATGCGTCGGCGGAGCAGGACGCTCTCATCAACGAATCGATGGCGCCGGAATACGAACGGCCCGACCGCATTGCCGAATACAATCAACGGCTCTCGTGCTTCGAACAGGCGCTGCGCGAATTGCCGCCGGAGCAGCGCGAAGCGTTCCTGCTGCACGAGGAGTCGGGTCTGGATATCGCGCAGATCGCGCAAGTCACCCAGGTCGGCGCCGAGACGGCGAAGAGCCGGCTGCGCTATGCGGTGTCGAAACTCAAGAAATCATTGACCGAGCCGGATGCGAGCGCGGCTTTGCCCGAGGCAGTTTGATCATGGGTGATTTTCGCGATCCGGAATTCGAGGAATACCTGCGCGGCAACAGCGACGTCTCGCGCGCCTACCGGCAGCTGCGCGGCGCCCAGCTGCCCGAGCACATCGACAAGCAGTTGACCGAACATGCGCGCGCGGCGCTGCCGATTGCGCATAACAAACTGCGTGATTTCAACCGCCCGGTGCTGAACAAACCAAGCTGGCTTGCACCCTTCACACTGGCGGCCAGTGTGCTGCTCTCGGCCGCCCTGCTGCTTTCGGTCGCTTTCGATCCGCACGCGCGCAGAAACGGCGAAGACGCAGTGCGCATGATTCCCGCCATCGCGGCTCACGGTGACCGGCCGCCTCTGCACGCACCGCCGCCCGTTTCGACCCATGCCGCGCGGGGCAATCAGAGCGTGGAAGTCGTACCCCGACTGTTCGAATCGCGGCGCCTGTTCACCAGCGATCCGCCGAATTCACGCGACAAGAACGTCGACGGCGCGCAGCTGCCACCCATGCCGGTGGAGCTGATTCGCAAGGACCCGCAGGAATGGCTCGCGCGCATCGAGCGGCTGCGCCGCGAAGGCCGCATCGACGAGGCAACACGGGAAATGCAGGAATTCCGCAAGGTTTTTCCCAACAACACTTACGCTTTGCGCTAACATTACGGGCTGTTTTGCGCAAGGAGCCGCCATTTTGAAAAAGCCCGTCACCGTCACCATCACCGGAGCTGCCGGCAACATCGGCTACGCGCTTGCGTTCCGCGTCGCCTCAGGTCAGATGCTCGGGTCCGATCAACCCATCAACCTGCGGCTGTTGGAAATCCCCGCCGCCATCGGCGCCGTCCAAGGCGTGGTGATGGAACTCAACGACTGCGCCTTCCCCACGCTCAACAGCGTCAGCGCGGCCGATGATCCCAAGGCGGGATTCAAGGACTGCGACTTTGCCATGCTGGTCGGCGCCCGGCCGCGCGGCCCGGGCATGGAACGCAAAGATCTGCTGCTGGCGAACGCGCAGATTTTTTCTGCGCAAGGCAAGGCGCTCGACGCCGTTGCCAGCCGCAACGTGCGCGTGCTGGTGGTCGGCAACCCTGCCAACACCAATTCGCTGATCGCGCAGCGCAATGCCCCTTCGCTCAATCCCAGGCATTTCACCGCCATGACGCGTCTGGACCACAACCGTGCCATCGCGCAACTCGCCGAGAAGACCGCCACGGCCGTCACCGACATCAAGAAAATGATCATCTGGGGCAACCACTCCGCCACGCAGTATCCGGATCTGAACCAGACCACCGTATCAGGCAAGCCGGCCCGCGGCCTTGTGGATGAATCCTGGGTCAAAGACACCTTCATCCCAACCGTGCAGCAGCGCGGCGCGGCCGTCATCAAGGCGCGCGGCGCTTCCTCCGCCGCCTCGGCAGCCTCAGCGGCCATGGATCACATTCACGACTGGGTGCTGGGTACGCCGGCCGGCGACTGGGTCAGCATGGCTGTCCCATCGGATGGCAGCTACGGCATTGCCGAGGGCGTCATCTACTCCTATCCGGTCACTTGCAAGAACGGCGAGTACAGCATCGTGCAGGGGTTGCCCATCGATGCTTTCAGCCGTGGCAAGATGGAAGCCACCGACAAGGAATTGCGCGAAGAGCGCGACGGCGTCAAAGATTTGATCTGATCCGCGCTCGGCGGTAAAGCGGGGTTTCTAACTTGTCATTCCTGACGGGCGCTGCAGTCGCCATCTTCTGGCTTCTTCTGTTCTTCGGCCTCACCCTGGTCCTGCTGTACAAGCGGGCGCTCTTATGGCTCTTCACGCTGTGCATGACAGGCGTTCTCCTCGCCCATGCGCTGCTGAGCTCAGCCTCCGCGGTTTTCACCGCCCTGCTCGCCTTGCCGCTGCTGCTGTTGGTGCTTCTCAACATCAAGCCGCTGCGGGTTGCTCTGTTCACGCGCCCCTTTTTGAAGAAATACCTGAAGCTGCTGCCGGCCATGTCTTCCACCGAACGCGAGGCGCTGGAAGCCGGAACCGTGTGGTGGGACGGCGAACTGTTTTCCGGTGGGCCCGACTGGCCGAAGCTCATGAGCGCCAAAGCGCCCGCGCTGAGTGCCGAGGAGAAGGCTTTTCTCGACGGCCCATGTGAGATCCTGTGCAAGATGCTCGATGATTGGGACATCACGCACCGGCGCGGCGATCTGCCGCCGCAGGTGTGGGCCTACCTGAAGTCGCAGGGCTTCTTTGCGATGATCATCCCGAAAAAGTACGGCGGCCTGGAGTTCTCCGCGTATGCGCATTCTTCGGTGCTGGTGAAGATCGCCTCGCGAAGCACCACCGCCTCTTCCACCATTGCAGTGCCCAATTCACTCGGGCCCGCCGAGTTGCTGCTTCACTACGGCACGCAGGAGCAGAAAGATCACTATCTGCCGCGTCTGGCGCGCGGCGAAGAAGTGCCCTGCTTCGCGCTCACCGGGCCGCGTGCCGGTTCCGATGCGGCCTCGCTGCCGGACACCGGCGTGATCTGCAAGGGATTGTGGCAGGGCCAGGAAGTCATCGGTCTGAAGTTGAACTTCTCCAAGCGCTACATCACGCTGGCACCGGTCGCAACCGTCATCGGTCTGGCATTCCGGATGTTCGATCCGGATCATCTGATGGGCGCAAGCGTTGATCTGGGCATCACCTGCGCGCTGATTCCTCGCAGCGCGCCCGGCATCGACATCGGCCGCCGCCACTTCCCGCTGAACATCGCGTTTCAGAACGGCCCCATTCATGGCCAGGACGTTTTCGTGCCGCTGGATTGCATCATCGGCGGTTTCAAGATGGCAGGTCAAGGCTGGCGCATGCTGGTGGAGCAGCTCTCGGTGGGGCGCTGCATCTCCCTGCCATCGAACGCCACCGGCGGCGCCAAGGCCGCCGTCTACTCCTCCGGCGCATACACTCGCATTCGCCGCCAGTTCAATTCGCCGGTGGGCCGCTTTGAAGGCGTGGAGCAGGTGCTGGCGCGCATGGCGGCGCGCACCTACACCATGGATGCGGCCCGGTCAGTAACCGCCGGCGCGATCGACGGCGGTGAGAAGCCCTCGGTTCCCTCGGCGATGCTCAAGTACCACGTCACCGAAATGGCGCGCATGGTGACCAACGATGCCATGGACGTGCATGGCGGCAAGGGCATCTGCATCGGCCCCAGCAATTATCTGGCGCGCGGCTATCAATCCATCCCGGTGGCCATCACCGTGGAGGGCGCGAACATTCTCACCCGCAGTTTGATCATTTTTGGGCAGGGAGCGGTGCGCTGCCATCCTTACGTGCTCAAGGAAATGAATGCGGCGCGCAATCCGAACCGCGAGCAGGGCGTGCGGGATTTCGATCGCGCACTGTTCGGCCACATCGGTTTCACGCTGTCCAATGCGGTGCGATCGCTGATCATGGCGCTAAGCTTCGCGCGCTTCACCACGGTCCCGGAGCAAGGTCCCAACAAGCGTTATTTTCAGCACATCAACCGTTACAGCGCCTCGTTCGCCTTCGCCACCGACGTGGCCATGCTCACGCTCGGCGGCTATCTCAAGAAAAAGGAAACGCTGTCCGGCCGGCTCGGCGACGTGCTGTCCTCCATGTATCTGGCTTCAATGGTGTTGAAACATCACCAGAACCAGGGCTCGCCGCAAGCCGATCTGCCGCTGGTCGAATGGGCCTGCCGGAGCCTGATGTATCAGGCGCAGGAACAACTGCACCTGTTTCTTCGCAATTTTCCGGTACGCCCCATCGCGGCGTTCATGCGCCTGTTCATTTTCCCGCGCGGGCTCACCTACTTTGCGCCCAGCGACCGCCTCGGGCGCAGCATCGTGGATCTGATCATGAATCCGTGCGAGGCGCGCGAGCGGCTGACCGATCAAATCTACAAGACCCTGGATGCGGCCAATCCGCTCGGACTGCTGCAGGAAGCATTGGTTCTGGCGCAGGCAGCCGAGCCGATCGAGAAGCGCATCCGCGTGGAGGGTGTGAAGACCGGCCGGGTGAACGCATTGGATCTGCCCGGACAGATCCGTCAGGCTCTGGCGGCGGGCATCATCAACGCAGAGGAATCCGTCCTGCTGCAGGACTACGATGCGAAGGTCATGCATCTGATCCAGGTCGATGACTTTGCGCCCAATGAACTCGGGGTGCAGGCTTGAGCAACCCGCCCCAGGCGACTGTAAAAACCGAACTCACCGCAACCCCTTACTGTAAGAACTGCGGCGCGCCGCTGACAGGGGCCTACTGCGCGGACTGCAGCCAGCGCGCCGACGTGCACGTGCCCAGCACCCTCGAACTCATTCACGAGGCCCTGGAAGGCGTGACGCATTCGGATTCGCGGCTGTGGATGACGATGAAGTATCTGCTGTTCGTTCCCGGCAAACTGACGCTGGAATTCGTCGCCGGCCGCCGAGTCGCCTATCTGCCGCCCTTCCGCCTGTATCTGGTGATGAGCGTCCTGTTTTTTCTGATCGCGTCGATCTGGCCGGGCGAAGCGGTGCATTTGACCGGCCTGGAAGCTGCCTCCAAGACCGCCGCGGGCGCAACGCCCGTGGCGCGAACGCCGCAGCAGCGCTGCGACGATGTTCACAGCGACATTTTCGAGGCGCAGATCAAGCGTGCCTGTGAGCGCATCGTGCGTGATAACGGCGAGGCCTTCAAACACGACGTGGTGGCCACCGCGCCCAAGGCCATGTTCATCCTGCTGCCGCTGATCGCGTTT
Source organism: Pseudomonadota bacterium (assembly GCA_025357635.1). Lineage (GTDB taxonomy): Bacteria > Pseudomonadota > Gammaproteobacteria > Steroidobacterales > Steroidobacteraceae > TMP-86. The sequence continues at coordinate 9,983 of JANXOV010000051.1, forward strand.
TTTCACATGCTCCTGTACTGGTTTCCACGGCAACGATACCCGGTGCACCTGTTGTTCTTCGTGCACGTGCATGCCTTCGCGTTTCTGGCAATGTCGATCGCATGGTTGCTGAACCAGATCGGCCATCTGTCGCTTACTCTGGATACGGTGTGCGGCGTGCTCCTGGCGTCGATCATGGTTTACATGCCCGTCTACCTGGTGCTGGCGATGAAGCGCGTCTTCCGACGCGGCTGGCCGAATACCTTTTTCAAATCGGTGGCCTTGTTCGTCATCTATCTCTTCGTCCTGAGCATCACCATGGCAGGAACGGTTCTGTACGCGGCCTTGCGGCTGTAGAATCCCCACCACCCCCCGTGTCGGGTTACCGGAGCATCCCCATGAATCGTTCACCTTGGATTTTGATCGCGGCAGCATTTCTGGCCAACACTGCGGTGCCGCAGCAAACCCCACCGACTTCGGTGACAGCAGCGCCGGCGATGAGCGCCGAGGTTTATGTGATCGCGCCCAAGGACGGCGCGCGCGTGCACAGTCCGGTGACGGTCCGTTTCGGCCTGAAAGGCGCCGGCATCGCGCCGGCCGGCGTGAAATTCGACAACACCGGGCACCACCACCTGCTCGTCGACACCGACCTGGCGTCGCTGAAGCTGGATGCACCGCATCCGGCCGGCGAGAAGATCCTGCACTTCGGCAAGGGCCAGACCGAAACCGATCTGAAGCTCGAACCCGGCAAGCACACGCTGCAATTGCTGTTCGCCGACTATTCGCATACGCCGTTCAGCCCGGTCATCAGCTCGAAGAAGATCACGATCACCATCGTGCAGTGACCCGCGCCATCCTGCACGTCGACATGGACGCGTTCTACGCGTCCGTGGAGACGCTGGACGACCCTGGTCTTGCGGGTAAGCCGGTCATCGTCGGCGGCACCACCGGGCGCGGAGTGGTCGCGGCCGCCAACTACGAAGTGCGAAAATTCGGCGTGCACTCGGCCATGCCGATGGGCGAGGCGCTGCGGCGCTGTCCGCAGGCCATCTGCATTCGTCCGCGCATGTCCCGCTACCAGGAATTGTCACGGCAGGTTTTCGAGATCTTTCACGAGTACACGCCCGTGGTCGAGGGCCTGTCACTGGACGAAGCATTCCTCGACGTCACCGCCAGTCTTCGGCTGCTGGGCCCCGCGGAAGGGATGGCGCTGCGCATCAAGCGGGACATTCGCAGGCACACCGGCCTCACGGCCTCGGTGGGATTGAGCCAGAACAAGCTGCTGGCGAAAATCGCCTCGGACTTGAACAAACCCGATGGCTTCTGCCGGATCGGTGCCGACAATCTTCGGGCCGTGATCGATCCGTTGCCCATCCAGCGTCTGTTTGGAGTGGGGCCCAAGACGCTGGTCCGGGTGCAAGCGGCGGGCATCCGCAGTTTCGGCGACTTGCGGCAGGCCTCGGACGAGACGGTGTGGCGATTGTTCGGCAAGGAAGGCGCCACCATGCGGGCCCGCGCCGCCGGCATCGATGACCGCCCTGTCATCGCAGAGCGCGACGAAAAGTCGATCAGCGCAGAAGAAACCTTCGCTCAGGACATCCGCTCGCAGACACAGTTGCTGGCCCATCTCACACAGCTTGTCGACCGTACCGGCGCACGAGTGCGCGCGGCGCACTTGATGGCTGGGGTGGTCACACTGAAGATCCGGCGCTCGGATTTCGCCACTTTCACGCGCCAGCAGACCATCGAGCCCGCGACCCACGATACCGCCACGATCCTTTCCGTGGCGAAGGGCTTGCTGCAGGGCTGGCGCGCCGAGTATCCGGATTGGAGCGTGCGGCTGCTCGGTGTGGGCGTGAGCCATCTGAACCCGGCCACGCAAGGCGACCTGTTCGCCGGCGAAACCATCAAAAATGCGCGCCAGGACGCCGCGGTTGACCAGATACGACAGCGCTTCGGCGCCAAGGTCATCGTGCGCGGTGGGTTGCTGCCGACCCCCGCCGCCGACACCAAGGCCCGCCGCGGCCGGGCTTGATATGATCGGGCGGCTATGTACACGAGCTTTTTCGGACTCAGCGAAAAGCCATTCGCCATCACCCCGGATCCGCGCTATCTCTATTTGAGTGAGCGGCATGCCGAGGCATTGGCGCATCTGCTGTATGGCATCAACGAATCCGGCGGCTTCATTCAGCTGACCGGCGAGGTGGGCACCGGCAAGACCACCGTGGTGCGAACCTTGTTGTCGCGGGTGCCGCAACACGCCGACGTCGCCGTCATTCTCAACCCGCGCGTCACCTCGGGTGAGTTCTTGCTCACTATCTGCGAAGAGCTTGGGATCCCTTTGAGCGAGGCGGATCGCGGCAGCGTGAAGGAAATGATCGATGCACTGAACCGCCGGCTGCTGTCCACGCATGCCAGCGGCCGCCGCGTCATTGTCATCGTCGACGAAGCACAGAATCTGGAGGCTGACGTCCTGGAGCAGGTGCGGCTGCTGACCAATCTGGAAACCCCGACCCAGAAGCTGCTGCAGATCATTCTCATCGGCCAGCCTGAACTGCGCGAGCTGCTCGCCCGCAACGATCTGCGGCAGCTGGCGCAGCGCATCACCGGCCGCTATCACCTGCATCCGCTGACACGCGAGGAAACCAAGGGCTATGTAAAACATCGTCTGCGGGTGGCCGGCGCGGCCGGCGAGATTTTCACCGCCGGCGCGCTGGATGAGGTTCACCACATTTCCGGCGGCATTCCGCGCGTCATCAATGTCACCTGCGACCGCGCCCTGCTGGGCGCTTACACCACTGACACCCGGCGCATCGACGCAGCCTTGGTGCGCCGCGCCGCCGCGGAGGTCTATGGCCGCAGGTTCACGCCCCGCTGGATGGTCTGGAGCACAACAGCCGCCGCCGCGCTCGTACTGGTGGGCGCCGGCGTTCTAACCTGGCGGTTCTGGCCGTGGACCGATGCCACGACAAGCGCGCTGCCCACGAGTACAAACGGGCCGGCGGTGACTGCGGCTGCGCCACCGGCAAGGGCAACACCGGCCCCATTGTCACCCTCATTGGCGCCTGTGCCGGTGAAGACGGTGGTAACGCCGTCCTTGATTGAACTGCTCAGCGCCAATGCCGCTAACACCACCTCGGCGGCGGCTTTCCGGCGTCTGCTGTCGCTGTGGGGCTCGGCGCTGTCGACGGACAAGAACCCCTGTGCGCAGGCGGCCCGCGCCGGGCTTGCCTGCCTGACAGATCGCGGGTCGTGGGGACAGTTGCGGGCCTTGAACCGCCCCGCCATTTTGGATCTCAACGATGACCAAGGCGGCATCGCCCGCGTCGTGGTGACGGCGCTGGATGATGACTACGCGACTCTGGCGCTGGGGGAAAAAGGTCAACGCGTGCTCCTGACTGAAATTTCCCGCTATTGGATGGGCGATTTCACGCTGGTGTGGAAACCCAAGATGAGCAAGCCGCGGGAGCTGTCGTTGGGCATGAAGGGCGAAGAAGTGCGGTGGCTGCGGCGCAGTCTGGCAGCGGTGCGCGGTGCGGCCGAGAGCCTGGATCCGCTGGACGTGTACGATCAGTCGCTGGCCATCGCCGTGCAGAATTTCCAACGCGATCACCGCCTCAACGCCGATGGCATCGCGGGCCTGCAGACGCAGGTGGTGCTCGACACGGCGCTGGCCGAACCCGGCTCTCCTTTGTTGTTGGCTGCGCCCAAGCGCGGCGGCTGAGGTTTCATCATGTCGTTCATTCTGGATGCGTTAAAAAAATCCGAGGCGGAGCGCCAGCGGCAGAACGTGCCCGGGCTCTTGGGCCTCGGGACGGCGACACCGCGTCAGCGGTTTCCAACCTGGGGCATCTGGCTGGGATTGTTGCTGGGCGTGAACTTGTTGGTATTGATGGGGGTGCTGATCCGAGCCTGGATACCGGACGCGCCGCGCGCGGCCCAGTCCAAGCCGGCGCAAACCACGACGGCAGCGCTTGTCACGCCCCCCGGCGCAGCCGCCGCGGCACCGTCAGCCGCCGCACCGGCCGATGCCGGGTCCTTCAGCCCCATGGACGGCGGACCCGTGTATGCGCCGGAGATCCCGGTCTCGCAGCCCGCGACGGTGCCGCAATACGCAGACGGTGCTGACGAGACGCCGCAGCCGGCGCCGGCTCAGAAGCCGGATCCGCGCCTGGCCAAAGCCTTGTATCCGCCCGCAGCGCCCGACGAGATTCTGCCGACATTGAACGAGATCAATCTGTCGGGCAATCACAGCATTGCGGAGCTGCACATGGACATCCATGTGTATGCGGCAAAGCCGTCGGAACGGTTCGTTTTTTTCAACAACCGCAAGTATCGCGAGGGTGAGACGCTGCAGGAAGGGCCGAGCGTCGAACGCATCACGCGCGACGGCGTGGTGCTGCGATACGAGGGCCTGAGATTCTCCGTACCCCGGCAGTGAGGGACTCTTCAGGACCGGCGGCTCAAGGCCACTGCTGCGGCACGCGCTGCACTTTGGCGGTGTCGTAGCCCAGCCGCGCCACCTTGTCCAGCAGACGCTGATAATCTTCATCGGGGATCTGCGGTGTGCGCGCCATGATCCACACGTAATCCCGCGCGCTGCGCGCGATGATGGTCTGCGTATACCGTTCATCCACGTAGGCGATCAGATACTCGGCCTTGAAAGGCCACAGGAATTGCATGCCCCAGCGTGCATTGGTGGTGGTGTCCTGCACCCAGCCGCGCGGATTCATGGTCTTCGCCGGGCCATCGAAGGCGCCCTTGCGAAACTTGAAGGTGGTGGCGATGGTGCCGTCGGGATCGCGCTTGTACGATTCCACGGCATTGTGCGCGCCCTTCTCCAGGAACGTGGGGATGTTGGCGATGACATACCAATCGCCCATGAAGCGCGGCAGATCGACGTAGTCAGCGGTGGGCAGGGGCTCTTTTGGCATGGAGGCGCAGGCGCTCAGGACGAGTATGCAGGCTAGCGGGAGGATGTGAAGGTGACGCATGATATTGTCTTCGTTGGACAGGCTTTTCTGGATTCGTTCACATGAAATTCAACTTCATCCCGGCGGTGCTGCTGATGGCGCTGGGTTGTGCGGCCTGTGGCCGGCAAGCGCCGGCCGGAACCGAACCGGCGCGCATCGTCGCAGATTTCTCCTCGGGCAGGGTGACTCTTATGGGTTCGCTGCCGAACGAGCGCGCGCATGACCGTCTGCTGGAGCGGGCGCGGCAACTCTACGGCCCCGCACAGATTCAGGACCGCATCCGCGTGGATGCCAATGTCATCGATGCCCCCTGGCTGAGCGCGGACAGCCTGCTGCTGCCGTTGGTGGACAATGCCATCAGCGAGGGGCAAAGTGCCTTTGATGGCAAGCGCCTGATCCTAACCGGCGAAGTACCCAGCGAAACCATCCGGGCGCAGATTTCCGAACGAGCCGCCAAAGCCGCCGGCAACGGCGTGAGCATCGAGAACCACCTGCAAGTGTCCCGATGAGGGGGTCATTCATGAACGTCAAAGAGTTTTTCGCCATCGGCGTGATGGCGCTGGCGGCCTCGAGTGCCTGGGCGCTGGACTTGAGCGATCTGACCAATAGCGATGTGTCCGCCGGCTTGAAGAAGGCCTTGGATCAGGGCATCAATCAGGCGGTCAGCAAGCTCGGAACGACCGATGGTTTCCTGCAGAACCCCACCGTCAGGATTCCGCTGCCGCCGAAGCTGGCCAAGGCGGAAAGCATGATGCGCATGCTGGGCCTTGGCAGTCAGGCCGATCAGTTGGTGGAGTCGATGAACCGCGCCGCCGAGGCCGCAGTTCCCGAAAGCAAGGTCCTGTTGAAACAGGCGCTGAAGCAGATGAGTGTGGCGGACGCCAAGCAGATCCTGACCGGCCCGGACGACGCCGCCACGCAATACTTCAAGCGCGTCACTTCGTCGCAGCTCGAGGCGAAATTCAAACCCATCGTCAGCCAGGCGACCGAAAAAGTGAAGCTGGCGCAGCAGTACGATGCCGTAGCGGGCAAGGGCGTCGAGCTCGGACTGCTGAAACCTGAAGATGCGTCGATTGAATCCTATGTGACGCAAAAGACGCTGGATGGCCTGTACCTCATGATCGCCGATGAGGAGCGCGCCATTCGCAAGGATCCGCTGGGACAGGCCAGCAAACTGCTGAAGAAGGTGTTTGGCGCCGCTCAGTAGCGCTTTAATCCGCGGGTCTTCCTTGCGCCAGGCGCCGCAGGGCCGGACCGGCGACGCGGTGCAGCACCCACTGCTCGACGGGCTCCGCGCCCAGACTTTCGTAGAAATCGCGGGCCGAACGGTTCCAATCCAACACCCCCCATTCGAGGCGTCCGCAGCCGCGCTCGCACGCGATCTGCGCCAGATGCACAAGCAACGCCTTGCCGATGCCATGACCACGAAATTCAGGGCACACGAACAGGTCTTCCAGATAAATCCCGGGCCGGCCCAGAAAGGTGGAGAAATTGTGGAAAAACAGCGCAAAACCCGCAGCATCGCCGCCGCTGCGGGCCACCACCGACTCAATCACGGGGCGCGGACCGAACAGCGCCTGATGCAGCAGATCTTCGGTGGCGACCACTTCGTGCAGGAGCTTCTCGTACTCCGCGAGGTCACGTATCAATCGCAGCAACAGAGGAACATCGGCGGGCGTCGCGGATGTGATATCAAGGCCGGTGGCTTGGGTCATGCAGGCTCGCTACCATAGGGCGGAATTTGCCATTTGACGAAGGGAGTTTAGCTGCTTTGAACGCGCGCGCACCGATCCTGCTGTCGCTGTCGATCTCCTCGCTGGCGCTTTCCTGCGGCACGCATGCATCCAGCGTGGAGGGCAGCCTGTCTTTTCCAAGCGGGTTCGTACCTGCGATGACCGTTTACGCCCGCGATGCCGACAGCTCGCGCCTGCACTCGGTGGCAACCCATGAGTCGCAGGCCACCTTCAAGCTGGAGCTTCCGCCGGGGCACTACACCTTCTTCGCTGAGCCCAGCCAGGCGGGCGCGCCGCAACTGTACGGCGCCTATACGCAGGCCGTCATCTGCAAGGCGCGCGCTACGCAGGAAGCCTGCGAAGACCATTCGCTGGTGATTGTCACCGTCGGTTCAGCGGACGTGAATGCGGGTGCGTCAGCGGCTCCTGCCATCGGCGACTGGGCCATTCCGGACGAACTGGCCGACGAGTTCGATCACCTGCTGGGCAATCGGACCAACCCCAGCGTGCAGGAACTCGGCGCGCCGCGTTTTTCCGAATACCCCGCAGCGCATGCGGAGCCGCCGGCCCCTGCGATCCTGGATTTTTCCGCCGGCAACCTGCCACCGGACAAGCAGGCGCAGGTGCGCGAGGCCAATCCGACCGCACCGGATTTCGCAGGCACCCTGGCCGTTGCGAAGCTGCCGTGTGGGGACGCCTGTGTGGATGGGGTGTTGATCGATTGGCGCAATGGCAAAGTGCAGGCGCCGCCCGCACTGGCGCAAGTCGCCCAGGATCTGCCCTGCCGAGGCGATGAAGCCATTCTATTTCGCCGCGACAGCCGCCTGCTCAGTGTTACCCGCAAGCGCAACGGCGGCATTGCGACCCAGTACTTCGTCTGGAAGCCCGACGCCTCGGTACTGATTCAAACGGCGGAGTATCAGCGCTCGACCGAACGCTATTGCTCGCTGCAGCCGCCTTGAGCGCAGCCGCGCTGCGCTACTGCGCCACATACCAGCGAGTATCAATCCGGGTCAGGGTCACGTGGTCGTAGGGCAGGCCCTCGCCGTTGAGGTCGTAGAGGAGCTTGGAGCCGCCTTCCTCGACCTTCGGATTACGCGCCGCCGCCAGCTCCAGTCCGACACGGAACTTCTCGCGCGTCCGCTCATTCAGCTCGCAACTGCGCACGATGGCATCGAATGATTTCTGCGTCATGGCCTTGCTGAAGCCCGGTTCCATCACATCCAGAAAATAGGTCAGGCAATTGCCCTTGTGAAGCAGATCGATGCCGCGGGCCAGAAGCGCTTTCGCGGCCGGATCAGCCGGCGCCGCGACGGCCGGCGACCCCACCACCGGCGGCGCATCATCGGGCGCCGCGGCAAGAACGGAATCGATGTAAGCCTCGATGTTTGAGGCGACGGCCGCGCGCCATTCCTTGCCGCTGGGCAGCAGCGTCACGACCTGGATGATGGAGCGGCGGCGGATCCGCTCGACCTTCTCGAGCGACGCGCGCACCACCACATGCAGCATCTCGCCCTCCTTGACGCTGCCCAATGCTTTGTACGTGTCATACACAGCGGTGCGGGATGGCAGACGCGCCATGATCGCGAGCAGCAGATTCTCCGGTGTCATGCGCCGCACATCATCGAGGCTGGGACCGGCCCCGAACAACGCGGCGCGCACCTGCTTGCGGCCGCTTTCCGCTTCGCGTTCAACGGCCAGCAGCACTTTGTCCCGGATTCGCTGCACTTCGCTGAACTGATACAAAATGACGGCGGCGCTGGGACCGCCGCTGGTGCTGAGCGCAACGAAGGCCTCTGCGGTCTTTTCAGGAGATTCGGCCTGCGCAAACAGCGACCAGGTCAGCATCAGAACGCCGCCGGCGAAACGCGGCAATCGCTGCATCTTGTGCTTCATGGGTGATCAGTCTTTTAAATTAGTGTTGGAACCATGCACATGCTTGATGCGCCAGTCGGCGCCCTCGCGCACCAATACGAAGCTACGGCGCGCAAGCAATCCATTGATAGGATAGGAAAACGTACACAGGGCTGCCTCACCGAAAATCTCGATGCGCGCATCGGTGAGGGAAAACCCGACGAAGGGGGGCCTGGCGCCGCCGGCTCTGAGCTTGTCAAAAAGCGCCGTGAGCCGCGCGAGAATCGCAGGCCTGCCAAGCGCGAGGCGCGGCGAGTTCAAGAACGGAAAAAACATGCTCGAGTCCTCGCTCCACACGCGTTCCAAACCGCTCGGCTCACCCTGATCGATCGCCTCCAGCATGCGCTGGACGACCTGTTGCACGCGCGCTTTTTCATAGATCAGCATCAGGTGTTTTCCTCCAGTTATGCGATGATAAACCCATGCGAAAGATATTGACGCTCACGATGCGCGGATTGGTGACGGTACTGCCTCTGGCCCTGACCGTCTATGTGATCTGGTGGCTGGTCAACTCGGTCGAGTCGCTGCTGCAGCGGATGCTGCTGGGACTCGGGGTGATTTCGCCGCAGCACTACTGGCCCGGGCTGGGACTGGTCACGGCATTTTTCCTGCTGCTGGCCATCGGCACGTTGGTCAATGCGTACGCCGGCAAACTGGTGTTGAATTTCTGGGACGAGCTGCTCGGCCGCATTCCTGTCATCAAGACCATTTACGGCAGCTTCCGCGACGTGGTCAGCATGCTGCCCTCAGGCAGTGGCGAGAAGCGCGACCTGCAGCGCGTGGTGCTGGCGCAATTCGGCGAGGCGCATGCCATCGGTTTCGTCACGCGCGAAGACATCCCCAACGCACTGCTCGCGCTCGGCGGTCAGGAGTGGGTGATGGTGTATTTTCCGCTCAGCTATGCCTTCGGCGGCTACACCGTATTTCTGCCGCGCTCGCGCCTGCAGCCGCTGGACATCTCAGTCGAAGAAGCCATGCGGCTGGCCATCACCGCAGGTCTGACGGCAGGCGGCAGCCGCGCGAAGGGTGCGCCGACGGACTCATGATCGATTTGTATTATTGGAGCACGCCCAACGGGCACAAGATCACCTTGTTTCTGGAGGAAGCGGGGGTTCCCTACACGCTCATTCCGGTGAACATCGCCAAGGGCGAACAATTCGCGCCGGAGTATCTGCGCATATCACCCAACAGCCGGATTCCGGCCATCATCGACAGGGAACCCGAAGACGGTGGCGAACCGGTTTCGGTGTTCGAATCCGGCGCGATCCTGCTGTATCTGGCGGAGAAATTCGCACGCTTCCTGCCGCAGGCCCTGCGTGCACAGGTCGCGGCGAAAGAGTGGCTGTTCTGGCAGGTCGCAGGTCTTGGTCCCGTGGCGGCGCAGAATCAGCATTTCAACCGTTACGCGCCGGAAAGAATCCCGTATGCGATCGAACGCTACGCGAAGGAAACCCACCGGCTGTACGGCGTATTGAACACGCGTTTGCAGGGCCGGGAATTCATCGCCGGGGAGTATTCCATCGCGGACATGGCCACCTATCCGTGGATCGTGCCGCATCAGCCACAGGGACAGAATCTGGATGACTTTTCGAACCTGAAGCGCTGGTTCGACGCCATCGCCAGGCGGCCGGCGACGGTGCGCGCCTATGAACGCAGCAAGGAAGTGAACCCCAGCGCGGAAGTCACCGAAGAGTCGAGGAAGATCTTGTTCGGTCAGACTGCGGCAACGCTGAAAACCTGAGGCGCGACTTCACGGGCAGCTCGATCAGAATCTGGCGCCGCACCAGATTGGCATAGGAGCGGTGCTCGAGCATGGTGGGCTTCAAGGCAGCCGCCAGCTCGACCTCGCCGCAAAAATCCGCCCGGCTGTATTGCGAGAATATCTGGAAATACTGTGAATACAGATACTGGTAGCGCTCCAGCAGTTTGCAGCCATTGGCGTCGTTGACGGCATCGACCAGCACCTCGGCGCAATAGCCGCTGGATGCCGCCATGACGTACTGGCGGTGCTCGGTGATGACGGCTTCACGGTAGTCCGTGCAGCCGTAGAACATGTTGAACAATTGCTGACGGTGGGCGCCGGTGATCTGGAAAGTTCGCAGATAGTCCACCATGCCGCGGCGGTGAATGAGCTGTACCGCCAGCTTGCGCAGGGCCATGGCCTGTTGAACGCGGCGCGAGCAATCAGCCACCTGGTGCATCTTGCGCGCATAACTGGATTCCCACAGGCGGTACTGACGGCCGTCATCCAGCAGTCGCGAAACCGCTGCGCGGTAGTAGTCCGGCTGATCATCCGTTTTCCAAAGCGCGCGCTCGGATTCGGTCATCAGCTGGACGAACGTGGCCGGTGCTGGGCGAATCATCCGTTGTTCACATCCCTTCCTGCAGGCCACCGATGAGCCGGCGGCTCCGTCAACGCGCGTAGTCTGCTCCGCAAACTCAAACCCGTCGATAGGTATTACCGCTATTTTTTTGCGATCAGTCTGTCAGGCCGCGCGGAAGATTTGTGCGATGCGCCAGGATGTGCCGCGGCGGCCCAGCAGTGTCGCTGGTGCTCGTCGATCATGCCCACGGCCTGCATGAAAGCGTAACAAATCGTGGTGCCCACGAACTTGAAGCCCAGGCGCTTCAATTCCTTGCTCATGGCATCGCTTTGCGGCGAGGAAGCCTGAAAGTCCTTCAGCCGCGCCGGCCGCCGGCGCACGGATCGCCCAGCGGTGAACTGCCACAGCAGTGAATCGAAACGTTGGCCACGCTCCTTGATCTCCAGATACGCCCGGGCATTGCCGATGAATGCATCCACCTTGAGCCGGTTGCGCACGATGCCCGCGTTATTCAGCAGCCGGATCCTGTCGGCCGCGTCGAAGGAAGCAATTTTGCGCGCATCGAAATGCGCGAAGGCGTTTCGATACGCCTCACGCTTGCGCAGCACCGTGATCCAGCTCAACCCTGCCTGCGCGCCTTCCAGGCACAGCATTTCGAACAGCTGACGGTCCTCGTGCACCGGAACGCCCCACTCCTCATCGTGATAGCGCACGTACAAAGGATCCACGCCGCACCAGGCGCAGCGGCGTTTGCCATCTGAGTGGCGGACCGCGGTGCGTTCGCGCCAATCCGGGTCACGCGCCATACGGCCACGGTTCTTTTGGACATCCATGCATGACTTGCCCGTTCCCCCCTACTCGTGTCTGATGCGCCGATGCGCTACTACGAAGACCTGCAGATCGGCGAGACGCGGACTTCCGCACCGCGAACACTGGCCCGCGAGGAGATGCTGGAGTTTGCGCGCCGCTACGATCCGCAATACTTTCACACCGACGAGCAGGCTGCCAAGGAATCCATCTTCGGTGAGGTGATCGCCTCGGGAATTTTCACCATGGCGGTCTGGCGCCAGCTCGATCATCAGATCGCCGCAGACATTCGCTGGATTTGCGGCATTGCGTGGGACGAGGTTCGCTGGCCGCTGGCGGTGCGTTCGGGCGATGTGGTGCGCGCGCGCTCGACCTGCATATCCAAGCGCGATTCGGCGTCTGATCCGCGGCGCGGAATCATCGTGACGCTGTATGAGTTGCTCAACCAGGACGATCGGTTGGTTTGGAGTGCGAAGAGCACCAATCTCATCGAGCGCCGTCCGGCAGCTTAGATCCGGTTGGCCTGGCGGCGCGCCGTGTCGGCGTGCTTGTAGACGAGTTCGATGCGGTCCACGCCGCGAGTAATGCGCGCGGCGCGGCGGATTTCATGCATCAGGCGCAGCAGAACAGGATTGCCGGGACCCGCAGCCGCACCGGGCCTGGGCTCCACCACCACATGCAGCACCACAAATCGCGCCTGCTCGAGCCGCACGAACACAGCGACGCCCACCGGGCGACCCAGGTCATTCACGGCAAACAGCGTCTGTACGTCCTTGACGCTGCCAACCCGAACCCGCAGCGCGCCTTCTTGTTCGTAGATTTCCGGCGCACCGTAGGTCTTGATCGACTGCTCGATGCCCACTCGGACGCGGTATTGATTGGCATTGAAAAACACCAATTGCTCCAGCGCGCCGCGCTGCTCGGGGACGAGTTTTGAAGTGACCCAGATTGCGGAACTCAAATGTCTTCCTTTTAACGAGGTGAGTGCCGCAGGCTTGTGAGCGATCGGTCACAAATCCGTCTTGACGCACCGCAACATACATTGTCTCGCCCTGGAGACTCCGTATCGTATAGCGTCCCGCGCCAATTGCTACTAGCGTCTGGCCATGGGCCAAAAATCCAGTGATTCGTGCGGCGCAACATCGATGCCCGGGGCTGAAATCGACGAAGGAGCTTGAAACAGTGCTAGCGGCCGGTGAGGAGAGCGATGCCAACGGCGCATCGACATTCAGTCTGGCGAGCGAGATCGTCGAACTGGTGGTGCTCACCGCGGACGATGCATTCCTGTCGACGCTGCGCGAGGCTGTCGGCGGCGCCACTCGCCTATGGCACGTTGCCTCCTCCGACAAGGTCAGCGATCTTCTGCTCGCCGGCGAGGTCGGGATTCTGGTTCTGGATGGCGCCGTCCTCGGCGGCGGCGGCGCCACCTGCGTCGAGCAGCTGAAAAGACAATTTCCCGAACTCGTGATCCTGTTTGCCGGCACACGCGAGGATGAAGCGTCGCTGGCGGGAATGGTGAGCCGCGGCCTGGTCTATCGGTTCATTCACAAGCCCATGTCGAGCGCCCGTGCAAAATTGTTCGTGCAGGCGGCCATCCGCAAACATGAAGATCCGCGTGCGACCCAGATCATCGCCTTGCCGGTAAAATCCGGCAAACCGCGCAAATCATTGTGGATCGGCGCCGGCGCTGCCGGACTGGTGCTGATGGCCGTGGGATTTTTCGCTTGGCGGACGATGCACCCCGCTGCTGAGCCCCCAGCCGCGCAATCCGCGGACGACGCCGCAGGATCCGCTGCGCTGCTGGCGCGCGCCGCCGATGCGCTCGCCGCCAACCGGCTCGCCGAACCCAGCGGCGACAATGCGTTGGAATATTATCTTGCCCAACTGGCCCGCTCGCCGAATGATCCGGCGGCCCGCGCCGGCATTGCCGATGTGCACGAGCGTCTGCTGGCGCGCGCTGAGAATGCGTTGCTGGAGGAGCGTATGGAGGACGCCGGAGAAGCCATCGACACGGCGCGGCGCGCCGGCGTGGAAAGCGGCCGCATCGCATTTCTGACGGCGCAGCTCAACAAGGCACTCGAGCGGTCCCGGCTGGCGCAAGGGCGAGGGCGCGCACAGACCGAGCAGCGCGCGAGCAACGACAAACTCTCACAGGCACTGCAAAGCGCCGCGCAGCGCATGGATCAGGGCCGGCTGCTGGAACCGGACGGCGACAGCGCACTGTTCCATGTGAAGCAGGCCATGACTCTGGCGGCGGATGATGCAGGCACGCAGCAAACGAAGCGAGCGCTGGGCGCGCGGCTGCTGCTGGAGGCGCGTACCGCCATGCAGTCACGCGACTTCGACAAGAGCGCTCGCCTGCTGCAGGCGGCCACCGGCATTTCGACACAAGCCGACATCGACTCATCGCGCGCCGCACTCGCCGCCTCGCGCAGCGAGGCGCAGATCCAAAGCCGCGACAGACTATTGAAGTCTGCCAATGAGCGGCTGCAGCAGGATCGCCTGCTGGAGCCAGCCGATGACAGCGCAAAGTATTACCTGCTCAATCTGCGGTCACTGGATCCGGCCTTCGCGGGGTTGGGGACCGCGATGCAGGATTTTGCCGGGCGGCTGATGCTCAAGGCGCGCCGTGCATTGAGCCTGTCACAGTATGATGCCGCCAAAATCTGGCTGGACGAGGCGAACGCCGCGGGCTACCCGGCGGCGGAAATCGCCGCGGTGCAGGGCGAAATCGATGCCGTGTTGCGCGCCCGGGCCGGTGCGCAAAGCATCGTCAGCGCCGCCACTCTGGTCCAGCTCAAGGCCGTGCGGCCCGGCTATCCGGCCGAGGCAGAGCGCAGGAAGATCGAAGGCTGGGTGGAGTTGGAGTTCACTGTCAAGCCGGACGGCAGCGTGGGCGAGACGCTGGTCCGTAATGCGCAACCGGCCGACGTTTTCGATCAGGCCGCCATCAACGCCGTGGAAAAGTGGCGCTTCAAGCCGGTTCTGCGCGAAAACAAACCTGTCGAACAGCGCGCCCGGATCCGCGTGCGTTTTTCACTCAATCCTTGAGCATTGCATAAGGTATAAATGCGCACGATTCGACACGTGCCCAGGAGATACTGCGATGCCCGCCTTCCCCATCGATCAAGTACGCAGCCAGTTTCCGGCGTTGAACGGCCCGTCGGCCTTTGTGGACAACCCGGCCGGCACGCAGGTTCCCCGGCAGGTCATCGAGGCGGTGACCGCGGCCATGAGCGGCGCGGCCAGCAATCTGGGCGGACAGTTCGAATCCTCGCGCAGCGCCGATGCCATCTACGCGCGCGCGCACGACAGCATGGCCGAATTACTGGGCGCCGCGTCGGGCGGGGAGATCACCATCGGTCAATCGATGACCATGCTGACGTTTCACATCTCGCGCTCGCTCGGGCGACTCTGGAAACCGGGTGACGAAATCATCGTCACGCGCATGGATCACGAGGGCAACGTCGCGCCGTGGGTGCATCTGGCCGAAGAGCACGGTCTCACCCTGCGGTGGCTGCCCTTCAACAAGGACAGCTGGCGCATCGAGCCGCAGGACTTGCAGGCGCTGCTCACCGATCGGACCCGGCTGCTGGCGCTGAACTACGCCAGCAATCTCACCGGTTCCATCAATCCCGTCGCCGAACTGACGGCGATTGCGAAGCGCGCCGGCGCGCTGGTGTATGTCGATGCAGTGCAACTGGTGCCGCACGGCCTGACCGATGTGCAACAGCTGGGCTGCGACTTTCTGGCCTGCTCGTCCTACAAGTTCTTCGGACCGCATCTGGGCGTGCTGTGGGGGCGCGCAGACCTGCTGAGGCAGCTGTATCCATACGCCGCGCGCTGCTCGACCAAAGATCTGCCCGGTCGTCATGAACTGGGCACACCGCAAACAGAATTGTTCGCAGGCCTCGCGGCGGCGGCGGATTACATGGTATGGCTGGGCGAAAGCAACGGCGCCGGCGGCACGCGCCGCGCCCGAATTGCGGCGGCCTACGAGACGGCAACGGCTTACGAGATGCCGTTGACGCAACAGTTGATCGACGGGCTGCGGCGGATCCCCGGTCTCCAGGTGCAGGGCATCAGCAACGCCAATCGACTGTATGAGCGCGTGCCGACCGTGTCCTTCACCCATCCGCAGCACCGCAACAGCGTCCTGGCACGCGCCCTGGGAGATCAGGGCATCAACGTCTGGTCAGGACACAATTACGCCTACGAAGTGGCTCGATACCTGGGTCTGGATGAAAGCGAAGGCGTGTTGCGCATCGGGTTGGCGCACTACAACACCGCCGCGGAAGTCGAGCGAATCGTGCAAGCGCTGCGCAAACTGATGCGCTGAGGCGTATCTCAGGCGGCGCTGCTGCGCGCCACGTTGGCGATGGCGAGGGTTTCTTGAGTGAGCGCGCCGATCTCGGCGCCGAGCCGCAGATCATCCACCGCGCCGAAGGAATGCTTGCGGATGAAGCCGTGGCGGTCGATAAGCACAACGCTCGGCGTGCCGCGCATGCGGTACGACTCCATGGTCTGCGGTATCGGCCCCTGCGGGTTGGGCAAGTCCAGGCCGATGGGGAACTTGATGCGGTACTCGTGGATGAACGCGTTGATCACGGCCGGCGTGATGGCGGCGTGATGCTCGAAGGTCGCGTGCAAACCGATGACCGCGACATCCTTGGGCTCGAAGGTGCCGGATATGCGCAGTGCCTGCGGCACGGCAAAGGCGCTGGAGTCCTTGCACAATGCCTGGAAAGCGCACAGCACCACCACACGGCCGCGCAATCCTGACAGAAGCAGGGGTTGTTCGGTGTTGAACCAGGTTTGAACGAGCCACTCGGGCGCGAGAAGCGGAAGATTGGTCATGATTGATGCGTTGATGCACAGCCAATGCACCGCCGCCACGGATCCTTTCTCGAAAAACTTTATTTTTAAATCATCTCGCCGGTGGCGTATTGCAAATAATCGCACAATCGGTTCATTCTATCCATCCATGCAAAAACTCAATATCAACGGCAAGATTCATCAAGTCGACGTCGATGACGACACCCCGCTGCTGTGGGTGTTGCGCGATGTGCTGGACATGACCGGTACGAAGTACGGCTGCGGCATGGCACTGTGCGGCGCCTGCACCGTGCACGTCGAGGGCCGGGCCATCCGCTCCTGCGTTCTGCCCGTCTCGGCCGCGGCCGGCAAGAAGATCACCACCATCGAAGGCGTCAGCGCCTCGAAGGTCGGAAAAGCCGTGCAATCCGCCTGGGCTGCGCATGATGTCCCCCAATGCGGCTACTGCCAGTCAGGGCAGATCATGTCAGCCACATCGCTCCTGGCGCAGAACAACGCGCCCACGGATGCCGACATCGACGCTGCGATGAGCGGCAACCTGTGCCGCTGCGGCACTTACAACCGCATTCGCGCAGCCATTCATGACGCCGCGCAGAACATCGGGCCCAAGTCATGAGCGACGCCAAGCGGAGTTCGCGGCGCCGTCTTCTCAAGGCCGGCGCGCAGGCCGGCGGCGCATTGGTGCTGGGTTTCGTGTTGCCGGCCAGCCGGCGCTGGACTGCGATGGCCGCAGCTCCCGCCGCACCACCGGCGGCCGCATCGAATGCGCTGAACGCCTTCGTTCGCATCGGCAGCGACGACACGATAACGCTGATCATGCACAAATCTGAAATGGGTCAGGGCGTCTATACGGGCCTCGTGCAGTTGCTGTGTGAGGAATTGGAATGCGATCCGGCGCGCGTGCGCATCGAGACGGCGCCGGTGGATCCGGTTTACAACAACCCGTTCCTGCCGGCTCAGTTCACCGGCGGCAGCATGAGTATTTCCTCCAGCTGGCAGGCGCTGCGCACGAGCGGCGCAACGGCGCGGACGCTGCTCGTGCAGGCTGCCGCCAATCAGTGGAAGGTGGCGAGCACGGATTGCCACGCCCTCGGTGGCATCGTCCACGGTCCCGGCAATCGAAAGGCCTCTTACGGACAATTGGCAGCGTCCGCCGGCCGGCTGCCGGTGCCGGACCCGGCATCGATCACGCTGAAGCCGAGCAGCCGGTTCAAGGTCATCGGCAAGTCGCTCAAGCGCGTGGAAGCGACGCAGAAGATCAACGGCAGCGGCATTTTCGGTCTGGATGTGCGGATTCCCGGCATGTTGCGCGCTGTCATCGCGCGGCCTCCGAGCTTTGGCGGCACGGCAAAATCCATCGATGACAGCGCTGCGCGCGCGGTGCGCGGCGTCCTCAGCGTCGTAAGCATCAGCAGCGGTGTGGCGGTGATTGCGCGCAACACGCACGCGGCGCGCAAGGGGCGCGACGCGCTGGTCATCGAATGGACCGCCGGCCCCGGCGCCGCACTGGACAGCGAGCATCAGCGCGCAGACTACCTGAAGCTGGCACAGAACCCTTCGCCGCTGGTTGCCCATTCCACCGGCGATGCGGCAGCCGGCTTGCGCAGCGCTGCCATGCGCCTGGATGCCTGCTTCGAGGTTCCGTATCTGTCGCATGCCTCGATGGAGCCATTGAACTGCACGGCGCACTGCCGCGCCGATCGCTGCGACATCTGGACCGGCACCCAGATGCAGTCCATCGACCGCGCTGCGGCGGCGGCCGTGGCGGGATTGGACCCCGGGCAGGTGTTCATACACACGACACTGCTCGGCGGCGGCTTTGGCCGGCGCGCCAATGTCGCCAGCGATTTCGTGCGCGAGGCGGTGGAACTGTCGAAGAGAATCTCGCAGCCGGTGCAGATCGTGTGGACGCGCGAGGACGACATGCGCGGCGGCTGGTATCGCCCGCAATGGGCGGATCGCATTCAAGTGGGTCTGGACAAGCAGGGCATGCCGGTCGCCTGGCAGCACACCATCGTGGGCCAATCCATCATGGCAGGCACGTTCCTGGAAAAGATGATGATCAAGAACGGCATCGATGCCGCTTCGGTCGAAGGCGCCGTGGAACTGCCGTATTCAATCGCCAATGTCCGGGTCGATCTGCACAACACGCAGACGCCGGTGCCGGTGCAGTGGTGGCGCTCAGTGGGCCATTCGCATACGGCTTTCGTCGTGGAAAGCACTGTGGATGAGTGTGCCGCGGCAGCCGGCCGCGATCCTTTCGAGTATCGGCGCGCGCTGCTGGGCGAGAAGCAGACGCGGCACCGAGCCGTGCTCGACCTGCTCGAACAGTCTTCGGATTGGAAACAGGCGCCGCCCGCCGGGCGTGCCCGTGGCATCGCGATTCACGAGTCCTTCGGTAGCGTGGTCGCAGAAATGGCCGAGGTGTCGATGCAGGAGGGCGTGCCGCGCGTGCATCGCGTGGTCGCCGTCATTCACTGCGGGCTCGCCGTGAATCCGCAGCTGGTCAAGGCGCAGCTGGAAAGCGCGGTCACCTACGGCCTGTCGGCGGCCTTGTACGGCGAGATCACCTTCAAGGGCGGCATCGCGCAGCAATCGAATTTCGACGGCTATCCCATCGTGCGCATGAACGAAGCGCCGCAGGTGGAAGCCCATATCGTACCCAGCGAGGATGCGCCCACCGGCGTGGGTGAGCCGGGAACACCGCCCATTGCGGCGGCGGTGGCCAATGCGGTGTTTGCGTTGACCCAGAAACGACTGCGCCGCCTGCCGATGGTGCGGGCAGGCAAACTGACCGGGTAGGTTTTGCGTGCCGTGGCGGCCTCAGCCGGCCAGTGCAGTCGGTTGTTCTTCGTGCGCCGGGAGGTGGTTGGGTGATGAGCCCAGTTCGGCCGATCCGGGTGCGATCCAGGTGCTCACGGTGGCTTCGAAGGTCGCCAGCTCGCGCAACAATTCACGAACGGGCTGCGGCCGGCCCATCGAGTAGCCCTGACCATAGTCCACGCCAAGATCCGCCATGCGGATCCGCAGCGCGTCCGTCTCCACGTACTCGGCGATGGTCTCCATGCACATGACCTTCGCTAGCTGTGCGATGGCCTTGATCATGGATTCGGAGCGCGAGTTGGTGAGCGCATCGCGCACGAATGTGCCGTCGATCTTCAGATAACTCACCGACAGGGCTTTCAAGTACGCCAGAGAACTGACACCGGTGCCAAAATCATCCAAGGCGAACTGACAGCCCAGGTCTTGCAGTGTGGACATGAAGGCCTGCGCCTTCTCCAGGTTGCCGATGGTTGCGGTTTCGGTGAGTTCGAAGCACAGCAAACCCGGCGGAACGGCGCAGACACCGATCTGTTCGATCACGAAGGGCAGGAATTCCGGATCCTGCAGCGACTGGCCCGACAGATTGATGGCGAACCGCGCCGCATCCGGACCCAGCGCCGCATTGTGCTGACCCAGCAGTTCGCAGGCATGCTTGACCACCCAGCGATCGATGGACGGCATGAGCTGGTAACGTTCGGCCGCGGAAAGAAATTTCCCCGGCGCAATGACTTCGCCCTTCTCGCCGATCATGCGCAGCAACAGCTCGAAACGCGGCCGCCCGTAGTTGCCACGCAGCGGCAGAATGGGCTGGGCGTCGAGCCGGAAACTGTTGTTCTCCAGCGCTTCGCGCACGCTGCCGACGATCATGATATCGGTGTGGCGGCGGATGATGCTTTGATCCGAGTCCTGAAACACCTCGACGCGGTTGCGCCCCCGGTCCTTGGCGGCCTTGCAGGCGATTTCAGAGGTGGCCAGCGCATGCGCCAGCGGATTTTTCGAGCCGCTGATGGGTGAGACCCCGATGCTGACCGAGACTTCGAATGAACGCGTGCCGCGTCCCGGCGCACTGGCGGCAACCGCGGTGCACACGCCTTCGGCGACTTTGCCCGCCGCATCCAAGGTGATCCTGGGCAGCAGCGCTGCAAACCGGTCTCCGGAAATGCGCGAGGACAGCGCACCGGCAGGCAGCTCGCGCGAAAGGGTTTCGGCAATCTGCACGATCACCTCATCGCCCACGTGCATACCAAAGGTTTCGTTGATGACGTGCAGGCGGTCGATGTCCAGATAGAGGATCGCGTGCGAATCGCTCGCGGCGCAGGAACCGAACAACTCGGCTGCGTGGCGCTCGAAGGCGTGGCGCGTCATCAGCCCGGTGCTCGCGTCGTACTGCGCCTGGATGATCGCCGTGGTCTTCTTGGCCAGCAGTTCGGCGAAGCGCGTCTGATGCGCATCGAAATCCGCCGCACTGGGCGGGTTGAACAGCACCAGCACGCCCATGACGCGCTCGGAAGGATGGCGCACCGGGCAGGCAAGAATCTTATAGGGCGCGGCCGACTCGCTGGCCGCCGTCGCCGTGCGATTGACCACGATGGTGCGCTGCTGCAGCAGCATCCACGCCATCAGGTGCTTCTCCATTCTCGCCAGCACCTCCGCCGACATGGGCTGGCCGCTGCGCGTCAGACTCATCGACAGGCCCTTTTCGGGAACCCACACGGCCGCCAACGAGGCGCCGAGGTGTTCGATGCCGGTCTTCAATATCGAGCCCAGTTCGTCCGAGTCGCTGGCGCCGACGGCCTGCTGTGAGGACATCTCCATCATCAGCGACAGATCGCGCTCGCGCGTGCCAAGATCGCGCTCCCGCAACCCCAGGCTTGCGCGCAGCACGAGTTCGCGCTTCAGGCATTCCAGCGCCGGCTGCACGAGTTGACGCACATAGGCGATGGGACGGGCGACGCCCTGCGAACCGACGATGCGGGCCATCAGCGTCACCGCGCCGAGCACCGCGGCGTCCTCGCTGCGAACCGCGAAGCAATAGGCGCAAGAGTCCGCGTCGAATTCCCGCGCGATGCCGGCATATTCCGAATCGTCCAGATGCGCCGCGGCGATGGCCTCGGTCACCAGCGGCTCGACCTGCGTCAGCTGCCAGTCATCCGAACTCCAGACAAAGCTGCCGGAGCCGTTGTGCACGATGACCGCGTTGACGCTGGGCATGAGCATTTTCAACAGGCGTCCGTACGGATCGAATGAGGTCTGTGGGGCCTGAGAGTCTGAATCCGGTTGCGTCATGAGCCAAGTCCGAGCTTATGTTCGATGGCTCAATTTGGTCCAATCCGGCCGTCCTGCCGTTGAACGGCGTCGCAAATCACTGCGACAAAAGGCTAGCCAGGGCGTGATGTGATCCGGTTCACGCTTTGATCAGGCACGCGCGCGGCGAGCCAGAAGCCGCAACAGCGTCCGTCCGCCCGGCAGCCGCGCCAACAAAAAGACGCGCTGCCAGAACCGGCGGGCTCTGGCGTCGAATTGAGCCAGCGGCAGAGCGCGATACAGCGAGGGGAGCGGCTCATGAATCAGCACGTTCGCAGCCTTCACTTGAAACACTTCGGCGCCTCGGCTCAATTGGACCACTACGCTGTCGGGCAGCCAGTCGACGCTCACTTGATCCAGCGCAAGTCCGGCAAGGTTCGGATCAACACCAGCCCCGAGCAGCAGAATCTGGATCGCGGGTTCGTGCGTGCCGGCCACCACCCAGCGATTCTCGTCTTGCTGCACGATGCGAAAATCCGCGGCCCAGGTTTTCCGATTCATTCTTCCTCGTCGGTCAGCTATTCTGGCGGGCTTCATGCACACCACGCCCACATTGCTTGCCGGTCAAGCCTTCAGTTCCAGCGGCAGACCGCGGCTGGATTATGCCGCAGTCGCGGCGCTTGCGTTTCCGTTCATGTTAAACAGCGCCGTACAGGCGGTGCTCAATGCGACGGACACCTGGTTCATCGGGCGTCTGTCATCGGCCGCCACCTCGGCGATGGGCGCGGTCTATTGGCCGGTGCTTGTGTTTTTGGTGCTGTTCGGCGGCGTCGGCTTGTCGGTTCAAACCCTGGTGGCGCAATCCTACGGAGCGCGGCGCTACGCGCGCGCGGCGCAGGCTGCCTGGACCTCGCTATGGGCGTCAGTGTTCACCATTCCGCTGTTCGTCACTTTCGCTTTTGCCGGCGGCTGGCTGTTTTCGCCCTTCGGCATCCCGGCCGACTCATTGCCGCTGTCATTGGCCTATTGGGGGCCGCGCATGCTGGGCGCACCCTTGGGCGTGGCCTTGTGGGGATTGCTCGGATTTTTCAATGGCATCGGCCGCCCGCGCGTGACGCTGGTGGTGTCGGTCAGCGTGGCGCTGGTCAATGCAGTGCTGAACGAGATTTTCATCTTCAACCTGGGAATGGGCATCGCCGGCTCGGCGTGGGCCACCGGCGCAGCGCAGGCATTCGGGTTGGCGCTGGCCCTGCTGATTTTTCTGGGGGCGGACATGCGCGCCCGCTATCGCTCGCATCTCACGGCGCGCCTGCGCGTCCGGGTCTTGATCGGACAGTTCAAGCTCGGCTTTCCGATGGGGCTGCTGTACGCGGCGGACATTCTGGGTTTCGCGTTGTTTCAACTGATGCAGGTGCGCCTGGGCACGGTGGACGGCGCGGCCACGCAGCTGGTCATGGTCATGACCTCGTTTGCCTACATGCCCGCCTATGGCATCGCGATGGCCGGCACGACGCTGGTGGGACAGGCCATCGGCGCCGGCAACAAGAACTGGGCCGGCAAGGTCGGCAACGGCATCATCCTGCTGGTCGTCGTCTACATGGGCCTGTGCGGGGTGTTGCTGGCCGCGCTTGGGCCGTGGATATTGCCGTGGTTTCAGGCGAGCAGCGACCCACTGTCCCTGCAGGTCGTGGCGCGTGCCAGCGTCTTGATGTGGATCGCAGCCGGCTATCAACTCTTCGACGGCCTGAACATCAGCAGTGGCGCCTGTCTGCGCGGCGCCGGCGATGCGCTGCTGCCGGCGTTCATGGTCATCGCATTGTCCTGGCTTTTCTTTGTGCCGCTGGCGCATGCCCTGTCGTTTCCGCCCGGTCAGGGTTGGGTGACCTGGCTGCCGGCCTTCGGCTACGGCGCGGTCGGCGGATGGTCCGCCGCCGTGGTCTACATCACGCTGTTGGGTATCATGCTGAGCCTGCGCTGGAAGTCAGGCGCATGGCGCCGCATCGATCTGAAATTCAATCACTAGGCACAGGGCAGCAATGCAAAAATTCTTCTCGCAGGAGTGGGCGCCGGGCATCGTATTGACCGCGGCCGCGGCGTTGGCACTGAGCATTGCCAATTCGCCGCTGCAGGGGATGTATCAGGATCTGCTGCAGCTTCCGTTGGGACTGGAGGCTCTGCATTTGCGCAAGCCCTTGTTGCTGTGGGTGAACGATGCCTTGATGGCGGTGTTCTTTTTTCTGGTGGGCCTGGAGATCAAGCGCGAAATCTGCGTGGGTGAACTGTCATCGGCGCGCCGGCTGGCGCTGCCGCTGTTTGCGGCGATCGGCGGCATGCTCACGCCGGCGCTCATTTACGCCGGTATCAATGCGCACGACTCGCTTGGCTTGCGCGGCTGGGCCATTCCCTGCGCCACCGACATCGCCTTCGCCCTGGGCGTGCTGTCGCTGCTGGGTTCACGCGCACCGGCTTCCTTGAAGGTGTTTCTTACGGCAGTCGCCATCATCGATGACCTCGGCGCCATTCTGATCATCGCGTTCTTCTACACCGATGCCCTGTCGTTGCCCATGCTCGGCGCCGCGGCCGGCTGCATCGCGGTTCTGTTCGCGTTGAATCGGGCCGGCGTCACCCGGGCTTTGCCGTATCTGCTCACGGGCGCCATCCTGTGGTACTGCGTGCTCAAATCCGGCGTGCATCCCACCCTGGCCGGTGTCGCCACGGCGCTTGCGATTCCAATGACGAAAGATGCCGCCGGCCACAGCGCGTTCGATACTCTGGAACAGGGAGTAAAGCCCTGGGTGAATTTTACGATCCTGCCCCTGTTCGCGTTTTCCAATGCCGGGCTGTCGATGGCCGGTATGTCGCTGCGATCCGTTGCGCATCCGGTCACCCTGGGCATCGTGGTCGGACTGGTGCTGGGCAAGGCAGCGGGCATATTCGGCACCTGCTGGGCGATGGTCCGCCTGGGGTGGGCGGAAATGCCGGCGCAGGCCAGTCCGGTGCATGTGTTTGGCGTCGCCTGCCTGTGCGGCATCGGGTTCACCATGAGCCTGTTCATCGGCATGCTCGCCTTCGGCGAGGGCAACGAGTATGCCGAACTGGTCAAGCTCGGCGTCATGAGCGGGTCGATCATCGCCGCCAGCGCGGGCGCTGCGGTGCTGCTGACTGCGCGGAGGACGACCGGTTGACGCTGGCTTGTGCACGAGGGTGTGCCGCGGTTCTTGGACTGGGTTTGTGCGCAACGGGCGCCGCGGCACAGAACCCCGGTACGGCGCCGCCCACTGTAATCCAAACCATCGGCGCGCAGCGTTTGCCAACGAGCTCGGTGAGTTTGATCGTGGTGGATCCGCAGGATGGGCGCGTCGTCGCGTCCTTGAACGGCGCGGTGCCGCGAAGCCCGGCCTCGACGGTCAAGGTGCTCACCACCTACGCCAGTCTCGACATCCTCGGACCCGCCTATACGTGGCGCACGCGCGCGCTCACGCGCGGCGAGTTGGACAACGGCACGCTGCAGGGTGATCTGATACTGCAGGGCGGCGGCGATCCGTTCATGAGCATCGAGCGCTGGTGGAGTTTCGCGCGCGCGCTGCGCAGCAAGGGACTGCGCGTCATTCACGGCAACATCCTCATCGATGACAAGCAGTTCGCGCCGCAAACCGATGATCCGGGCGCATTCGACGGCCGGCCTCATCGCAATTACAACGTGCTGCCCTACGCCATGATGGTGAATTTTCAGAGCATAGAATTCCGGCTGGTGCCCAATGCCGTGACCCGCAAGGTCGACATCCAGACCGATCCGGCGCCTGTGAATCTGATCATCGACAACCGCGTTCGGTTTTCCTCGGCGCGATGCAGCGGCCCCTCACGGCGGGTCGACTTCGACGTGGACTCGCAAAACGGCAATCGCGTGTCATTCACCGGGGCGCTGTCGCAGAGTTGCGCACCGCGCAGTTTCAGCCGCGTGCTCATGAGCCCGGCGGACTATGCCTTCGGCACCTTCGTTGCAATCTGGCGGGAACTGGGCGGCGAGTTCGACGGCACACTCAATCTCGGCGCCACTGCGGGCGATGCCCGGCCATTGTTGAGCTTCGATTCACTGTCATTGAGCGAAATCGTGCGCCTGACCAACAAGTTCAGCAGCAATCTCATGGCGCGGCATCTGCTGTTGACGCTGGGACTGGAAAAATTCGGCGCGCCCAGCACCGCGGAGAAAGGTGCCCAGGCCATCGCCGACTGGAGCCGCGAGCGCGGCATTTCACTGCAGGACGTGGACATCGACAACGGATCGGGGCTGTCGCGCACCACGCGCGTGACGGTTTCCGAGTTGGCAAACGTCCTGAACTTGGCGTACCACAGCCGTTTTGCACCGGAGTTCTTAAGTTCGCTGCCACTGGCCGGCATGGACGGCACGCTGCGCTCACGCCTGCGCGAGGTGCCGGCTGGCGCCGTGCGCCTGAAGACCGGACACCTGAATGGCGTCAGCGGCGTGGCCGGCTATGTCACCGCCAACAGCGGCAAGACGTACATTGTCGTGAGTCTGGTCAACCATCAGCGCACCGATGTCGGCGCCGGCGAGCCGGTGCATGAGGCGTTGGTGGATTGGATATTGGAAACCTTGTAGAGCTCAGCTTTCCAGTTCCCAGCGGATGGCGCCGACGGATTTTCGCAGCCACACGCCGCAGGCCAGATAGCGGAAATGCCGCTGCAGGCGGCGCCGGTACCAGTCGCCTGTGCGCAGATGGACATTGTCATCGGTGAGCGCGCGATCGCAGTTATTGCGCCAGTCGGCGCGCGTCAGCGCTGAAAAATACAGCGCAACACGCGCAAGCCTGGCGAAGTTAGCCAGCGCGCGCGCGGCTGTCGTATCGTCCAGGTACTGAAGAACGTCGTAGCACACGACCAGATCGCTGGGCTGCCGAGGCCGGTAAGCATCGAGGCTGCCCTGCACCCAACCGTAGCGGCGGCACAGATACTCGCTGACCTCCAGGCCCGTGTAACGCGCTTTTGGAAATGCGGTTTTGAACGCGCGCTTCATCAAGCCGATGCCGCAGCCGGCATCCAGCACGCTGCGCACCGGCAGCTGCGCGTGGACCAGCACGGCGGCGATCAGTTCGGCGCGCAGTCGCATATCTTGCGCCGTCGTGACGCGCGTGGCGCGGGAATAGTAGAAGCGCTGAAAGTAATCGCGGTCGAAGCGCTGCGCCGCCGGCACCGGAGATTTGCGCATGGGCCGGCGTCCTGAGAGGCTATTCGACGGTCACGCTTTTCGCAAGATTGCGCGGCTGATCCACATCGGTGCCTTTGAGCACAGCGACGTGGTAGGCGAGCAATTGCAGCGGGATCGTGTAGATGACCGGCGCCTGGAAATAGCTGACATGCGCCGGCATCTTGATCACGGTGACGCCGTCGCCGCTTTCCATGCCGGCATCCGGATCGGCGAACACGAACAGCTCGCCGCCGCGGGCGCGCACTTCCTGCAGATTGGACTTCAATTTTTCGAGCAGGTCGTTGTTGGGCGCAACCGTGATGACCGGCATGTCCTCGTCGACCAGCGCCAGCGGCCCGTGCTTGAGTTCCCCGGCGGCGTAGCCTTCGGCATGAATGTAGGAGATTTCTTTGAGTTTGAGGGCGCCTTCCAGCGCAATCGAGTACAACGCTCCGCGGCCCAGAAACAGCGCGTGGTGTTTGTCCACGAACCGCTCCGCCAGAGCGCGGATGGTGGGATCCAGCGCCAGTGTTTTTTCAACGAGAGCGGGCAGCTCCAGCAGCCGCGTGACCAGGCCGTGCTCGCGTTCGGCATCGGTTCCATTGTGCTTGGCCAGCGCGACCACCAGCATCGAAAGCGCCGTCAGCTGCGTGGTGAATGCCTTGGTGGAGGCAACGCCGATTTCGGGGCCGGCCCGCGTCAGCAGCACCAGATCCGAATCGCGCACCAGGGAGCTTTCCGGGACATTGCAGATCGCCAGCGTCGCCAGGTAGCCGCGCTGCTTGGCCATGCGCAGCGCGGCGAGCGTGTCGGCGGTTTCGCCGGACTGCGAGATGGTCACGAACAGTGTATCGGCCGTCACGATCGGATTTCGATAGCGGTATTCGCTGGCGATCTCGATGCGCGCCGGAATGTTGCAGATCTGCTCGATGAAATAGGTGGCCACCAGACCCGCGTGATAGCTGGTGCCGCAGGCCACGATGTGCACCGCCTTGGTCTTGGCGAATACGGTTTGCGCCGCCGGTCCGAATGCGGCATCCAACAGTTTGCCGTTGGCGATGCGCTCCTCGAGCGTCTGTGCAATCGCACGCGGCTGCTCGTGAATCTCCTTGAGCATGAAATGCCGGTACTCGCCGCGTTCAGCGGCATCGGCGGGGAGTTCGCTTTCACGCACCACGCGAACGGCCGGCTTCCCGGTGGAATCGACGATGCGAATCTGCTTGCGGCGCACTTCCGCAACGTCGCCTTCGTTCAAGAACATGAAGCGGCGGGTGACGGGGAGCAACGCCGACACGTCGGAGGCGACGAAATTCTCATCGATGCCCAGTCCAATCACCACCGGACAGCCCTCGCGCGCCAGGACGATGCAATCCGCATCGGCGTCGGACATCACCGCGAGTGCGTAAGCGCCGGTGAGTTCGGCAACGGTCTTGCGCACGGCCTCGAACAGACCGGCGCTGGATTGGGAATGCAAATGGATGCGGTGCGCGATGACCTCGGTGTCGGTCTCTGAGGTGAATGCATAGCCCTTGGCTTTCAGGTCGGCACGCAAGGCCTCGTGGTTTTCGATAATGCCGTTGTGGACGATGGCGATGCCGTTGCTGGACATCTGCGGATGCGCGTTGCGCTCGCTGGGCACGCCGTGAGTGGCCCAGCGGGTGTGCGCGATGCCGATGCGCCCGTGAGTGCCGTTCTGCGCCACCGCCTCCGTCAGGTTCTTGACCTTGCCCACGGTGCGCAGTCGCGCAAATTGCCGGTCCGCGCCCAAGACCGCTATGCCCGCCGAATCGTAGCCCCGATACTCCAAACGGCGCAGTCCCTCGAGCAGAATGGGTACCACGTTACGCTCGGCAATGGCTCCGACGATCCCGCACATAGCTGACCAACTCCCCTGCAACAGGGTGTTAAAGACTGGCCGCATAGTTTGCCCGAGCCGCGCTCGAAATCGTGTACTGGGGGACGAAAATCAGCGTTTGATCTCGATTTGCGGCGCTGCGGCGACGCGTGTAATCGTCACTTACCCATATTGTTTGACAGATAGTATTAGTAACTATATAGTATTAGCCTATGGACGATAGCACTGCCAGAAAGTTTCAAAAAGACCTCAACGGAGGCCTGGTCGGACTGGTACTGCTCGCCGTGCTCGATCAGTCCTCCGAAGATCTTTACGGCTATGAAATCGCCAAGCGCCTGCAACGCGCCAACGACGGGCAGTCGATTTTCAAGGAAGGCACCATCTACCCGGTCCTGCGCGCACTCAGCGCGTCGGATCTGCTCACCAGCCGCATCGTGCCCTCCTACTCGGGGCCGCCGCGACGCTACTACAAAATCACCGATCAAGGTCGAGCCGTGCTTGCGGAATGGCGCGCCATCTGGCGTGACACCCGCGGCTTCGTCGACCGTTTCATTGAAACGGGAGTTTCATCATGACTGCCTCCGCACCCCGCTCCATCGACCAGTACCTGTCGCAGTTGCGAGCCCAACTTGCCGGCGAAGATGCTGCGCTCATTCAAGATGCGCTCTACGATGCGGAAGAATATCTGCGCGCCGAGGTGGCCGCGCATTCGGACAAGTCGGAGGCCGATGTGCTGGAACTCATCGCCTCCACCTATGGTGATCCGGAAGAGGTCGCCACGGCGTATCGCGACACCGAAGCCAAGGTCAAAGCCGCGCTGAAGACGCCCGCGCGTGTTTCGGCGGTGACAAACGGCAAGGGTTCGGTGCGCCGCTTCTTCGATGTGTTTCTGGATCCGCGCGCCTACACCTCGGTGTTCTTCATGCTGCTGTCGCTCGCCACCGGCATCATCTATTTCACCTTTGCGGTCACCGGTCTGTCCTTGTCCGCCGGCCTTGCCGTGTTGATCATCGGCGTGCCCTTCTTTCTCGCCTTCATCGGCCTGTCGCGCGTGGTGTCGCTGGCCGAAGGCCGGCTGCTCGAAGCCATGACAGGCGAGCGCATGCCGCGTCGGCCGGTTCACCCCGGCCCGCCCGCCAGTTTTTGGAGCCGCATGGGGAATATGCTGAAGGACTGGCGCACCTGGACGACGCTGGCCTACTTCATGCTGATGCTGCCGCTGGGCATCGTGTACTTCACGACGGCGGTGGTGGGCCTGACCGTCAGCCTGTCACTGATTTTCGCTCCGGCAGCGGAAATTGCCCACCGTCTCGGCTGGCTGGGCGATCACTTCTGGGGCAATGGGGATTTCCATTTTTCGGGCGTGGATTTCGCGCCGACCTGGCTGGGCACGACCTGGGCGCTGCCTTTGTGGGTGCTGAGCGGCGTGGTGTTGCTCGCCGGGTTCATGCATCTGGCGCGCGCGCTTGGCAAGCTGCACGCGGCTTTTGCGAAGTCGCTGCTGGTGGCGGGGTAGGGCTTGGCTTAATCTGACGCATGCAGTATTGATTCAGGGATGATCATGAAAGCCAGACCGCTGATGCAGCTGATCGGAACGATTGCAATTCTTTGTGGCATGCCGGCATTCGCCAACGAAACGCTACCGATCGAAAACTTCGCGCATTTGGAACGCATCAGCAGCGTCTCCATTTCCCCCGACGGGCGCTACCTTGCGATCATCTCCGCTCCCAAGGACCGCCGCACGGTGGCGATCCTGGACTGGCGGGGTGAGGCAAAACTCACCGGCGCCATGGGCACCGATAAGTACGATCAATTCGACGTCGACTGGTGCCGCTGGGCCAGCGACGTGCGTCTGCTATGCGGATATCGGGGCACCGCATCGGACATGGGCAATCACTATCCCGTCACTCGCATGGTGGCGATCGACGCGGACGGCAAGAACAGCAAGGTTTTGATCCAGAATTCAGCGCGTGGCGAATCGCAGTTCCAGGACGATGTCATCGACTGGTCGCCGGGAATTGCGGATACGGTGCTTGTGCAGGCCGTTGAGCCAGACTCTGCCGACAACTTCCCGTCGGTCTTCGCGCTCAACGTGCGCACGGGCTCGATGCGCATCAATACGCGCGCGCGGCCGCCGATCCGCTCGTTCAGAACCGACCACCATGGGCAGGTTCGTTTGGGTTGGGGCTACGACGATACCAAGATCTCCTATTTTGGCCGCCTGGACGGCCAGCGCGAGTGGCGTCTGCTGAGCAAGTTCGAGGCGTTTTCACAGCCTGAAAATATCCTGACGCCTTTTTCGGTGGTGGCTAAAACCAACACCTTGTTCGCCAGAGGAAATTCTGATGGACGCGAAGCGTTGTGGAAGCTGGATCTGGAGGATCACGAAGAGCCCAGCGTCGTCTTCAGCCACCCACTGGTGGACGTCAGCTCCCCCTTGCTGGCCAAAGACGGCCGGATGCTCGGTGTTATCTATGAAACGGAGGAACCGCATGCCTATTACACCGACCCCTATTTGAGATCCGTGATCGAACAAGTCAACCGTGTCGTGCCCGGTACGTTCAATACCATCCTGGACATGACCCGCGATGAGCGAACCTTCGTGATCACCTCGTACAGCGACACCGACGCAGGGCGATTTTTCGTTTTCGATTCCATTCACGGCACACTCCAGGAAGTGGGCGCCGCATTCCCAGATCTGCCGCCGGAGAAAATGGCGAGGATGCGATGGATCCACTATCCGGCAGGCGACAGCACACCCATCCCCGGCTACCTGACCGTTCCTGTCGGAAAGAAGGCCGAGCACCTGCCTTTGATCGTCATGCCGCACGGCGGACCCATCGCCAGAGAAAGCTTTGGCTTCAACTTCCTCACTCAGTTCCTGGCCAACCGCGGCTATGCAGTTCTGCAAATGAACTTCCGCGGCTCCGACGGCTACGGTTCGCAGTGGTTCCACGCGGCGCATCAGGACTGGGGCGGATTGACCTACTCGGACATTACCGATGCCACTCGCTGGGCCATCGCCCAAGGCATCGCCGACCCCAAACGCGTGTGCATCCTCGGATGGAGCTTCGGTGGATATGCGGCGCTGCTGGGCGCGGTGCGCAACAGCGACTTGTATCGTTGTTCGGTGAGCATCGCAGGCGTCAGCGACCTGATCGAACTGGAGTTCGACGCCCGTCACTTCTCCAACGCCGCCATCGCACGCCGCCAGATCGGCACCGATAGCGACAAGCTCAAGAAGGACTCGCCGCGAAGGCATGCGGCAGAGGTGAACATTCCGATTTTATTGGTGCACGGTGACCGCGACTTCAACGTGGAGCAGCACCATTCCAAGGACATGCTCAGCGCTCTCAAACGCGCAGGCAAAACCGTGGAATTCGTCGACATCGATGGTGGCAATCACTCGTTGTGGCGCGAAGCCGAGCGAATCAAGCTGCTGCAATCGATCGAAAAATTCCTTGCCGCGAACCTGGGAGCGCCTTGAACGGCGCGCTGCCGTTCAGTTCTCAGACTTCTTCAACGCCGCATCGATGCGCGTCTTTTTTTCCTCGGCGCCGAATTTCTTCGGGCTCTGCCATTCATTGATCGACACCTGCTTGGCGCGTTCCAGGGTGAGCGTGCCGGCAGGCGCTGTCTTGGTGATGGTGGAGCCTGCGCCGATGGTGGCGCCCGAGCCGATGCGCACCGGCGCCACCAGCATGGTGCCTGAGCCGATGAAGGCCCCGTCCTCGATCAGCGTGGGCCATTTATTCACGCCATCGTAATTGCAGGTGATGGTGCCGGCCCCCACATTCACGCGCTTGCCGATGCGCGCATCGCCCACATAGCTTAAGTGATTGGCCTTGCTGCCCTCGTCGATCTCGCTGTTCTTGATCTCGACGAAATTGCCGATGTGCACCGCGTCGTGCAGCAGCGTGCCGGGTCGCAGACGCGCGAAGGGTCCGATGTCGCAGCGCCGGCCGATCGTCGCATCGACAATGTGGCAGTTGGCGCGCAGCTCCGTGTCATCGCCGATCTGCGCATTGGTTATGAAGCAATTTGGACCGATCTTCACACGCGCACCGATCTTGATCTTGCCGATCAGCACCACGTTGACGTCGATGAATACGTCCGGGCCCACCTCCACCTCGCCGCGGATGTCGACGCGCGCGGGGTCCGCCAGCGTCGCGCCGGCGAGCATGAGGTCGCGCGCGCGCCGCTGACGCAAGCCCGCCTCCACTTCCGCCAGTTGCACCTTGTCGTTCACGCCCATCACCTCGACTTCCGACGCGGCGATCACCGCATTGACGCTCAGCTTATCGCGCACTGCGAGTGCGAGGATGTCCGTCAGATAGTATTCGCGCTGCGCATTGTCGTTGCGCAGTCCCTGCAGCCAGCCGCGCAACTGACGCGCCGGCACCGCCATGAGACCGGTGTTGACTTCGCAGATCGACAATTGTGCCGGGGTGGCATCCTTGTGCTCGACGATGGCCGATGCGTGGCCGGCGGCATCGCGCACGATGCGGCCG
The DNA here is from genome assembly GCA_025357635.1 of Pseudomonadota bacterium. Taxonomy (GTDB): domain Bacteria; phylum Pseudomonadota; class Gammaproteobacteria; order Steroidobacterales; family Steroidobacteraceae; genus TMP-86. Next base: position 43,185 of record JANXOV010000051.1, read on the forward strand.
TAGCCACTCGGGTCCCGCAGGGTGACCGACAGCACGGACATGGCCTGCGGTCCGGCGGCAGCGATCAACTGCTGCAGTGTCGCGGTGCGCGTCAGGGGCACATCGCCGTATAGAATGAGTACGAGATGAGCGTCAGGAATCGCAGGAACGGCCTGCATGACGGCATGGCCGGTGCCCAACTGCTGCGCCTGCAGCACCCATTTGACCGGCTCGAGCGCCAGCGCCGTTTGAACCTGCTCCCCGCCGTGACCGAACACCACGTAGATGTCCTGAGGCTGGAGCGCGCGCGCGGTGTCGATGACGTGCTTGAGCAGCGGCGTGCCGGCCAGCGGCTGCAACACCTTGGGCAGATCGGATTTCATCCGCTTGCCCTGTCCTGCCGCCAGTATCACCACTGAGAGATTCATAAGAAGTCTCGCCGCGGCTGCATGCCGCGCTTCAGCGTTTCTTGCGCAGCCGTTCGATGGCGCGCAGCTGCGCCATGGCGCGCGCCAGCTCCGCCTGCGCCTCGGCCAGATTGATCAGATTGCTGCGATCAGCCATGGCTTCCTGTGCACGCTGCTTGGCGGCGAGCGCCGCCGCTTCGTCCAGATCATGCGCGCGCGCCGCCGTGTCGGCCAGCACCGTGACCAGGTGCGGCTGGATTTCCAGCGCGCCGCCGCCGACGTAGAAGGACTGTTCATCTTGATTGTCGATCTGCACGCGCACTTCACCGGCCTTGAGCGTGGTGAGCAGCGGTGCGTGCTGCGGCGCGATGCCGATCTCCCCTTCCGAGGCCGGCACGAACACCCTATTGGCGTCGCCAGAGAAAATCTGGCCTTCGGCGCTGACGATGTCGAGGTGAATGGTGTTGGCCATGGTCTCTTACTGCAGCGTCTTGGCTTTCTCGACGGCTTCTTCAATGCCGCCGACCATGTAGAAAGCCTGCTCGGGCAGGTGGTCGTACTCGCCGGCAATGATGGCCTTGAAGCCGCGGATGGTGTCCTTCAGCGGAACGATCTTGCCGTCCTGGCCGGTGAACACCTTGGCGACGTTGAAGGGCTGTGACAGGAAGCGTTGGATCTTGCGCGCGCGGTACACGGAGAGCTTGTCTTCGGCGGACAGTTCGTCCATGCCCAAAATCGCGATGATGTCCTGCAATTCCTTGTAGCGCTGCAGGATCGCCTGCACGGCACGCGCCGTGTTGTAGTGATCCTCGCCCACCACCAGCGGATCGAGCTGGCGGCTGGTGGAGTCCAGCGGATCCACGGCAGGGTAGATGCCCAGCGATGCGATCTGACGCGACAACACCACGGTGGCGTCCAAGTGCGCGAACGTCGTTGCAGGTGACGGGTCGGTCAGGTCGTCTGCGGGAACGTACACGGCCTGGATTGAGGTGATCGAACCGGTCTTGGTGGAGGTGATGCGTTCCTGCAGCACGCCCATTTCCTCGGCCAGCGTCGGCTGGTAGCCCACGGCGGAAGGCATGCGGCCGAGCAGCGCGGACACTTCGGTGCCGGCCAGCGTGTAGCGGTAGATGTTGTCGACGAAGAACAGCACGTCGCGGCCCTTGCCGTTGGCCTGTTTCTCGTCGCGGAAAAATTCGGCCATGGTCAGGCCGGTCAAAGCGACGCGCAGGCGATTGCCGGGCGGCTCATTCATCTGGCCGTACACCATGGCCACTTTGGAGTTTTCCAGCTTGTCCTTGTCGATGACGCCGGATTCGATCATCTCGTGATAGAAGTCGTTGCCTTCGCGTGTGCGCTCACCGACACCTGCGAACACCGACAGGCCGCTGTACTGCTTGGCGATGTTGTTGATCAGTTCGAGCATGTTGACGGTCTTGCCCACGCCGGCGCCGCCGAACAGGCCGACCTTGCCGCCCTTGGCGAAGGGCACGAGCAGGTCGATGACCTTGATGCCCGTGACCAGCAGATCCTGGCCGCCCGCCTGTTCGTCGTAGGACGGCGCGGGACGGTGGATGGGCAGATACTGGGTGGCCTTGACCGGACCGCGCTCGTCTTGCGGCGTACCGAGTACGTCCATGATGCGGCCCAGCGTGCCCGCGCCCACCGGCACGGAGATGGGCTTGCCGCCCGCCTTCACGGTAAGTCCGCGGCGCAGGCCTTCGGAGGGGCCCATGGCGATGGTGCGCACGATGCCGTCGCCGAGCTGTTGTTGCACTTCCAACGTCAGATCAACGTCATCCAGTTTCAATGCTTCATAGATCTTGGGGATCTGATCGCGCGGGAATTCCACGTCGACGACCGCGCCGATGATTTGAACGATTTTTCCGCTGGACATACTTAACAATCCTTAAAAGTCTTGGCTAAACTGCGGCAGCGCCGCCGACGATTTCCGACAATTCCTTGGTGATGGCCGCCTGACGCGCCTTGTTGTAGATGAGCTGCAGCTCATCGATGAGCTTGCCGGCGTTGTCCGAGGCGCTTTTCATGGCCACCATGCGCGCCGCCATTTCGCAGGCGACGTTTTCCACCGCACCCTGGTACACCTGCGACTCGAGGTAGCGCATGAGAATGCCATCGAGCAGTTCGCGCGCGCTGGGTTCGTAGATGTAGTCCCACATTTTTTGCAGATCGCCCGCATCGGCGGATTGCACGGGCAGCAGCTGCTGCACCTGACCCTTCTGCGTCATGGTGTTGACGAACGTATTGTTGGCCAGCACCAGCCGGTCGATCTTGCCGTCCCGGTACGCATCGAGCATGACCTTGATGGTGCCGATGAGGTCGGTGATGTGCGGCTTGTCGCCCAGATGCGTGGTGGAGGCGTCGATCTCCAGTCCGACGCGGCGGAAGAACTGCACGGCCTTGGTGCCGATCAGGCACAGGTGGATCTTTTCTCCGCGGCCTTGGGCGGCGCGGATCTCCGTGATCGCCACCTTGAACAGGTTGGCGTTCAAGGAGCCGCACAGACCGCGGTCCGTGCTCACGATGATCAACCCGAGCGATTTGATCGGCCGCTCGATCAGAAACGGATGCTTGTAATCTGGATTGGCGTGGCGCAGATGACCGATGACGTTGCGGATCTTCTCAGCGTAAGGCCGGGCCGCGCGCATGCGCTCCTGCGCCTTGCGCATCTTGCTGGCGGCCACCATTTCCATGGCTTTGGTGATCTTCTGAGTATTCTTGATACTCGAGATCTTGCTGCGGATTTCCTTTGCGCCAGCCATCGTGTCAGACCGTGGCGAAGAATTCTTCGCAGGCCTTTTTCAGCTGCGCGTCCACTTCCTTGGACAGATCGGGCTTGTCGTTGATGGTGGCCAGCAGCGCGCCATAGTTCGTCTTGGCAAAAGACTGCAGCGCAGCTTCGGTTTCCACCACTTTACGGCGCTCGACTTTGTCGAAGAAGCCGTTGTTGCCCGCGTACAGCGACAGCGCCATCTCGGCCACCGACATGGGTGAGTACTGCTTCTGCTTCATGAGCTCGGTGACGCGCTGACCGCGCTCGAGCTGCTTGCGCGTGGCTTCGTCGAGGTCGGAGGCAAACTGCGAGAAGGCCGCCAGTTCCCGGAACTGTGCGAGCGCGAGGCGGATGCCGCCGCCGAGCTTCTTGATGATGTTGGTCTGCGCGGCGCCGCCGACGCGGGAGACGGAGATGCCGGCGTTGATGGCCGGGCGCATGCCGGCGTTGAACAGATCGGTTTCCAGGAAGATCTGGCCGTCGGTGATGGAGATGACGTTGGTGGGCACGAAGGCCGTGACGTCGCCCGCCTGGGTTTCGATGATGGGAAGCCCCGTGAGCGAACCGGTCTTGCCCTTGACGCGGCCGTTGGTCGCCTTCTCCACGTACTCCTCGTTGACGCGAGCGGAGCGCTCGAGCAGACGGGAGTGCAGGTAGAACACGTCACCAGGATAGGCTTCACGGCCCGGCGGGCGGCGCAGCAGCAGCGAGATCTGGCGATAGGCGACAGCCTGCTTGGACAAGTCGTCGTATACGATCAGCGCGTCTTCGCCATTGTCCATGAAGTACTCGCCCATCGCGCAGCCGGCGTAAGGCGCCAGGTACTGCAGAGCGGCGGGCGTGGAGGCGGAGGCGGCGACGATGATGGTGTGCGCCAGCGCATTGTGCTCTTCGAGCTTGCGCACGACGTTGGCGATGGAGCTCTGCTTCTGGCCGATGGCCACGTAGATGCACTTAACGCCGGTGCTCTTCTGATTGATGATGGTGTCGATGGCCACCGCGGTCTTGCCGGTCTGGCGGTCGCCGATGATCAGCTCGCGCTGACCGCGGCCGACGGGCACCATGGAGTCGATGGCCTTGAGGCCGGTCTGCACCGGCTGCGACACGCTCTTGCGGAAAATGACGCCCGGCGCCACGCGCTCCAGCGGCGCCTTGCGCGTGGTTTTCAGAGGACCCTTGCCGTCGATCGGATTGCCCAGGCCATCAACGACGCGACCCAGAATCTCCGGACCCACCGGCACTTCCAGAATGCGGCCCGTGGTCTTGACCTTGTCGCCTTCGGAGATGTGCTTGTAGTCGCCGAGAACGACGGCACCGACCGAATCCTGTTCCAGGTTCAAGGCCAGGCCGAAGGTGTCGCCGGTGAACTCGAGCATTTCACCGTAGCGCGCATCGGCGAGTCCGTGAATGCGCACGATGCCGTCGGTCACACTGACCACGGTGCCCTCGTTGCGGGCATCCGTTGCCGATTGGAACTTCTGGATGCGCTCTTTGATGAGCTCGCTGATTTCAGATGCCTTGATGGACATTAGTCAAACCTCTTCATGCGGGTGCGCACCGCGTGCGCCCGCTTACAACCAATTGATCAATTGCTTAATTCTGTTCGCAGCTGCGCCAGCCGGCCCTTGAGCGAGCCGTCGATGACCAGATCGCCGCAACGGATCACAGCGCCGCCGATCAGGCTGGGGTCCACCGCCGTGGTCATCTGGATATCACGCTT